>CAYVPF010000513.1:0-1500 GCA_964453355.1 uncultured Acidimicrobiaceae bacterium | reverse complement strand
TATAGGGGGCGCCGGTGTCGGCTCCCGCCACGTCGGCGAACCCCAGCGCTCCGGCGGCACTGAGCGCAACGGCCGTGACCAATGCTCCAACCTTCGTTGCCTGCCCCATTGACGTTCCCCTTCTCGCTACCGCCGGTCGCTCTTCGCCACCTCGGACGGTGCCCTCTTGGCTGTGAGAACGGGGGCCTCGGCCCCACCTTTCGGAACTGACGAGAAATTTCTTTTACCGCCGCGCTACCCTCGTAGGCGAGGGGGATTTGGGGGTAAGAGACCATCGTGGCGCCCGAACTGGTGCAGCAGCGAAAGAGATCGATCGACGGCGGCGCCTTGGACGGCACCGTCGACCTGGCTCGCGACCGGGAACTGGTCGAGCGCTGCCAGGGCGGCGACCGGACCGCCTATGAGGAGCTGTACCACCGGTACCACCGGCGGCTGTTCCACTTCTGCCTCCGCCGGCTGCACGAGCCGTACGAGGCCGAGGACGCGGTGCAGGAGGCCTTCACCAAGGCCTGGCGGGCCCTGCCCCGGTTCGCCGGAGAGCGCCGGTTCTACCCGTGGCTCACCGTCATCGCCGGCAACGTCTGCACGGACGTGCTGCGGCGACGGTCCCGACTGACCCCTGTCGAGGACGTGCCGCTGCCGCTGGTGGACCTCGACCAGCACGACGTGGACGAGCAGGTCTTGTACGAGGTGGACGCCGCCATGGTGGTCCAGGCCCTGGGCCGGCTGTCCGACCGGCACCAGCGGGTGCTGCAGCTCCGGGAGGGCTCCGGGTGGTCCACCCAGCAGATCGCCGACCACGAAGGGGTCGCCGTGCCGGCCATGGAGACCCTCCTCTGGCGGGCCCGGCAGGCGTTGAAGCGGGAGTTCGCCGCTCTGGTCGAGACCGGCGGCCGGCTGGGCGTGGCCCTGGGCCTGGGCCTGGCCGCCCTCCGCCGGTTCGCCTTCCGCACCACGTCGCGGGCCGCCGAGCGCCTCCCGGCGCTGGGGGCCACCTCGTTCCGGGGCCCTGGGGCCCTGGCCGCCTCCCTGGTGGTCGCCGGTGGTGTCGTGGCCGGGGTGGCCGTCACCAGCCACGGCGGCGGAGCCGGTGGCAACGTGGCCCTACCGGCGGCCGCCCAGACCGCTTTGCCGCCGGCCTCCTCGACCGTCCTGCCGGCCCCGGCGGCCGCCGGGGCCGACGCCACGGCCGTCACCACCGGTGCCGCGGTGGCCGGACCGACGGCGGCGACGGTCGGCGGCGGCAACCCGGCCGGTGGGACCACCGCGCCGGGCGCCTCGCCGGCCGGCGCCGGTAACGGGGCCAGTGCGCTGTCCACCGTGCCCGATGGGGTCGGCGACACCGGGCAGGCCGGTGCCGCGGTGGCCAACGGGGTCGGGTCGGCGGTGTCCAGCGTCGCCAGCGGTGTCGGGTCCACCGTGAGCGGCCTCGGCAGCGTGGTGTCGGGTGCCGCCGGCACCACCGGATCGGCGGTGTCGAGCCTGGTCGGCGGAGCCGGA
>CAYVPF010000512.1:0-1505 GCA_964453355.1 uncultured Acidimicrobiaceae bacterium | reverse complement strand
CTCCCGGTTAAGAGCGGCCACGTCCCGACGGTTGACGGCCAGGATCGCCACCTTCTCCCCGGCCGAGCGGGCCGCCAGCCACCCGGCCACCAGCTCCCGCCGGCTCCCGGCCAACGACTCGGAGGTGTGGACCCGGTCCGCCCGGTCGAAGGCGGTCAGGCCCCGGACGGGCTCGCCGTGCCGCACCTCGTCCAGGGCGGCCCGCTCCCAACCTTCCCGTTGCCGCCGGTTCTCGGTCAGCTCGATCGCCCCCAGCCGTTCGACCAGACCGGCGAAGGCCCCGCCAGCTTCGATCTCGGGCAGCTGGCGAGGATCCCCGACCAACACCACCTTCGCCCCGGCGACCGATGCCCGGTCGAGGAGCCGACCGAGCATCCGGGTGCCCACCATGCCGGCCTCGTCGACCACCACCACGTCCCGGGCGGTGAGCTCGACAGTTCCGGTGTCCAGGCCCTGCAGCAGGCGGGCGAGGGTGGTCGACGGGATGCTGGCACCCTCCTCCAGGCCCTGCGCCGCCCGGGCGGACAGGGCCGAGCCCTGCACCCGGTAGCCGTCCTGCTCCCAGGCATGACGGGCGGCGGCCAGGGCGGTGGTCTTCCCCGTACCCGCCCGGCCGACCACCACCTCCACCCCGGCTCCCGAAGTGACCAACCGCCGGACCATTGCCTTCTGCTCCTCGGCCAGGAACGGGTACCGGTCGAGGGCGGACCGGACGGCGGACTCGCCGACCACGGCGACCCCCTTCGACCGCCGGGTGGCGGCACCGTCGAGCACCGCCGCTTCCACGGCCAGCAGCTCGGTGGTGGAGTGCTGCCGCTCCCCACCACGGCCGACTCCGGGCAGGGCCACCACCTCGGGACTGGCCAGCACCCGACCGACCAGTCCGGCGACCTCGTCCACCGTCCCGCCGTCGGGCAGAGCGGCGGCCACCCCCCGGACCACGTCCCGGCGCTCGAAGGTCGAGTCGCCGGCGGTCAGGCCGCCCGGTCCGGTGAGCTGCGTCACCAGCTGCTCGGTCGCTGTCTCCGTCAACGGCGAACGGTGGTGCTGGCCGAGCAGGTCCGACAGGGTCAGATCAGCGAGACCCAGGATCTCCGGCCCAAGGGCGGCGACCTCGGCCTGCCAACGGGCCCGGAGGTCGGACGTGCCGGCGCCGGGCGCCAAGTCGGGCCGCTCCTTCGGCTCCCGGGTGGCCAGGGCGGCCGCTTCAGCGGCCCGAGCCGAACTGCCGCCGTGCTCGGCCAGGTGGTCCTCGATGGCGGCCCGGCGGGTCGAGAAGGCACGGAGGAGGCGGGGCGATACCCCGGCCAGCTCGGCCATCCCGTTGACGGCTGGACCGAAGCGGACACCGAGGGCGTCGGTGAGCCCGGCCCGGAGCACTGCCTGATAGAGGAAACCGGCGGTCCGGGCGTGGAAGTACAAGAGGCGGGCGTCGGGAGCCGACCACGTTCCGTCCTCCCCATGGGCCACATTGGCCACCAGGACGTGGGTGTGGAGCTGCGGGT
>CAYVPF010000511.1:0-1533 GCA_964453355.1 uncultured Acidimicrobiaceae bacterium | reverse complement strand
CCGTCAAGTGGGGATTCGATCCCCGCGATGTCGGTCTGGTGACGGGCAATCGCCGCGAGAATCCCGACGCCCGGGTGCTGGTCGTGGTGGCCGAGATCCTCTTCAATCGGCTCTTGCACCCGGCGGCCTTCGACTTGGAGCCGCCGGACGGCGCCGGGGTCCTCCGACCGAACGGCGGCACCGAAGAGGTCCCGCCAGAGCGTGACCTCGGTCCGGGAGACCCGCAGCCCGACCCGGGCCGCCGCCGTCGCTCCGGTGGGGTCCCCGGCCGCCAGGCGGCTGATGGCCAGGGCGTGGGCGCACCCCACCACGGCAGCCGTCATCTCATTAACCGGACCGTCGAGCGCCCACCCGTACTGGGCGCCGGTCACGCCCTCGAAAGGGACACCCCGGACGTGGGCCAGGGCCTCCGCCCGAAGCCGGTCGACGGCGGCTCCATCGGTCTCGACCGCCCCGGCCAACTTTCCCGCCTCGGCCAGCAGGCGTTGGAACTCGCCCCAGTCGGTCACCACGCCGTCCAGCTGGTACCCGCCGGTGGTCACGGCGTCGGGCAGGTGGTCGGCACCAACGGCCTGGCGGAGCCGGGACAGGTTGTTGCGTAGCGTCTTGCGGGTCGTCTCCCCGCCTTCCTCGCCAACCGGCCACAGGGCGGCCAGCAGCTGGTCGGAGCCCACCGGCCGCTCGGTATGCAGCGCCAGGTAGCAGCAGAGCGCCTCCAGTCCGGCCCGCCGTTCGGCCGGCGGGTCCCACCCAACGACCTCCACGTGACCGAGCACCCGGACGACCAGCTCGTCCTCCCCACCGAGGGGAGAGGGTTCGGCAGGGACCAGGATCGGAGGCGGGGACGTGGACGGCGCCGGGGCGGTCGGCAGGGGACCGACCGGGACGACACGGTCGGCGACGGGAGCAATTGGGACAGCCGATGGGGGTGTCGGCGAAGCGGCAGGGTGGGGGACACCGACCGTGGCCCCGGCCAGCCGTCGCCGGCGGACCAGCCGTTCGGCCCCGACGGCCAGAAGTGCCGCCAGGACGACCAACACGACGGCCAGCCAAATCGGGAACCCGCCGGACCTACCACCGGTGCCGAGTGCCGTGGCCACGTCGTCCGACCTTGTGCCGGTGGCCGTTGTCCCCGTGGGGACCGGCTTGCCCACCCAGGGCGGGGTCTTCTGCGTCGCCGGGGCCGGTGCGGCCGGGAAGTCGACGGGGAACGATCCGGCCCCGCTCAGTGTCAGGGACACCTTGCCGTTCCCGACGAACCCGGTGTACTCCACCCCGGTCACCGGGCCCGGCGTGAGGGCGATGTTCCCGGTCGTCGTTGCCGCCGGGACGGTGAACCAGTACACGGCGTTCAGCAACCCGTCGTCGTCGGCCGGGTTGCCGACGGTGGGCGACTCGGAGGCCGACTGGGCGGTGACCGGCGACCCACCGGTTGGGGTGAAGGTGACCCGGCTCCCGGGCAGCGGTGTCAGGTTCGAGAAGAAGTGGCCCCAGCCCGGTGTCCCGTAGGCGAGATCGGGATATGTGGCCACG
>CAYVPF010000510.1:0-1545 GCA_964453355.1 uncultured Acidimicrobiaceae bacterium | reverse complement strand
CGCCACCGGGATCACCGACGGCGAGCTGCTGCAGGACGGCCGGTACCACGACTTCGGGGCCACGACCCAGTCCCTGGTCATGCGGTCGAAGTCGGGCACGATCCGCAAGATCGACGCCAGCCACCCCCTGGCCAAGCTGGCCGAGTACAGCGCCATTCCGTTCACCTGACTGACCTGACCCTCCGGGTGGGCCGGGCCGGCGGCCGGCCGACCGGCGCGGCGGCCCCCGGGTGAGCGCCGGTCAGCGACCCTCGACGACGGCGGCCAGGCCGTTCAGCTGCAGGCGGGTGCCCCCTTCGAGGTGGGCGACATCCCCGGAGCCGTCGCCGTCGATGACGAAGAAGGCGTACTGCTCGGTGTGGGTCAGCCGGGTGCCGACGGTGATGGGGGCGAGGTCGACGGTGACGAGGGAGGCCCACCGCCCGACGCCGCCGACCGCGCCGCGGTAGGCCAGGACGATGCGGCGGTCGGGCACGATGTCGGCGAACCAGGAGTGGTACTCGATGGCTTCGGCGACGCCGGTGGCCCGGGAGATGGCCCGGGCGATCTCGCCGCCGCCGACCCGGAAGTCGAGGTGGTGACGGGTCTCGGTCGGGTCACCGGACAGCCGGAACCACCGCTGCCGAAGGGCCGGCTCGGCGTAGGCGGCGAAGACCCGGGCCGGGGCGGCGGCCAGGTCGAACGGCAGGACGAACGAGCCGTGGAGCACCCGTGGGTTCGGCGGCGGGGTCAGGCGGGAAGGCCGAAGCGGCCGGTGAGGGACCCTGTGCCGAGCAGGTGGTCCCGGGACATGAACTTGAACTTGGCGTAGGTGGTGGTGCCGTCGAGGCCGAGGGAGTCGGTGTCGAGGGCGTAGACGGTGAAGATGTACCGGTGGGGGTCGTCGCCCGGGGGCGGGGCCATGCCGCCGTAGCCGTTCTCGCCCCAGTCGGTGAAGCCGTCGACCCAGGGGCCGGGCTCGGTGCCGATGCCCTCGTCGAAGGAGGTGACGTCGGGGGGGATGTCGAAACGGACCCAGTGGACGAAGCCGATGCCGGTGGGGGCGTCGGGGTCCCAGATGGTGACGGCCACGCTCTTGGTGCCGTCGGGCAGCCCGGACCAGGACAGGTGCGGGCTGCGGTTGCCGCCGCCGCCGTAGGCGTGGGCGGCCGACGTCGGCAGGGTGCCGTCCGGCTCGAAGTGGTCGCTGGTCACCGTGATCTCGCCGGCCATGGTCGCCTCCTCGGTCGTCCGGACACCCACACTACGGCCCGCGACGGCCGTCCCTGTCGAGTGTTTTTTCTTCTCGCTGGCGCGAAAAAGTGAGCGTATACGCTCTAAAAGTTGCGCCAGTGAGTCACCGACAAATCATGCCCCCGCCCCCACAAGCCGGGCCCGACGAGCCGGGCCCGACGAGCCGGGCCCGACGAGCCGGGCTACGAGGTGGCGCCGGCGACCTCGAGGCGGACCTCGGCCCGCCGCAGGGCCGCCTCGGCCGCGGCCAGCTCCAGGTCCTCCTGGCTGGGGGCCTCGCCCTCGCCCGACCCCGAGGCGGCGGCCGAACCC
>CAYVPF010000509.1:0-1546 GCA_964453355.1 uncultured Acidimicrobiaceae bacterium | reverse complement strand
GTCGCCGTCGACCTCGATCAGGCAGTTCCCGACCATGTGCATGGTCCCGGTGAACCGCCGCAGGACCACGTCCAGCCAGGCGACGTACTCGTCGGCGCCGCCGTCGAACCCGGTGTGGTGGTCGACACCGTCGTCGTGGTAGCAGTCCCGCACCGCCGGCAGGTCCAGCCGGTCGACCCCCCGGCAGTACCGGAGGACCACCTTCGCGATGGCCTGCTCGTCCAGCAGGACACCGAGGGCGAACCGGTCCAGGGGGGTGTCGGCCATTTGGCCAGTATGCCGCCGTCGCTCGCCTCTCGGTGACCCCCCTCTCGGTGATGGTGCCCGCTGATTGACGCCCGCGACGGCGGCCGGTACGTTCGCCAACCAAGCGCCCGCTACGAACCGGGCGGGCGGCTCGGGAACGGAGGGGGGGGTCATCAGCACGCAGCAGGCCCACTCGGGCGAGGGATCCGGAGCGGGCGCGCGGACATGACCCCGCCCACGACGACCGACGAGCCGGCACCCACGGGGACTGGTCACGCCGTGGTCACCGGCGGGGCCAGCGGCATCGGCCTGGCGGTGGTCCGGCGCCTGCTGGCCCGGGGGGCGGCGGTGACGGTCCTCGACGTCGACGCCGCGGCCGTCGACCGCCTCCTGACCGGCCCCGATGCCGCTACCGGCGTCCTGCGGGCGGTCGTGGTCGACGTGGCCGACCACGACGCCACGGGGCGGGCCATAGCCGACAGCACCGCCGTCTCGGGCCGCCCCGACCGGCTGGTCACCTGCGCCGGCATCCGCGGCAGCCTGGTGCCGGCGCTCGACACCGACCTGGCGGAGTGGCGTCGCCTGATGGACGTCCACCTGTTCGGCACCTGGGCCGCCTGCCGGGCCTTCGCCGGGCAGTTCCTCGACCGGTCCGGCACCGAGGGAGCGGTGGTGACGGTGTCGTCGATGGTGTCGTTCGGCGGGGCCTTCGCCACCCAGCTCGGCTACGGCACCGCCAAGGCGGCCATCGCCTACCTGACCAAGGTGCTGGCCATCGAGTGGGCGGCGCTCGGGATCCGGGTGAACTCGGTGGCGCCCGGCTTCACGGCCACCCCGATGGTCGAGGACATGATCGCCGACGGCTACGACCTCGGGCCGGCGGAGGCCCGGACCCCGATGGGCCGGCTGGCCCGGCCGGAGGAGACGGCACGGGCCATCGAGTTCCTGCTGTACGACGCCGGCTTCGTCACCGGTACGGTCCTGCCGGTCGACGGCGGGTGGACGGCGGCGGGCCGGTGAGCGGCCCCGAGCGACACCGGCCGACCGTCCCGGGCTCCATCGCCGAGGCCGCCCGGCTCCTCCGGTCCCGGGAGTTGAGCAGTGCCGAGCTGACGGCGGCGGTCCTGGCCCGAGCCGACGAGCTGGACCCGCTGCTCGGGACCTACCTTTCCCGGTTCGACGCCCCGGCGATGGCAGCCGCCGAACAGGCCGACCGTGAGCTGGCCGGAGGCACCGACCGGGGGCCGCTCCACGGCAGCCCCCTCGGCATCAAGGACATCCTGGCCACCGTCGAAGGCCC
>CAYVPF010000508.1:0-1571 GCA_964453355.1 uncultured Acidimicrobiaceae bacterium | reverse complement strand
GTCCTGGCCACCCCCCCATCGACGTGGAAGGACATGGGCTTTTACCCTGGGGCGGCGGCCGACATCCATCTCGGACCGGCCGTCAAATTCCTCTCGGCCGTCGACACCCGCTACTGGCTGGCCGCCGGTACGGCGCCCAGCGGGATGAGCGACGTCATGGGCGAGGTCTGGGAGTCCACCGACAACCAGACCTGCACCCCCTCCCAGCAGGTCGGGCTCTCGGTGTTCGCCGGGGCCACCTCGGCCGAGCGGGCCCTGACCCATCCCCACCCCGAGCAGTGGTACACCGACCACCTCGAGAAGCTCCTGCCCGGCTACGCCCAGCACTACACCGCGCAGCAGTTCATGCCCTGGCCCAAGATCCCCCACACGCTCGCCGGCTACTCCTGCCCGGAACCCGGCCAGGTGACCACAGCCCAGCGCGCCCTGTCGGAGCCCTTCGACCAGCGGATCGTGTTCGCCGGCGAGCACGTCTGCCCCGGTTTCTTCGGCTACATGGAGGGGACGCTGGAGTCCGGCCTGCTGGCCATGGGCCACGCCGCCCAGATCACCGGCGCCGGGTTCACCCACGCCGAGGTGGTCGACGCCCTCCGGGCCGCCGCCCAGGCCGGCCGGCGGCAGGCCTCCCGCGGCGCCGGCTGAGCCCGCACCGCCGTCGAATCAGGGGGCGCCGTCGAAGAAGTCCTTGAACCCCGACGGGTGGTGGGCGCCCAGGATCCCGTGCTCGAAGATCCCCCAACCCTCGTGACCGTCGAAGGTGACCCGGGCCACGTGGTCGACCAGCGAGAACGCCGCCCGCCCGGTGACGGCCGGGTCGTTGTGGTCGTAGACGGCACCCTCGGTCCAGGACTCGCCCTTGTACAGCCCGTGGGTCCAGTCCGGGTCGCCGCCGTAGCCGCAGCCGACGTTGAGCGGGATGCCCAGCAGCGGCTCGATCTCCAACGTGGCCACCCGGCCGGACCGGAAGGTCAGGTCCATGGCCGAGTGCAGCGGGTGCCGGGTGCCCGACCGGTACTCGGTCCGCGGCAGCGGCCACCCCAGCTGCTCCAGCGGCTTCCCGGTGGCCTCCGGCCACTGCCGGACGGCGAAGTTGGCGTTCCGGAAACCCTCGGACGACTCCTCCACGATGATGTGCACGGCGAAGTCGTCGAACCGCAGCGGCACCCAGAACCACCACATGCCGTCGAACTCCCGCGGCCGTCCGGCCGGCTCGGGCTCCCCGACCGGCCGGATCCCCCACGACCTGTCCCGGGTGGCCGTGAACCGGTCCGGGGTGACGGCCACCGTGTCGCCGTCGAACCGCAGCTCCCCCTCCCAGGTGCCCACGCCGGCGAACCGGGAGGCGTCCAGCAGGATGCGGTCCCCCATCCGCTTCACGTGCTGCGGCTCGGCGATCGGGCCGTACTCGGACCGGTAGACGAGGTCGAACCCCAGTCCGTGGTCGTCGGCGTCGCAGACGATCCGCAGCTCCCGGAACGGCTCCCGCACCTCGATGCGGTACGGACCGACCTGCTGCGACTTCAGGTCGTCGGGCCGGTGGCCTGACGTCCGGACCACCCACTGCCGGTCCC
>CAYVPF010000507.1:0-1600 GCA_964453355.1 uncultured Acidimicrobiaceae bacterium | reverse complement strand
CTCGGCCAACGACGGTAGCCACTCCGGGCCTCGCCACACCCGGTTGAACAGGTCCGGGCCGCCGGCCTGCTCGACGGCGTTCACGAACGCCTCGCCCTGGGCGTACTGGCGCAGCTTGGCCTCCAGTCCGAGCACCTGCTGCAACAGCTTGGCCGGCCCCCGGACCTGCTGGCGGCGCTCCCGCAGCACCCGACTGAACCGCTCGGCCCCGGGCACCGCCGCCGCCCCGGCCCGGTCCATGGTGACGTCGCCGTGGCCCTCCAGCAGGCTCATCAGGGCCTGGATCCGCCGGAGCGCGTCCAGCTGCTCGGGGGTGGCCACCAATCCCATCACGCCGGTATCGCCCAGGGGGCTGTTCCCGGACCGCATCTCCCCGGCGGCCCGGCGGATCGCTTCGACCAGGTGCCGGGGATCCGACACGAGCGGCTCCAGTCCCTGGTCGACCAGGGAGACGAAGTGGTCCCGCAGCCACGGCACGGCGGTGAACTGGGCCCGATGGGTGACCTCGTGCAGGGCCAGCCACAACCGGAACTGGTCGGGGGGGAAACCGTAGCGCTGCTCCAGGTCGACCACGTTGGGGCCGACGTAATAGACGACGTCCTGGTCCTCGGCCCCGTCGTCGGTGACCAGCAGGTCGTACTGCCCGAGCACCCGCGACGACATCCAGGCCAGCACCAATCCCAGCTGGGCGCCGTTCGCCGACCGGCCGGCGCCGGCCAGCGCGTCGGGCAGCCGGAACGGCAGGTTGGCCAACGTCCCGGCGGCCCGCCGGGCCTCCAGCTTCTGCAGGGTCGGCCCCAGCAGTCGCTTGATCGACGCCACGTTGGCCCGGACCCACGCCGGCCGGTCCACCACGGCCGCCCGGGCCGGTGACGGTGGCCGCAGCCCGGTGGCCTCGGCCACCAGGGCCTCGGCCCGGGCGGTCAGGTCGGCGAAGTCGGCCTCCAAGGGCTCGGCCCGATAGGCCGGCGCCGGCCGCCGCGCCAGCACCCAGCCGGCCACCCGTTCGGCCAGTCGCCAGTCCACGACCCCGGTCTCGCCCGTCCCTGAGTCCCCAAACCCTGAGTCCCCAAACCCTGAGTCCCCAAACCCGGTGTCGCCAAACCCGGTGTCGACAGCCGTCAGGCCCTCGGGCTCCATCAGGGCCTCAGGTGCCCCGGTCCGGTGGACGCTGGTCCGGTGCGTGTCGGCGGGACTCTTCGTGGATGGCCTCGGCGATGCGGGCCAGCAGGTGGTCGGGCACCCGGTCCTTGCAGCGGTTGGCGATCACTATCCGGAGCTCGGCCTCGAAGCCGGCGGCGCCGGCGCAGGGCCCGCACTCGTCCAGATGGACCGTGATCTCCACCCGTCGTTCCTCGGTCAGCTCGCCGTCGAGGTAGTGGTAGAGCTGGTGGATCGCCTCGTCGCAGTCAACGCTGCCGCACGGGCCGCCCCCGCCCGGTGTTACCCCCTGAACTCCCACGGAACGGCCTCCTGTCAGTCCGTCGGCGGTCACTCTGCGGGCCCAGGGCTCGTACCCACGAGACCCCGCGCCTCGGCAAATTGGTGCAACGCCTTCTGGAGCGCCTTTCTTCCACGGTGGATCCGGCTCATCACGGTG
>CAYVPF010000506.1:0-1602 GCA_964453355.1 uncultured Acidimicrobiaceae bacterium | reverse complement strand
ACGGCCTGGCCACGGCCTGGCGGGGCCGGGCGCTGCGGGGGGTGGTGCCGATCGACACCCGAACCGACTTGTGGCGCTTGATGGCCCACGCTCAGGTGACCGTGGACCTGGCGCCCGGTGATCTCCTGGCCCGCGAGTGCGTCGAATCGGCCCGCTACGGCACCCCGGTGGTGGTGCCGGCCGGGACGGCGGCGGCCCGCTTTGCCGCCCTCGGCGGCGGCCTGTGGTACCGGGACGTGGCCGGGCTGCTGGCCAGCGTGGAGGCCATGGACGACCAGAAGCTCCGGGACACCCTCGGCGGCCAGGGTCGGCAGCAGGCCGACGCCTGGTACGGCGACCCGGCCGCCTTCGTGGACCGGGTCGGGTCGATGCTGGACGTGGTGTCGGGATCCCCGGTTGGGCGGTAGCCCGGGTCAGCGGTAGGAGGCTCGCGGCGGCCAGGCCAACGGCAACGACTCGTGAGCCAGCGACAGGTTGGGGTTGTAGGCCGGATCGGCCGCCAGGACCGGGGCCCACCGGGTGTGCAGGTACCGGATCTCCCGGGCCAGGCGAACTGCGTTCTGTCCGTCGGTCTCCCTGGGCTCTGTCGGGGACAGGTACCGGGTGAGCTGGGCGTGGGGGGTCCAGGCCACCCGCCAACCGGCTTCGCCCAGCCGCAGGCAGAAGTCGACGTCCACGAAGGCCCCGGACAGGTTTTCCTCGTCGAACCCTTCGACCGCCTCGAAGGCCTCCCGGCGGACCACCATGCAGTCCCAGGACACCGCCGAGAACGACTGGCTCAGCCACAGGCGGCCGCCGTAGCCGGGCTCCAGGTTGCTGAACCGCCGGTGGACGTGGCCGGCGGTGCCCCCGATGCCCATGACGATGCCGGCGTGCTGGATGGAGCCGTCGGGGTACACCAGCTTGGCGCCGACAGCCCCGATGCCGGGCTGCAGCAGCAGCCCCACCATCTCGTCCAGCCACCCCTCGCTGGTGGCCTCGACGTCGTCCGACAGGAAGCACAGGACGTCCCCGCGAGCTTGGCGGGCTCCTGCGTTCCGTAAGGCGCCGTCGGTCACCGGCCGGTGGTCGTTGACGACGGTCACCATCGCCCCCCGGTCCCGAAGGAACGCCCTGATGGGGGGTCGCCGGTCACCGTCGTCGACGACGACCGTCTCCATCGACTCGTACCCGGCCCGCACCTGGGCGCTGTCGACGCACCGCATCAGCCGGACGGCGGTCCGCGGGAGCACGACGACGCTGACCAGCGGCGGGTCGTCCGGCAGGTACCACTGGACCCGGTTGAACCCGCTGCCTCCGACCGGCAGCACCCGGGCCTTCCGCCCGGTCCGTTCGAGATGGTCGGTCACCGCCCGCCGGGCGGCAGACACGGCGTACGGCTTGGCCGCCAGCGACGACGACGTGGACTCCGCGTGGATGCGCCAGTGGTACAAGACGTGAGGGACGTGGACCACCTGATCCGGTTGGAGCCGCTCCACCACCCGCAACACCAGGTCCCAGTCCTGGCTGCCCTCGTAGCCCGGGCGCCACCCCCCGACCTCGGCCACGAGGTCCCGGCGCAGCATGCAGAGGTGCGAGAAGTAGTTCTGGCCCAGCAGCAGG
>CAYVPF010000505.1:0-1604 GCA_964453355.1 uncultured Acidimicrobiaceae bacterium | reverse complement strand
CTCGGCACCACCGGATGGCAGGTCACCGGTTCGGTCAAGGCCTCGGCGGCGGGGGGCGGCAGCTTGGCCATGCAGGGCAGCTCGGCGGTCTCCCAGAAGTTCAACGTCGGTGACCTGGCCGGCGCCCCCGGCAGCACCGTGACGGTCAGCCTGGTGGCCTCGGCCCCGGGCAGTTCCTCGGTGACCCTCCAGGTGGGCATGGCCGGAGCCCGCACCCAGACCGTCACCGTCAGGGGAGCGGCGGAGACCTACCAGGTCCAGTTCCCGGCCTCGGCCTTCCCGGGCGGGAACGTCGGCGACCAGGTCACCGTCGCCGCCACCGCACCGACCACGATCTCCAATGTGCAGGTCTACAACTTCACCCAATTGGGTGACGTCTACAACGCCACAGGTGGTGCCGAGGCCGGCGCCGCCGGCCTGGTGGCCCTCAACCAGCAGCTGAGCGGCGGCAGCTGAGCGGAGCCGAGGGCGGGCGAACGGCACACCGATCGGCACCGACACCAGGACATTTGGCCTCGGCCGGTATACTTTGACGGTGGGCCGCTGGCGCCGATCGACCCTGGGCCGGCGCACCCGAGCCTTGTCGCAGGCCGTCACCGGATGGTCGGATGCCCGGCTGATCGAGCGGTCCGGCTACTTCGACGCCCGGTGGTACCTGGCCCAGAACCCCGACGTCTTGGCCGCCGGTGGCTCGCCGGCCCGCCACTACCTGCACCACGGCCACGCCGAGCACCGGGACCCCGGACCCCTGTTCGACGGCAACTGGTACCTGGCCCAGCATCCGGACGTGGCCCGGAGCGGCCGCAATCCCCTCGTCGAGTTCCTGCGGGCCGATCCGGCCCGGGGCCGCCGGGCCCGGTCCCTTCCGGTGCCGGCGCCGGCCGGGCGGGAGAACCTGCTGGTCCAGCAGCCAGCCCACCCATCGCCGCCGGGGACCGTGGCGGTGATGGTGCACGCCTACTACCCGGACACCTTCGAGGACGTCGGCCGGGCCCTGCGATCCATCCCGTTCCCCTTCACCCTGCTGGTGTCCACCCCCACCGAGGCCGCTCGAGCGGCGGTCCTGACCGCCATCCGTCGGCACCGGCTGCCGGCGGCGGCCGACGTCCGGGTGACCCCCAACCGTGGCCGCAACTTCGGCCCGTTCGTCGCCGAGTTCGCCGGCGCCATCGCCGCCCACGACTACCTGTTGCACCTGCACACCAAGCGGTCCCTGTTCACCGGCAGCGACCAGGGCCGCTGGCGCGACCAGCTGTTGGCGTCACTCGTCGGCTCCCCCGCCGTCGTGTCGGCCGCCCTCCAGCTGCTGTCTACGGGGCCCGGTGCTGGCGGTCCCGGTGCTGGCGAGTCGGCGGCGCCGATCGGGCTGTTCATGCCCACGACGGCGGCGACCATGCCGTACTGGGCCCACCACTGGCTGAACAACGCCGCCCTGGCCCCCGGGCTGTTCGGCCGGCTGGGAGTCAGCCGGTACCCGACCGGCGGCTATTTCGAGTACCCGGTCGGTGGCATGTTCTGGGTCCGGGTCGACGCCATCCGCCCGCTGTTGGCGGCGGGATTCATCTATGACGACTTCCCGGAGGAGGACGGGCAGACCGACGGCA
>CAYVPF010000504.1:0-1610 GCA_964453355.1 uncultured Acidimicrobiaceae bacterium | reverse complement strand
CGCAAACTGTCGCCGGTGTAGAATCCCCGGCTGAGCAGGGCCAGGGAGGGGAGCAGGGCGGGCCCGGGCCAGGCCAGCAGCGCCCGGCCGACGACGGCGGCCACCCCGGCGGCCAGGGCGCACAGCAGCACCGCCCCCGGCCGAGCGGCCAAAGGCACCGCCCAGGTCACGGGCAAGGGAGGTGGCCAGCGCCCGGCCCGCTGGGCGGCCCAGGCGAACGACAGGGCCAGGACCACCACGATGCCGGCCGGCACCGCCAGGCCCCGGAGCCGGCGGACACGAAGCACGGCGGCCGGCACCAGGAAGCCCACCAGGGCGGTGACCAGGCACGGGGCCGTCGCCGGGCCCCCGAAGCCGCCGGTCACGAGATTGGCCAGGCCGCCGGCGGCCACCAAAGTGGCGACCAGCAGGCCGCCCTCCCGCCAGAGGCCCGTCCGGGTCATCCGGCCACCAGCAGCCGTGTCGGCGGGCACAGGCCGGACGGCAGCCGGTCGGCTCCGGTGGCCGACGTGACCAGGACGCCGTCCCCCAGGACCTCGGTACCGGCCGCCGGGATACCCGGCGCCTGGATACCCACCGACTGGCGGACCGGGGCCAGGCCGGCCAGTGCCAGTAGGACGGCGGCCGGATCGGTCGGGAGCCGGCGGCCGGACAGGGTGGTGACCTCCACCGGGGTGCCGTCGGCCGCGGCCCGGTCCACGAGGGCCAGGACGGCAGACAGCACGTCCTCGAAGCCGGCCGGCCGGTGCACCCCGGCCCGGTCGTCCACGACCAGGCGGCGGCCGGCCTCGGCGTCGAAATGGCGGACCAGCAGCTGGTCGTACAGGGCCAGGGCCGGCCAGTGGATCCGGTGCAGCCGGTCGCCGGGGATGTAGGGGCGGAGGCCGGTGAGCTCGCCTCCTCCCTCCATGGCCCGGTGGGCCACTGGTTCCGGCGGTGGGTGGGGGACCGGGTGCACCACGACCACGGCCGGCCCGGTGGTGGCCACGGGGGCGCCGAAGAGGGCGAGGGGGTCGTGCACCCATACCCGGAGGGGGGCCAGCACCAGGATGCCCCGTCGGTCGGTCGGCGCGGTGAACCGGTCGCCGAGCGCGGCCACCGCCCGGCCGGCGGGGGCCAGGACGGTCCGGCGGCGGGGGCCGGCCCACCCCGGTGGGGGAAGGCTCCGGGCCCGGCGCCAGCGGCCGTCCGGCCGGTCGACGGCCAACCCGCCGCGGCCAGTGTCGTGGTCGGCGGCGCCGACCGGCCGGAGGACCAGCTCGGCGGTCCCGCCGACCGGGACCGCCGCCGGCTGGGGGGAGGCGGCTACCTCGACGTGGCCAGCGGCCCGCCGGGCCCGGCTCCAAGTGACGATCGGCGCGGTCAGCAGCAGGACGCCCAAGGCGACCAGCAACGGGGTCAGGCTGGTCCAACCGCACCCCAGGGCCACGGCGGCCAGGGCCACGAACACCACCAGGGCCCCCAGCCCCCGGGCGGTGGGAGCGATCACGGCCGGGCGCCGACCCCCTGGACTCCGGGCTCCTGGACCAGGGGGACCGGGACGGCGTCCAGCACCTAGGCCACCACGGCGTCGGGGATCTGGCTCCCGATGTGCAGCAGCAGGCGGTGGG
>CAYVPF010000503.1:0-1613 GCA_964453355.1 uncultured Acidimicrobiaceae bacterium | reverse complement strand
TTCATTCGTTCGTCGTCTTCGTCGTCTCGTACTGGCCCTGGAATGCAAAAGAGCCGCTTCCCTGGGGAAGCGGCTCCTCGGCGGTCAGTGGACCTTGCAAAGTCCCACTCACACCACCGGGAACGCCTCCTTGGCGGACCGTCCTGCAGAAGAAGCCAGCCGACCGGCCATCAGCCCCCCACACATCGGGGAGGCCGCTACCGATCCCCCACCGGCCCATACAGGGGCCGAAGCGGCCGGCACGTCGGCCAGGACGAACCTGGACGACCGCAGGATGGCTCCGGTGGGTTGCATGGCGGCCATGGTACACGGGGCGTCCCCGGCTCCGTTCGGGCGGGAGACCCGGATGGGTAAGGCTGTGGCCATGCCAACGACACCCATTGACGGCCTGGTGGAACGGGTCGACTACCCGCTGTACGTGGTGACGGCGGCCGACGGCGACGAAGTCAGCGGGTGCCTGGCCGGGTTCGTGACCCAGTGCAGCATCGTGCCGCCACGGCTGTTGGTGTGCATCTCCAAGCAGAACCACACGTACCGGGTGGCCGAGCGGGTGGCCGGGTTGGCCGTGCACCTGCTGGGTGCCGACCAGCACGGCCTGGCCTCGCTGTTCGGTGAGCGCAGCGGCGACGTCGCCGACAAGCTCGCCGGCACCCGATGGACGCCGGGGGCCACCGGAGCCCCGGTCCTGGCCGACTGCTCGGCCTGGGTCGAGGGTCGGGTGCTCTGGCACGCCACCGCCGGCGACCACGAGGCGTTCGTCATCACCGCCGACCGGGGAGGCGCCGGCGGACACCTGGGGCAGCTGACCCTGCGGGGGGCCGCAGACCTGCAGCCCGGTCACCCGGCCACCGATGCGGCGACCACCGAGACGGTGGCCGGCCCTGGCCCCCACTGATCCTGACATCGCTAATCACGATTGGAGAAATCTTTCCAAGCTGCTGGACAGATATCCGCTGGTCTGGTACCATGGTGATGCAGCCGGCGTGCCGGCCGGGTGCGTCAGCCATAGGAGCCCTTCCATGTTCAGAACCCCTTCGACAGACAAGCTGAAGAACGTCGACCTGTTCGCCGGCTGCAGTCGCTCGGAACTGCGCCAGCTGGGCGCCCTGCTGACCCCGGTCCGGATCCGCCCCGGCACCCCCCTCATCCGGCAGGGCGACGGCGCCACCGAGTTCCTGGTCATCACCGACGGCCATGCCCGGGTGACCCGGGAGGTGGACGAGACCCCGGTCACCGTGGCCGACCTCGGCCCGGGGGCCTTCATCGGCGAGATGGCCCTCCTCTACGGCACCACCCGTTCGGCCACCGTCACCTCGGTCTCCGAGGTCACCGTCCTGGTCAGCACCCCCATGGAGTTCCGGGAGCTGGTCCGGGTGGCCCCGTCGGTGGCCCGCCGGATCACCGAGGCGGCGCAACAGCGGGCGGCCGTCAACCAGACCGCCCGTTCCGCCGCCTGAACCACCCCTTCCGCTCCCGGCCTGAAGCCCAGGCCGGCAACCACCGCTCACGGCGGCACCGCCTCCGGGTCCGCTCAGCCGGCCGCCACGAGGTCGAGCAGGGCGATGAGCCGGCGGAGGTCCAACGGCTTCGACAACACCTCGGTGGCCCCGGAA
>CAYVPF010000502.1:0-1614 GCA_964453355.1 uncultured Acidimicrobiaceae bacterium | reverse complement strand
CCTCCTCCCGTAGGGCCGGGTAGGGGTGGCCCAGTGACCGCAAGTACGCCACCCGGGCCTCCTCCAGGTACGGCAGGTACGCGGCGTGGTGCACCACCCCCATGGCGTCGGTCTCGGCGAACCGCACCCGGACCGAATGGACGAACGGGTAGGCGGACGGGTCGGTAGGCGGATCGACGGTGGCTCGCACCCGGTCATCCTGGCACCCGGTCAGCCGGCATCCGGTCGACCTGGACCCGGAGAACCGGCCACCCGGGTACCGGAAAACCGGGTTGTCGTGTTGACGGCCGCCCGGACCGGTTGAATAGTGAGGCGTGGCCGTCCCCACTATCCCGCCGCCCATCCCGCCGCGGGAAGCTCCGGCATCGCTGACGCAGCAGTCGTCGCTGCTGATGTCCGCCTTCAACCCCAGCCGGGAGTTCATGAGCTGGGTGTACCAGCTGAACGGCCGTCTGAACGTGGACGCCCTGCTGCAGGCCGTCGACGACGTGGTGGCCGCCCACGACATGCTGCGGGTGCAGTTCCGGCCCGGCGACCCGCCGACCCAAGTGGTCACGCCGTTCCGGCCGGGGGTGGTCCACGTGGTCCGCCTCGACGACCGCCCCAAGGCCGTCGGCCTGGAGGCGGCGGTGCGTTCGGTGGAGGCCGACTACCGGGACCTGTCCCCCTGGGACGACGCCCGGCTGGCCGCCACCTTGTACCTGATCCACCCGAAGACCAACGTACTGTCGGTGTTCGTGGCCGAGGCCGTGGTGGACGGCGAGTCCGGCAACCTGGTGGCCGCCGAGATCTCCCGGGCCTACGCCAAGCATGCCGGCAAGCCCCCGCCGGAGCTGGCCGTGCCGTCCGACGGCAGCTACCTGCAGTACGCGCTGGACAACCCGGTGGCCCAACCCGTCCAGGACCGGGCGGCCGCCTACTGGGCCGACCTGCGCCAAGCCCCGACGGCCGCCGGCCGCTGGCCCACCGAGACCGGCCCGGTGACCACCACCCGGTACTTCAAGGTGCCGGTGGACCAGTGGGAGCGGCTGGTCCAGTCGGTGCCGGCCCTCGGCACCATGCCGTACGTGGTGCTGCTGTCCTGGCTGCAGATGGCCTTGGCCCGGGTGGCCGGGGCCGGCCGGTTCACCGTCGGCTCCGCCGTGTCCAACCGCAGCCGGCCCGGGGCGAAGGACATGATCGGCAGCTTCGTCGGCCCGGTTCGCCTGGCCGCCGAAGTGGCCCCGGACGATCGGTTGGAGGACGTGTCCCCCCGGGTGATGTCGGCGCTGCGCCGGGCCATCGCCACCAGCGCGGTCCCGGTGCCGCTGGCCGAGGCCCGGGCGCTGGCCCCGGCACCGTTCCAACCACTGCCACCGGTGGTGTCCCTGTTCGTGTTCACCGAACGGGAGGGCCTGGACCTGCCGGGGGTGCGGCAGCGGCGGTTCCGGGTGCACACCGGCCGGGACGTCCTCCGGGTCAACTGCACCCCGGACGAGGAGGGAGGGCGGAACTTCTTCTTGCTGTCCTCCTCGGCCACCGCCGACCAGCTGACCGAGTTGACGGCGGCGTTCCGGGGCCTGATGGACGAGTCGGCCCAGGCATGGAATCGCGGAGACCTGCCGGCTTTCGCTT
>CAYVPF010000501.1:0-1626 GCA_964453355.1 uncultured Acidimicrobiaceae bacterium | reverse complement strand
GCTCCGGCGCCATGTAATCCGGCGTGCCCATCGCCGGCGTAAACCCGCCGAACGGGGTCGATGTGGGGGGGGGGGTCACATGTTATCGTACGTCGCTGGCCGCAGTAATTGCGCGGATCCGCTCAATTACTCGCGCCAGTGACTCCCATGCGACAACGGCCAAGGCCCCCTAACCGAGCCGGAGGGCGGCGGCCGGGGTCCGAAGGAGCTGCCTCCTACCCCCGCGCCTTCAGGGCCTCGATGAGGGCCGGCAGGACCTTGTGGACGTCACCGACGATGCCCAGGTCGGCGACGGTGAAGATGGGGGCGTCCTGGTCCTTGTTGATGGCCACGATGTTCTTGGAGCCCTTCATGCCCACCAGGTGCTGGGTGGCCCCGGAGATGCCGGCGGCGACGTAGACGGTGGGCTTGACGGTCTTGCCGGTCTGGCCGACCTGGTGAGCGTAGGGCACCCACCCGGCGTCGACGATGGCCCGGCTGGCGCCGGCGGCGCCGTGCAGGAGGCCGGCCAGCTCCTCGATCAGCTTGTAGTTGTCGGCCGACCCCAGGCCACGGCCGCCGGAGACCACCACGGCGGCCTCGTCCAGCTTGGGGCCCGACTGCGCCTCGACGTGCCGGTCGAGGATCTTGGCCGTGTTGGTGGCCGCCACGTCGGGGACCGGCGCCGCCTTGACCTCGGCCGGACCGCCCCCGGAGGGCTCGGCCGTGAACGACTTGGCCCGGATGACGAAGATGCCGGGGCCCTGGCCGGTGAACCGGGCGGTGACGGTGTGGCTGCCCCCGAAGACCGGGTGCTGGGACTTCAGTTCGCCGCCGTCGCTGACGAGGCCGGTGACGTTGGTGAGGACAGGCCGGTCCAACTTGACCGACAGCCGGCCGGCGACGTCACGGCCGTCGTAGGTGGCCGGGATCAGCAGCACGTCGGGGCCGTCGCCGGCCTCCACCAGGGCGGCGATGGCCGCGGCCACCGGGACGCCGGGCAGCGCGCCGCCCAGGTCGCCGATGTCGTAGACGGCGGTGGCCCCGTACTCGCCGAGACCGGCGGCCAACGAGGCGGTGTCGGCGCCCCAGGTCACGGCCTCCACCGTCGACCCGATGCTGCGGGCCTCGGTCAGCAACTCCAGCGAGATCGGGGTCGGGCCGGACTCGCCGGCCTCGGCCAGTACCCAAACCTTGTCAACAGCCATCTCAAATCACCTTGATCTGCTCGAGGAAGGCGACGATGCGCTGGGCGCCGTCACCCTCGTCCACCACGATCTCGCCGCCGGCCCGGGCCTCGGCCTGGGACACGTCGGTGATCTCCTGCCCGGCACCGGCCGCACCCACCTGGGAAGCGTCGATCCCCAGGTCGGCCACGGTCAGGTTGTCCACCGGCTTCGACTTGGCCGCCATGATGCCCTTGAACGACGGGTACCGGGGCTCCACGACCCCGGCGGTGACCGTGACCAGGACCGGCAGGGGGGCCTCGACGTCGTCGTAGCCGGCCTCGGTCTGCCGCTCCACCTTCACCGTGGTGCCGTCGGTGGACACGCTCTTGGCGAAGGTGATCGACGGCAGGCCGAGCAGCTCGGCCACCTGCACCGGCAGGGTGCCGGTGTACCCGTCGGTGGACTCGGTGGCGGTGAG
>CAYVPF010000500.1:0-1632 GCA_964453355.1 uncultured Acidimicrobiaceae bacterium | reverse complement strand
CCGATAGCTCCCAACGTGTGGACGAGGTTGGCACAGGCGGTGACCGCCTACGTGGTCACGTTCGTCCTGGCCGCCCTGGTCACCGGGACAAGCTGGCGGCACGCCGCCGTAGCGGCGGTCGTGGCCGTCGTAGCCCCGGCCGCCACGGCGCTGGTCGGGCGTCTCGGACGGGCCAGTGACCGGCCGGCCGATGACGGACCGCCGGCACGCCCGATCCGACGACGACCGGTGCTCGGAATGCTCGGGGTCGTGGGCGTAATCGCCGTGATCCTCGCCCTGGCCGGTCGCCGGCGCCGGCGGTGATCGCCGCCCGTTCCCCCGATAAATCGAACAATTCTTGGCACTCCGTGCATAGGGTGTGCTGCCCAATTGCTACTGGAACGAGACATCACCGACCGTCCCCGGACCTGCCTCCCCAGCCACCACCGAGTCGTTCCCCCAACCCGACGGACGACCAGCTCCCCACCGCTCCCCACGATCACCCACGACGTAGAGCACGAACGAAGAAGCTCCCCACCACCCGACCACCAGGTCCCCACCGCACCGCTCACGCGGCCGGCGGTCGGGCGGCGCCGGCCAGCCAGGGCGGCCGTAGACGGGGCGGAGCGGCCCTCAGGCGGCCGCAGGGGCAGCGGTGGCCCACCCGGCGGTCATCGGGGCCGCCGGGGCGCTTCTCGAAAGCCTCGGCCAGCCGTTCGACGGCCTCGGTGAGCGGGCCGGCCAACTGCTCGACGGCGGCCAGGGCCTCGTCGGTGCCGGCCGGCGCCCGGCCGGTCGTGCCCGCTTCCTGGGCGAGCTGGCCGTCGGTGTCGTTCCCACGTCCTTGGTCATCTCGGTCTCCCGTTCCTTGGCCCAGCGCAGCGACACCACCTCGTGGTGACACCCCCCAGGAACGGTAGGCCGAAAGGCGGGTTGTGACGAAGAAACATCCGCGATCAGGCACCCTGATCGCCTATCTTGCTGCCCGGCCCTCGTTCCCCCAATCGCTCCCCCAAGCAGGTGGGGAACCAGTTGGGGAACCCGAAGGTGTAGGGGCCACGCCCCGACCAAGGGAGGGCGATCAAGGGCCGCCGTCGAGGCTGGCCTGCAAGGGTCGGCCCCGTCCCGCCAGCCGCTGAACCACGCCAGCCGGTCGCCGTCGGCCCACAGGTGGACGCCGACCATGGGACCGAGGAGCCGATCGCTCCCGGCCGACAGGACCACCATCGACTGGTAGCCGGGGACGGCGTCGGCCAGGCGCACCCACACCTCGGCGTGGCCGCCGGTCACCTTGGCCAGAATGCGCTCCTCGCCCACGTCGTCGACCACCAGATGTCAGGCGGCCGGGTCCGCTCCCCGGCGGGCGGCGCTGGCTGGTCCCAGAAGCAGCTGGCCCAACCGACCGGTCTGCGCTGGACCTACGTCAGCTGGGTCGAGCGCGGCGAGCGGAACATCTTGAAGGTGGCCGAAGCCGTGAGCGTCGATTCGGGCACGCTGCTGGAGGGCCTGCGGTCGTAGGGGCCAGCGAGAGGGTCGTTGACCTTCGTCAGGAGCCCGGAGCCGCTAGACGATCAAAACAATGATTCCGATAATCGCAATTCCAGCAGAAACTATTTTGGCAACTAGTTCGTCACCAGCATCTGGGGTCATATC
>CAYVPF010000499.1:0-1632 GCA_964453355.1 uncultured Acidimicrobiaceae bacterium | reverse complement strand
CCGGAAGGGACCGGGCCCGGCGCCCCCGGGCCGGATGGGCCCGCAGGAACTCGACGAGGGGATTCCGTCCACTCCGGGCCACGCCCGGATGCTGCGCCAGGTACCAGTGGCCGTCGAACAGGGGTCCGGGGTCCCGGTGCTCGGCGTGGCCGTGATGCAGGTAGTGGCGAGCCGGCGAGCCGCCGGCCGCCAGGACGTCGGGGTTCTGGGCCAGGTACCACCGGGCGTCGAAGTAGCCGGACCGCTCGATCAACCGGGCATCCGACCGTCCGGTGACGGCCTGCGGCAAGGCTCGGGTGCGTCGGGCCAGGGTCGATCGGCGCCAGCGGCCCACCGTCAAAGTATACCGGCCGAGGGCAAATGTCCTGGTACCGGTGCCGATCGATGGGCCGTCAGCCCGCCCTCGGTCCCGCTCAGCTGCCGCCGCTCAGCTGTTTGTTGAGGGCCACCAGGCCGGCGGCGCCGGCTTCGGCCCCGCCTGTGGCGTTGTAGACGGCACCCAGCTGGGTGAAGTTGTAGGCCTGCACGTTGGTGATGGTGGCCGGGGCGGTGGCGGCGACGGTGACCTGGTCGCCGATGGTCCCGCCGGGGAAAGCCGAGGCCGGGAACTGGACCTGGTAGGTCTGCGGGCAGCCGTGGACAGTGATGGTCTGGGTGGGGGCCCCGGCCATGCCGACCTCGAGGGTGACCGAGGAGTTGCCCGGGGCCGAGGCGACCAGGCTGACGGTCAGCGGGCTCCCCGAGGCCCCGGCCAGGTCGCCGACCCTTACGGTCTGGGACACCGCCGAGTTGGCCTGCATGGACAGGCTGCCGCCCGCGGCGGCCGACGCCTTCACCTTCCCGGTGACCTTCCACCCGCTGGTGCCGAGGCCGAACGACGAGTTGTAGAGGGGGCTCTGCCGGTAGTCCCGGTAGGTCCACAGCGAGTAGCCGAGGGTGTACTTCTTCATGATCGGGGCGCTCTGCTCCAAGAACGCCGGGACCTGTGTCTCCGGCAGGCCCGATGATGTGGCCACCTGGGGGCTGTTGCTGACGATCTCGTACTCGAAGATGTAGAGGGGCAGGCCGCCGGAACTGGTCCGCATTGTCGCCAGGGTGGTCTGCAGGGCGGCGAGGGCCTGGGGGACGGTCTCCACCTTTGTGGTGGAGGGGTCGCCCATGTACGGGTCGAAGTACATGCCGATGTACGAGGTGCCGGGGAGCTTGTAGGTGGAGGCGTGCGAGTACAGGGCCACCTGCTTGCCGTCTGTGAACAGCGCGTCCTTTGTGACACGCGCTTCGAGGTTGAGGCCCGGGAACCGGCTCGACGCGGGGATGAAGAACCGGTGGACCACGGCCCAGTCGTCGTACTGGTACATCAGGCGGAAGAGCGGCGTGGTGTTCGGCGGCGTCGGCACCTGGGACCAGCTGGTGAACCGTTGCCCGTACATGGACGACACCTTGGCCAGGGAGTACTGCTGCTTCAGCCAGGACCGGAAGCCCGTCTGGGTGGCCAGCGTCAGCCGCTGCGCCGCTGTGGTGGCGGGCTGGGTGGCGAACACCGGGTCGTAGAAGTCCTCCCACGACAGCTCCCCGATCTTCACGTTGGGGAACCCGGCCACCGCCTGGTGGACCTGGCTGATGTAGGCGAGC
>CAYVPF010000498.1:0-1634 GCA_964453355.1 uncultured Acidimicrobiaceae bacterium | reverse complement strand
ACGCCGGCCGGCCCGCACCGCCCCGTCCACCGGGCGGTCGGTGATCCGGACGTCGGCCACCACCGGGCCGCCCTTCTGGGCCAGGCCGGTCTGCTCCAGCCCGGCGGCATACCGGCCGTCCAGGTGGGCGGCCATCTGCAGGATCCGGGACACCGTCACCACCCCGGTGCCGCCGATGCCGGGCATGCGGATGAGGGTGTCTGCGGCCGGTACCCGCAGCACCGGTTCCGGCAGGGTCACCGGCGGCTCCGGCAGCTTCTTCTGGCGGCCGGCCGCCGGCTTGCGCTGCCGGGACTCTGCCCGTCGCCGTGATCGCCGCGTGGGGGTGGCCACCACGAACGACGGGCAGTCGCCGTCCAGGCAGGAGAAGTCCTTGTTGCACGACCCCTGGTGGATGGCCGTCTTGCGGCCCAGGTCGGTCGGCACCGGGACCACGGACAGGCAGGTGGACTTGCGGCCGCAGTCCCCGCAGCCCTCGCAGACCCGCTGGTTGATCCACACCTTCTCGGGCGGCGTCGGCAGGGTGCCGCGCTTGCGCAGCCGCCGCTCCTCCGCCGCGCAGCGGTCGTCGTGGATCAGCACGGTCACCCCGCCGGTGGCTCCCAGCTCCTCCTGGACGGCGGCCAGGTCGTCGCGGTGGCGGACCTCGGCCACCGGGTCCAGGTCGACGCCGCGGTAGGTGGACGGGTCCGGGGTGGTCACCACCACCCGGCGCACCCCCTCCAGCGCCAGCCAGCGGGTCAGGGCGGGGACGTCGAACTGGCCCTGCGGGGACTGCCCGCCGGTCATGGCGACGGCCTGGTTGAACAGCAGCTTGTAGGTGATGTCCACGCCGGCGGCCACCGCCGCCCGGATGGCCAGGGAGCCGGAGTGGAAGAAGGTGCCGTCGCCCAGGTTCTGGAAGTAGTGGCGGTCGTCGGTGAACGGGGCCAGGCCGTTCCACTGGGCCCCTTCGCCGCCCATCTGCGTCATGCCTACCTGGTGGCCGCGGCCGTCGTCGTCCAGGGCCACCATCACGTGGCAGCCGATGCCCAGGCCGACCAACTGGTCGCCGGTGGCCCGGGTGGACCGGTTGTGCGGGCACCCGGAGCAGAAGTACGGGGTCCGGGCGGGGAGCGGCGCCGACTGCACGCTCAGCCGCTCCGGCCGGCGCATCCGGTCCAACCGCCGCCGGGACTCCTCCGGCAGCCGGTCCCCGAGCACCCGGGCCAGCACGTCGGCCACCAGCTCGCTGGTCACCGACCCGTGGGCCGGCACCAGCGGCCGCCCGTCGTCGTCCTCCTTGCCGACCACCCGCGGCTGGGCCGCCTGGCCGTACAGGACCTCTTTGATCTGCCCCTCCACGAAGCCCGTCTTGTCCTCGACCACCACCACCCGGTCCAGGCCGGCCAGCAGCTCCCGGACGTCGCCGGCGTCGAGCGGCCACGGCATGGCCAGGCGGACCAGCCGGAGCCCGAGGGCGTGCCAGTGGTCCTGCTCCAGCCCCAGGTCGGCGAGGGCCCGGAGGACGGCCTCGTAGGCCAGGCCGGAGGCCACGACGCCGACGGTGGCCCGGTGCGGTTCGAACAGCACCCGGTTCAGCCGGGCCTCCCGGGCGTACTGCCGAGCCCGCGGCAACCGGACCTCCACCAGGT
>CAYVPF010000497.1:0-1646 GCA_964453355.1 uncultured Acidimicrobiaceae bacterium | reverse complement strand
CGACCGCCAGGAGGAGACCCTGGCCGAGCGGATCGGCGTCGAGGACGCCACCTTCGGCAACGTCGACGACCGGTCCGTCCTGGCCCCCGCCCTGGCCCGCCTGGCTCCCCGGGAGCAGACCATCCTGCGGCTACGGTTCGCAGACGGCCTCACCCAGTCCGAGATCGCCACCCGCATCGGGGTGAGCCAGATGCACGTGTCCCGGCTGTTGGCCGCCAGCCTGGAGCGGCTGCGAAAAGAGTTTGCGGAGGACCGCTGATGCCACTGGAAGGGACCTACGAACCGAGCCCGAGCGAATGGGTCCGCGATCAGGTGGACCTCTACGAACGGTCCGGCGGTACCGACGGCACCACCCTCCAAGGGGTGCCGGTCATCGTGGTGACCTCCCGCGGCGCCCGGTCGGGCAACCTGCGCAAGAACCCCCTGATGCGGGTGGAGCACGACGGCCGGTACGCCCTGGTCGCCTCCAAGGGCGGGGCGCCGGTCCACCCGGTCTGGTACTACAACCTGCTGGCCGACCCCCGGGTCGAAATCCAGGACGGTCCGGCCAAGAGCGACATGATCGTCCGCCAGGTCGAGGGCGACGAGCGGGCGACCTGGTGGGACCGGGCGGTCGAAGTCTGGCCGGCCTACGCCGACTACCAGCAGAAGACCGACCGCGTGATCCCGGTCTTCGTCGCCGAGCCCGTCAGCTAGATCCCGAGGCGAGCGCCTTCCACAGGGCCCGGTAGTTGGGGTAGGTGATGCCCTCGGTGACGTACCCGGCCCGGACCAGCTCGGCGTGGAACCGGGGGAGGTTGCGCCAGGGCACCCCCATGTCGACGTGGTGGGCCAGATGCCAACCGGTGTTGTACGGCACCAGCCACAGCCGAGCCGGCCAGGTCTGCGCGACGTTGTGGGTGGTCACCCGCCGGTCGTCCCCGGGCTGCATCCCGCCGTGCTCGGCAATAGAGCGCAGCCGGTTGAGCACCCGCCACTGCGTCATCCACGGCAGCCACCACAGCAGGGGGTAGATCCACCACCGTCCGGTGGCCGCCCACGACGCCGCCCACAGCACCACCTGGACCCCCAGGATGGACAGGGCCAGCCGCCGGGACCGGGCCGGCCGCACCGCCTTCAGCAACGGCACGAAGTTCTTCCACCCCGAGATCCCCACCGCGTCGCGGACCAGCCGGCGGCGCAGCGTGGCCCGGTCGCAGGGGTACCCGCCGTAGAACGCCAGGTCCGGGTCGTCGGGACCGAACTCCGCCCGATGGTGGGCGAAGTGGCCCCGCCGGTACAGCCCGATGGGCACGAACGCCGGGTAGGCGATCAGCCAGGTCCCCACCCAGTCGTTCACCCGCTTGTTCGTGAACAGCAGCTTGTGGGCGGCCTCGTGCATCAAGATGGCGAACCGCACGTACAGCGGGCCCATCGCGACGAAGGCCACGACGTACCCCACCGGATTGTCCAGCCACACCGCCGCCCATGCCACCCCGACGACCGAGGCCCACAGCGCCACCACAGACACGGCGTTGCGGACGTCGTCGATCCGCCGCAGTGTCGACCGCAGGGTCGGCACGCACATGCCGTTGCCCTGCAGCCGGTCCGTCGGCAGCACCGCCGGCCGGGCCGCCGGCTCGGGCACCATGGTCGGCGGCACCGTC
>CAYVPF010000496.1:0-1654 GCA_964453355.1 uncultured Acidimicrobiaceae bacterium | reverse complement strand
TGGAGAACGGCGCCCGGCTGTACCTGGACGTGGGCAGCCACCCGGAGTACGCCACCCCCGAGTGCGACAAGATCGGGGACCTGGTCACCCACGACAAGGCCGGCGAGTGGATCCTCTCCCAGCTGGTCACCGGCGCCCAGTCGCGGCTGCGCGAGGAGGGCATCCGGGGGGACGTGTACCTGTTCAAGAACAACACCGACTCCGCCGGCAACTCGTACGGGTGCCACGAGAACTACCTGACGGAGCGCAACGACGACTTCAACCGGTACACCGAGGTGCTGATCCCGTTCCTGGTCAGCCGGCAGATCTTCGCCGGCGCCGGCAAGGTGCTGCAGACGGCCCGGGGGGCGGTCTACTGCATCAGCCAGCGGGCCGAGCACATCTGGGAAGGGGTGTCCTCGGCCACCACCCGGAGCCGGCCGATCATCAACACCCGGGACGAGCCCCACGCCGACGCCGAGCGGTTCCGGCGCCTGCACGTCATCGTCGGGGACTCCAACATGAGCGAGTACGCCACGTTCTTGAAGGTGGGCACCACCAGCATCCTGCTGGCCATGCTGGAGGACTCCGGCACCGTCCTGCGGGACCTGACCCTGGAGAACCCCATCCGGGCCATCCGGGAGATCAGCCACGACATCACCTGCCAGCGGCGCGTCCGGCTGGCCAACGGCCGGGAGATGCGGGCCCTCGACATCCAGGCCGAGTACCTGGAGCGGGCCCTGCGGTTCCGGGACCGCCACGGGCTGACCCCGGAGGAGGACCGGGCCCTGGACATGTGGGAGCACTGCCTGAAGGGCCTGGAGTCGGACCCGCTGTCGTTGTGGCGGGAATGCGACTGGGTGGCCAAGTACCGGCTGGTGGAGGAGGTCCGCAAGCGCCACGAGGTGCCGCTGTCCCACCCCAAAGTGGCCATGGTGGACCTGATGTACCACGACGTCGACCGGACCCGGGGACTGTTCTACAAGCTGCAGGCCCGGGACCAGGTGGAGCGGACCTGCACCGACGCCGCCATCGCCACCGCCATGACCGACCCGCCGGAGACCACCCGGGCCCGGTTGCGGGGCGCCTTCGTCCGGCGGGCCAAGGAGCGCCGGCGGGACTTCACGGTCGACTGGGTGCACCTGAAGCTGAACGACCAGGCCCAGCGGACGGTGCTGCTGAAGGACCCGTTCAAGGCCCACGACGAGCGGGTGGAGCGCCTGATCGCCTCCCTCTGACCGGCCCTCTGACCCACCGGTAGACTGCCCCCGGAATGCTGGACCTCAGCCCGGCCAAGCTCCTGATCATCGTCATCGTGGCCGTCATCCTTCTCGGGCCGGACAAGCTGCCGCAGGTGGCCCGGCAGGTGGGCGCCACCGTGCGCAAGCTGCGGGAGTTCCAGCGGCGGGTCGACCAGGAGGTCCGCCAGAACATCCCCGACCTGCCGACCACCCAGGACATCGCCCGGTACGCCCGGTCCCCGATGACGCTCATCAACCAATGGGCCGACGACCTGGTGGAGGATCCGGCCGCCCCGGCCCAGGAGGCCGCCGGGGCCGACGACGGGGCCGACTGGCCGGCCGACCCGGCCGCCGACGTGGCCCCAGCGGTCGGCGAGGTGGCCCCGGCCCCCGGTGAGGTGGCCCCAGCGGTCGGCGAGGTGGCCCCGGCCCCC
>CAYVPF010000495.1:0-1674 GCA_964453355.1 uncultured Acidimicrobiaceae bacterium | reverse complement strand
GGGGTCGTCCTGCCACCTGCACACCAGCCTGTGGGATGCCGCCACCGACCGGCCGGTGATGGCCGACCCCGACCACCCCGGCACCCTGTCGGCCACCGGTGCCCACTTCCTGGCCGGCCAGCTGCACGCCGCCCGGCAGCTGGCGTGGTGCTACGCCCCGTACGTCAACTCGTACCGGCGGTACGTGCCGGGCAGCTGGGCCCCCACTGCCGCGGTGTGGGGTGAGGACAACCGCACCTGCGGGTTCCGGGTCATCGGCCGCGGCCCGGCCCGCCGCGTCGAGTGCCATCTCCCCGGCGCCGACGTCAACCCGTACATCGCCTTGGCCGCCGCCATCGCCGCCGGCCTGTACGGCATCGACCACCGGCTGGAGCCGGGCGAGCCGTACCCGGGCAACGCGTATGCCGCCGACGACGTCCCGCGGGTGCCCACCGACCTGCCCGACGCCATCGCCGAGCTGGCGGCCAGCCCGGTGGCCGCCGAAGCGTTCGGCGACGACGTCCACCACCACCTGCTCAACACCGCCCGGCAGGAGTGGGCGTCGGCCAACCGGGTGGTCACCGACTGGGAGCTGGCCCGCAACTTCGAGCGCATCTAAATCCCCGGCCGACCCATAGGGTGGCGGCACCGCCGTCCATCACCCCAGTCCATCGAAAGGGAGCCACCATGGCCGACGACCGTCCCGTCCACCGTTCCGGCACGTTCCAGCTCGGGGGCGACCTGCCCATCCATCGCCTCGGCTACGGGGCCATGCAGCTGACCGGCCCCGGCGTCTGGGGGGACCCGGCCGACCCCGACGAGGCCGTCCGGGTGCTCCGCCGGGCGGTGGAGCTGGGAGTCGACTTCATCGACACCGCCGACTCCTACGGCCCGTTCGTCAGCGAGCAGCTGATCCGCCAGGCCCTGCATCCGTACCCTGACGGGCTGGTCATCGCCACCAAGGCCGGCCTGACCCGAGCGGGGCCGGCCGACTGGCGGCCGCTGGCCCGGCCGGAGTACCTGCGCCAGCAGTGCGAGCTCAGCCTGCGGCACCTGGGTCTCGACCGCATCGACCTGTACCAGCTCCACCGCATCGACGCCACGGTGCCCTTGGCCGACCAGATCGGGGAGCTGGTGACCCTGCAGCAGGAGGGCAAGATCCGCCACATCGGCCTCAGCGAGGTCACCGTGGACGAGTTGGAGCAGGTCCGGCAGCTGGCCACCGTGGTGTCGGTGCAGAACCGCTACAACCTGGCCGACCGCGCCGCCGAGCCCCTCCTGGAGCACGCCGAGGCCAACGGCATCGGGTTCATCCCCTGGTTCCCGCTGGCCACCGGCGCCCTGGCCACCCCGGGAGGGCCGCTGGACGACCTGGCCAAGCGCCACCAGGCCTCCCCGTCGCAGCTGGCCCTGGCCTGGCTGCTGCACCGGTCGCCGGTGATGCTGCCCATCCCCGGCACGTCCACGGTGGCCCACCTGGAGGACAACCTGGCCGCCGCGGCCATCGACCTGTCCGCCGAGGAAACCGCCGAACTGACCGACGCCATCAGGTAATTGGCCGTCCGGCAGTCGACCGGCCGGTCCAAGACGTTTCCGCGGAAGCGTCTTCCGCCGGAACGGCCGGTCAGCCGAGGCGGCGCCGGTTGAGACGGCGGTGGATGCCCTTGGTCTGCTTGTACAGGTTGACGAACTCGG
>CAYVPF010000494.1:0-1674 GCA_964453355.1 uncultured Acidimicrobiaceae bacterium | reverse complement strand
GGCAGGTTGGTGGCGCTGTAGGTGACCAACCCCAGCGTGGCGGTGAAGCCCGCCGACACGGGGGTCACCCGGGTGCCCACCCACGAGGCCTGGGCTGTCGGGGTGACCGGGGCCGTCAGGGGGTCGGCGACGGTCCAGAGGAAGCTGGCGCCGTCGGTGAAGGTGCCGGCTGAGCTGGTGCTGGTGACCGTCACCGTGACGAAGCGTCGGGTGGTCACCGCCGCCGCGGTCCCGGTGATCCTGCCGGTGTGCAACCCGACGCTGAGCCCGCCGGGCAGGTTCGTAGCGCTGTACGTGAGGGTGGCCCCGGAGACGGCGTCCGTGGCCCCGATCTGCAGGTCGACGGTTGTGTCGAACCAGCTCGCCTGGGTGGACGGCGTGGTGACCGCCAGGGGGTCGGTGACGGTCCAGAGGAAGCTGGCGCTGGCCGTCCGGGTCCCGTCGGTGGCGGTGACCGTCACGAAGCGCCGTGTGGCCGTCGTGGCGGTGGTGCCCGAGATGACGCCCGAAGACGTTGTGATGGCCAGACCGACCGGCAGGTTGGTGGCGCTGTAGGTGAGGGGGGACCCGGTGGCGTTCTTGAAGGGGACGGTCAGTGTGACCGGCGAGTGGATCCAGCTGGTCTCGGTGGCCGGCGGGTTTGTGGCCACCAACGGGTCGATCACTGTCCAGAAGAAGCTGGTCGAGGCGTGCGAGGAGCCGGCGGTGGCGGTCACCGTCACGTAGCGCCGTGTGGCCGTTGTGGCGGTGGTGCCCGAGATGACGCCGCTCGAGGGGGTGAGGGTCAGGCCCAGGGGCAGGTTGGTGGCGCCGTAGGTCACCGTCCCCGGACCGGCGTGCAGGGTCAGCGACACCGGGGCGTGGGTCCAGCTCTCCTGGTTGGGCACCGCGGTGACGGCGAAGGCGCTGACGGTCAGGGCCACGGTACCGGTCGAGGTCGAGCCGCTGTGGTTGCCGTCGGTGTCGGCGAAGGTGGCCGAGATCGACGGGTAGCTGCCGGCCGGCAACGTCGTCAGAGTCGTGCAGCTGGTGGCCGGCAGGGTGGCCGTGCACAACTTGGTCGACCCCGACGTGAAGGTCACCGTGCCGGTCGCTGTGGCCGGCATACCGCTCTCGGCCAGCGTGGCGGAGGTCCCGGTGGCGATGGCGGCCGTAGACGCCCCATTGGCGGTGATGGTGAAGCTGGTCGGGGCCTTGGTGACGGTCATGGTGCCGTCGGCGTATGTGTACTGGATCTGATAATCCCAGCTTGTGGGCCCTGTCACCTGCAGCCCGCCACAGCCGCTCATGATGCCCGACGGCACCCGGCCTGTGAGGGTGTCCGAGTACACGCCAACCGAAGCCTCCGAGGTCAGGATGGTGGAGCAGCCGGTCAACGTCCCCCCGACGCCGGTCACCCCGGAAGGCAGCGGCGAAGGTGTGGCGAACGTGAAGGTGGGGCTGCCCCTGTAGGGCTGCCTACCCGACACCACCACCGGGAGGTTCTGCAGGGCCTCGACGTCGAGCGTCTGGACCACCTGGGGCGCCGGTGCCCACGTTGTGCTGTTCCCGGCCTGGTTGGCGTCGATCTGGCAGGTGCCGGGGGCCTCGAAGGAGACGACCCCCTCGCTCATCGAGCAGATGCCGGTCGACGAGGAGTCCACCGTCAGTGTGACCGACAGGCCGGAGGTGGCC
>CAYVPF010000493.1:0-1675 GCA_964453355.1 uncultured Acidimicrobiaceae bacterium | reverse complement strand
TACAGCGACGAGGACCTGATCGACGACGACGGGGTCCGGTCGATGCCGTACTTCAAGCCCGACTTTGATCCCATCTTGCTGTTGGGCCAGAACTACTTCTCCCACCTGTGCATGCTCCGCCGGGACCTCCTCTTCGAGGCCGGGGGATGGCGTGCCGGCTACGAGGGCAGCCAGGACTGGGACCTGGTGCTCCGGGTGGTGGAGCGGCTGCGGCCCGACCAGGTGGTCCACGTCCCCCACATTCTCTATCACTGGCGGGTCCATGCCGAGTCGACGTCGTCGTCGCTGGCGGCCAAGCCGTATGCCGTGTCGGCCGCCCGGCGAGCCGTGGCCGACCACCTCGAACGGACCGGCCGTCGGGCTCGGGTCTGGCCGGTGGGGGCGAGCGGGTTCAACCGGGTCCAGTGGTACCTGCCGGACGACCCACCGTCGGCCAGCGTCGTCGTGCTCCCGCGGACTGCCGTCCGGTTGATGCGGTGCGTCGACAGCGCCCAGGTGCGGGCCGGGTACGAGTCGGTGGAGACGGTGGTCGTCGACGACGGCGAACCCCGCCCCCGGATGAGGGCGTTCATCCGCGACCGGGGGGCCCTGGTGACCGTGGTGGACGACCACCGGCCGGTGACCGACGGGGCCTTGAGGAACGCCGGGGCCCGCCGGGCCCGGGGGGATGTCCTGTGCTTCCTCTACGACGACGTCGAGGCCACCAGCGAGGGGTGGCTGGACGAGATGGTGGGGCTGCTGCTGCAGCCTGGGATCGGGGCGGTCGGGGCCAAGGTGCTCTACCCCGATGGGTCCATCCAGCACGCCGGCATCGTCATGGGCATCGGCGGCACCGCCGGCCACGTCCACCGACGGTTCGACAACCTGGAGCCCGGCTACGGCGGCCGCCTGTGGCTGAGCCAGTCGTTCTCGGCAGTGTCCTGGGACTGCATGGTGGTCCGGCGCGAGGCCTTCGAGGCGGTCGGGGGGTTCGACGAGGACAATCTGTCCGGCGCCTTCGTGGACATCGACTTCTGCCTGCGGCTGGGCGAGGCCGGGTGGCGGGTGGCCTGGACCCCCCACGCCCAGCTCACCCGGCACGTGTCCCCGACAGAGCCCAGGGAGACCGACGGAGAGAACGTGGTTCGCCTGGCCCGGGAGATCCGGTACCTGCACACCCGGTGGGCCCCGGTCCTGGCGGCCGATCCGGCCTACAACCCCAACCTGTCGCTGGCCCACGAGTCGTTCCCGTTGGCCTGGCCGCCGCGAGCCTCTTATCGCTGACCCGGGCTCCGCTCAACCGGGGATTCCGACACCGCGTCCAGCATCGACCCGACCCGGTCCACAAAGGCCGCCGGGTCGCCGTACCAGGCGTCGGCTTGCTGCCGACCCTGGGCGCCGAGAGTGTCCCGGAGCCCCCGGTCGTCCATAGCCTCCACGCTGGCCATCAGTTCGGCCACGTCCCGATACCACAGGCCGCCCCCGAGGCCGGCGAAGCGGGCCGCCGTCGTCCCTGCCGGCACCACCACCGGAGTGCCGTAGCGGGCCGATTCGACGAACTCGCGGGCCAGGAGACCACCCGGCGCCAGGTCGACGGTGACCTGGGCGTGGGCCATCAACCGCCACAAGTCGGTCCGGGTATCGATCGGCACCACCCCCCGCAGCGCCCGGCCCCGCCAGGCCGTGGCCAGGCCGT
>CAYVPF010000492.1:0-1684 GCA_964453355.1 uncultured Acidimicrobiaceae bacterium | reverse complement strand
GATCTCGGCCGACGGCATCGTCGGCCACTCGCCGGGGGCCTCCGTCGAGGTGCTGTCCCTGGACCTGGCCTCCCAGTCCTCGGTCCGGGCGGCCGCCGGTCGGTTCAACGACACCCACGGCCGGCTGGACATCCTGGTCGACAACGCCGGCGTCATGGGCACCCCCTGGGCCCTCACCGACGACGGGTTCGAGCGGCAGTTCGCCACCAACCACCTCGGCCCGTTCGCCTTCACCGGGTTGGTGCTGGACCGGATGCTGAGCGTCCCCGGCTCCCGGGTGGTGACGGTCAGCTCCCTGCTGCACCGGCTCGGTCACCTGGACCTGTCCTCCGCCGAGGCCGTCCAGGGACTGGGCGTCAAGCACAACCGGTGGCTGGCCTACGGCAACTCCAAGCTGGCCAACCTGCTGTTCACCTACGAGCTGGACCGCCGGTTGCGCGCCGCCGGGGTCCCCACCGTCGCCGTGGCCGCCCATCCCGGCTGGGCCCGCACCAACCTGGCCGCCAACGGGCCGGTCATGGGCGGCTCCACCGTCCGGGCCCGGGCCGGCGGCCTGGCCAGTCATCTCGGCCAGTCGGCCACCGCCGGGGCCCTGCCCACGCTCTACGCCGCCACCGCTCCCGGCGTCGGCGGCGGCCAGTACTTCGGACCGTCCGGGTTGGCCCAGCAGTACGGGTCGCCCAAACAGGTCGGCTCCAACCGGCGGTCGCAGCGGGCCGAAGATGCCGCCGCCCTGTGGGTGCTGTCGGAGGAGCTGACCGGGGTCCACTTCCCCCTGGACCAGGACGCCACTGCGGAAAACGCCCTGTAGGATGAGCAGCACCACAACCGGCAGGCACCGGCCAACCCGGGCCGCCGGAATGCGAGGAGGACCGTCATGACCACCGCCGTCATCGTCGACGCAGTTCGCACCGCCGGAGGCAAGCGCAACGGCAAGTTCCGCAACTGGCACGCCGTCGACCTGGCCTCCGAATCGCTGAAGGCCCTGCAGGAGCGCAACGACCTGGACCCGGCCCTGGTGGAGGACGTCATCACCGGCTGTGTCATGCAGGTGTCCGAGCAGTCCCTGAACGTCGGCCGCAGCGCCGTCCTGGCGGCCGGCTGGCCGGAGTCCGTGCCGGACACCACCATCGACCGGCAGTGCGGCTCCTCGCAGCAGGCCCTGCACTTCGCCGCCCAGGGCGTCATGGCCGGGGCCTACGACGTCGTGGTGGCCGCCGGGGTGGAGTCGATGACCCACACCCCGATGGGGTCGTCGGTGGTCCGCGACTTCGGCTTCCCGTTCGGTCCCCGGCTGATGAAGCGGTACGAGCCCCGGGGCGGCATCGTCAGCCAGGGCATCGGGGCCGAGCTGATCTCCGACCAGTGGAACATCTCCCGGGAGGACCTGGACACCTACGCGGTCCGCAGCCACCGGCTGGCCGCACAGGCCACCGCCGAGGGCCGGTTCGAGAACGAGATCGTCCCGGTCCGGGTGCACGACGACGAGGGCAACGACACCGACGAGCTGGTGACCGCCGACGAGGGCATCCGACCGGACAGCTCGGTGGAGGTCCTGGCCACCCTGAAGACGGTCTTCAAGGAGGGCGGCAAGATCACCGCCGGCAACTCCTCGCAGATCACCGACGGGTCGGCGGCGGTGCTGATCATGAGCGAGGAGAAGGCCGCCGAGCTCGGTTACACC
>CAYVPF010000491.1:0-1690 GCA_964453355.1 uncultured Acidimicrobiaceae bacterium | reverse complement strand
CCCACCACCACGACCCGGCGCTACGTGACGGTCACGGCCACCGACGGCAGCTACAGCGCCGCGACCGGGTTCTTGTGGGACGTGACAGGGTGAGGCTTGCGCTCAGCTGTGGTAGCGGGTGAGCACGCCGTAGAGATCGGGCCGGCGATCGCGTAACAGCCCCCACCCGGCCCGGTCGGCCCGAGCCTGGTCCAGGTCGAGGTCGGCGAACAGGGTCTCCTCGGTGTCCCGGCCGGCCTCCGCCAGGGGCCGGCCGCGGTGGTCGACGACGAAGGACGACCCGTAGAAGGTGAGGTCCCCCTCGGTGCCGATGCGGTTGGCTGCGGCCACCGGCAGGTGGTTGCAGACGGCGTGGCCGTCCATGGCCCGGCGCCACATGTCGGCGGTGTCGTTGCCGGCCTGGCTGCCGATCTCGTTGCCGATGGCCGTGGGGTACAGCAGCATGTCGGCCCCCATGAGCGCCATGGCCCGGGCGGCCTCGGGGAACCACTGGTCCCAGCACACGCCGACCCCCAGGCGGCCGTGCCGGGTGTCCCACACCTTGAACCCGGTGTCGCCGGGGGAGAAGTAGAACTTCTCCTCGTACCCCGGGCCGTCCGGGATGTGGGCCTTGCGGTACAGGCCACGGACCTCGCCGTCGTCCACCAGGGCCATCGAGTTGAAGTACACCGGAGCGGCGTACTCGAAGAACGACACCGGTACCACCGCCCCGGTGCCGGCGGTGGCCTTCCGCATGGCCTGCACCGCCGGATTGGCGTCCACGGTGGTGGCCCAGGCGAAGTAGGCCTGGTCCTCGGTCTGGGGGAAGTACCGGCCCTCGAACAGCTCCGGGCACAGCACCACCTGGGCGCCGCCGGCAACAGCGGTTGCCGCCGCGTCGACGGTGGCGGCGCAGTTGGCGGCCCGGTCATAGCCGTTGGCCCGCTGGACCACGGCCAGGACCACCTTCGACGGCATACTCGGGACAGTAGTGGCCCCGGCTTCGGGCGGCACCGGTGGGTACCCTCTGGAGATGCCTGCCCAGTCCACTCCGGCCGCCGACGGCTTCGCCATGCCGGCCGAATGGGACCGGCACGACGGCTGCACCATGGTGTGGCCGGAGCGCACCGACACCTGGCGGTTGGGGGCCAAGCCGGCCCAGGCCGCCTTCGCCGCGGTGGCCACCGCCATCGCGGTGACCGGGGGCGAGCCGGTGACCATGCTGGCGTCGGCCCGGCAGTGGCGGCAGGCCCGGGCGGTGCTGCCGCCGGCGGTGCGGGTGGTGGAGATGACCACCGACGACGCCTGGGCCCGGGACACCGGGCCGACGTTCGTGGTGGACCGAGCCCGGACCGAACGGCGGGGGGTGGACTGGGTGTTCAACGCCTGGGGTGGCCTGGACGGCGGGCTGTTCTTCCCGTGGGACCACGACGACCAGGTGGCCGCCAAGGTGTGCGGCCTGGAGCGGGTCGCCCGGTACCGGGCGCCGCTGGTCCTGGAGGGCGGCGCCATCCACGTCGACGGCGACGGCACCTGCCTGACCACGGCCGAGTGCCTGCTCAACCGGAACCGGAACCCACGGCTGTCGAAGGCCGACATCGACGGCCACCTGCGGGCGTATCTCGGGGTGGACCGGGTGGTGTGGCTGCCCCGGGGGGTGCCGTTCGACGAGACCGACGGCCACGTCGACAACCTGGCCTGCTTTGCGGCC
>CAYVPF010000490.1:0-1697 GCA_964453355.1 uncultured Acidimicrobiaceae bacterium | reverse complement strand
GGCCAGGAAGGGCCGCAGCGCCGCGGCCTGCGCACGCCCCTCGTCGGTGAGCGGCACGTCGGTGCGGCCGGTGTGGCGGCCGGACCGGCTCCACTCGGTCTCGCCGTGGCGCACCAGCACGATCACCGGGCGGTCCACTGGTCGTGGTGAAGGACCTCGTCGATCGGTCGGCGCGCCTTCGGGCCGTACCGGCCGATCGGCCAGCCGAGGCACACGAGGCAGGTGGGCTCGACGGACATCGGTAGCCCGAACATGCGACGTGCGGCCATCCCCGACCACAGCGGGAGGGTGATGAGCGAGGCGCCGAGCCCCACGGCCCGGGCACCGAGCAGCAGGTTCTGCACGCTGGGGTAGATCGAGCCGTAGTGCGACGAGTCGGCGACGCCCGGCATCGGCACGAATGGCGGCCGCGACCCACCCTTGAGACACGCCACCACGATCACCGGGATCTCCTCGAAGTGGTCCGCCTGCCACTGGACCGACTTGAGGATGCGCTGCGTCTGGTCATCCTTCCGCAGCCGCTTCCCGAGGCCGCCGTAGAGCGCGAACGCTCGACGGTTCTGCTTGGCCAGCTTCGCCCGCACCGCGGGGTCGGTGACCACGACGAACTCCCAGTTCTGGCCGTTCGAGCCGGTCGGCGCCTCGAGGGCCAGCTCCAGCAGCCGGCGGACGATGGCCGGGTCGACCGGGTCGGGGTGGATGCGCCGGATCGAGCGCTGCGTGACCATCGCGTCGACGAGCGGCATCTGCAGCCGTCGCTCGATCTCGGTGAGGTCATCGGTGGGCGGCAGCGGATCGTGCTGGGCTGCGGGAGCAGTGGAGTCGGCCATCGCCGCAGTCTGCCAAGCCCGGCCGGGTTCGGCCCACGCCAACTCACGTTCGGCCGGCCTCGGGCCCCCGGTAGCTTGGCCGTCATGCGCTGCGCCCGGGTCATCCCCTGCCTCGACGTCGACCGCGGGCGGGTCGTGAAGGGCGTGAACTTCGTCGACATCCGCGACGCCGGCGACCCGGTCGAGCTCGCCACCCGCTACGACCTCGAGGGCGCCGACGAGCTGGTGTTCCTCGACATCACCGCGTCGTCCGACGACCGCGACACCATGGTCGACGTCGTCCGCCGAACCGCCGAGCAGGTCTTCATCCCGTTCACGGTCGGCGGTGGCATCCGCAGCGTCGATGACGCCCGCAGGATGCTCCGCGCCGGCGCCGACAAGGTGTCGGTCAACACGGCCGCGGTGCAGCGCCCGGAGGTCATCTCGGAGATCGCGGCCGAGTTCGGGAACCAGTGCGTGGTCGTCGCGGTCGACGCCAAGGCCCGCGAGCACGGCACCGGCTGGGAGGTCGTGATCCACGGCGGCCGCACCCGCACCGGCCTCGACGTGGTCACCTGGGTGCAGGAGGCCGTGGCCCGCGGCGCCGGCGAGGTCCTGCTCACCTCGATGGACCGCGACGGCACCCGCGACGGCTTCGACGTGGCGCTCACCCGCGCGGTCGCCGACGCCGTGCCCGTTCCGGTGATCGCGAGCGGGGGGGTGGGCACGCTCGACCACCTGGCCGACGGCGTGATCGAGGGCGGCGCCGACGCGGTGCTGGCCGCGTCGATCTTCCACTTCGGCGACCACACCGTCGCCGAGGCCAAGGACGTCCTCGCCGGTCGTGGGGTCACCGTCCGCCGCCCGGTGTAGTCGCCCTGCACGCGG
>CAYVPF010000489.1:0-1697 GCA_964453355.1 uncultured Acidimicrobiaceae bacterium | reverse complement strand
CTTCCACCCCACCCTCCCCCGGGGAGCCCGGGTGCGGACCGGCGTGCGGGGCAGCCTGAAGGAGATCCTGCTCGGCCCCGCCCACCAGAACGACGGCCGGATGAACCTGTTCGGGGCCCTCCGGACGGCCATGGCCACCTGCGGCTACGAGACGGTCAAGGAGTTCCAGAAGGCCGAGGTCATGGTGGCCCCGTCGCTCCAGACCGAGGGCAAGCAGCTGCAGCGGGCCCAGGGCGTGGGCATGGGCCATTGACCGCGGTCGACGACCCGGTACTGGTCGTCGACTTCGGCGCGCAGTACGCCCGGCTCATCGCCCGGCGCGTCCGTGAGGCCCACGTCTACTCGGAGATCGTCCCCCCCACCCTGACGGCAGCGGAGCTGCTGGCCCGGCGCCCCCGCGGGATCATCCTGTCGGGCGGGCCCAAGTCGGTGTACGAGACCCCGGCCCCCACCCTGGACCCGGCGGTGTACGACGCCGGGGTCCCCATCCTCGGCATCTGCTACGGCGCCCAGCTGCTCACCCAGCAGCTGGGGGGCACCGTGGCGCGGACCGGCCGGGGCGAGTACGGCCGGACCCGGCTGGCCCAGACCGGCCAGTCGCCGCTGTTCGTGGACTGGCCGTCGGAGTCCGAGGTGTGGATGAGCCACGGCGACGCCATCACGGAGGCCCCGCCGGGGTTCGTGGCCACGGCCACCAGCCCGGACGCCCCGGTGGCCGCCCTGCACGACGCCGACCGGCGGATCTTCGGGGTGCAGTTCCACCCGGAGGTGGTGCACACCGAGCGCGGCGCCGACCTACTGGAGCGGTTCCTGTACGACGCCTGCGGCATCCCCCCGAACTGGACCCACGTGTCGATCATCGAGCAGCAGGTGGCCGCCGTCCGCCAGCAGGTGGGCACCGAGCGGGTGCTGTGCGCCCTGTCCGGCGGGGTGGACTCGGCGGTGGCCGCCGCCCTCATCCACAAGGCCGTCGGCGACCAGCTGACCTGTGTGTTCGTGGACACCGGCCTGATGCGGGCCGGCGAAGCCGACCAGGTGGAAGAGACGTTCCGCCGGCAGTTCCAGGTCGACCTGGTCCACGTCAAGGCGGCCGACCGGTTCTTCGGCGCCCTGGCCGGCGTGGAGGACCCGGAGCGCAAGCGCAAGATCATCGGGGAGCTGTTCATCCGGATCTTCGAGGAGGTGGCCCGGGACCTGGGTGCCGGCACCCCGGGAGGGAAGGGGCCGCGGTTCTTGGTGCAGGGCACCCTGTACCCCGACGTCATCGAGTCCGGCCACGGCGAGGGCGGCGGCGCCACCGCCAACATCAAGTCGCACCACAACGTCGGCGGCCTGCCCGAGGACCTGGACTTCGACCTGGTGGAGCCCCTGCGGCTGCTCTTCAAGGACGAGGTCCGGGCGGTGGGCGAGGAGCTGGGCCTGCCGCACGACATCGTCTGGCGCCAACCGTTCCCCGGCCCGGGCCTGGCCGTCCGCATCATCGGCGAGGTCACCCCGGAGCGGGCCGAGATCCTGCGGGCGGCCGACGCGGTGGTGGTGGAGGAGATCCGCAAGGCCGGCCTGTACCGGCAGCTGTGGCAGAGCTTCGCCGTCCTGCCCGCCGTCCGGACCGTCGGCGTCATGGGCGACGGCCGCACCTACGCCTACCCGATCGTCATCCGGGCGGTCACCAGCGACGACGACATGACCGCCGACTG
>CAYVPF010000488.1:0-1702 GCA_964453355.1 uncultured Acidimicrobiaceae bacterium | reverse complement strand
CGGGGCCGACTTCGACCGCCCGGCCTACTCGGCCGAGGTCGCCGGGGTGCTGTCCGGATCTGTCCCCGACCTGCCCGGCCCCGACCTGCCCGGCCCCGACCTGGTGGCCATGGCCGGGTTCGGGACCGTGCTGGACCAGCCGTTCCACGACGCCTTCGGCGGCCGGGTCCTGAACACCCACCCGGCCCTGCTGCCGGCCTTCCCCGGCTGGCACGGCGTGGAAGACGCCCTGGCCGCCGGGGTGACGGTGACCGGCTGCACGGTGCACGTGGCCACCTTGGCGATGGACACCGGCCCGATCCTGGACCAGCAGTCGGTGCCCGTGCTGGCCGACGACACGGTGGAGACGCTGCACGAGCGCATCAAGCAGGTGGAGCGGGTGCTGTACCCGGCCACGGTGCTGGCGGCCTTGGACGAGCTGGCGGCGACCGGTTCGCTGGACGGGCTGGACGGGCTGCACGGGCAGCCCGAGAAGCAGGGTCTGCACCGGCAGCCCGACGAACAGGAGGTACGGACGTGAGGGCACTGCTGTCGGTCTACGACAAGACCGGCCTGTTGGACCTGGCCGGCGGGCTGGCCGACCTCGGGTGGGACCTGGTGGCCAGCGGCAACACGGCCGCCGCCCTGGCCGAGGCCGGCATCCCCCACGTCCAGGTGGCCGAGGTGACCGGGTCCCCGGAGATGCTGGGCGGCCGGGTCAAGACCCTGCACCCCCGCATCCACGGCGGCATCCTGGCCGACCGGTCGGTGCCGTCCCACCTGCAGGACCTGGCCGACCAGGGCATCGATCCCATCGACCTGGTGGTGTGCAACCTGTACCCGTTCTCCTCCGATCCGTCGGTGGAGCTGATCGACGTCGGCGGCCCCACCATGGTGCGGGCGGCCGCCAAGAACTTCGCCCACGTCGGCGTCGTCACGTCCCCGACCGACTACGGGGTGGTGGTGGACGAGCTGCGGGCCACCGGGTCCCTGTCGGCCGACACCCGGCACCGGCTGGCCCGGGCCGCCTTCGCCCACATCGCCGCCTACGACGCCGCCATCGTGGCCTGGTTCGACGAGGGTGGGTCCGAGCAGGTGCTGCCCCCGACCATCCACCTGACCCTGCAGCGGGCGGACGTCCTCCGCTACGGGGAGAACCCCCACCAGCACGGCGCCCGCTACCGGATCGCCGGCCAGGCCAGCTGGTGGGACGACGTCGTGCAGCACGGCGGCAAGGAGCTGAGCTACCTCAACATCTTCGACGCCGACGCCGCCTGGCGGCTGGTGCACGAGCTGGCCGACACTGCCTCGTCCGATCCAGGCCCTGGGACAGTGGCGGTCGCCATCATCAAGCACGCCAACCCCTGCGGGGCGGCGGTGGCCGCCGACCTGGTAACCGCCTACCTGCGGGCCCTGGACGCCGACCCCACGTCGGCCTTCGGCGGCATCGTGGCCATCGGTGGCCCGGTGACCACGGCGGTGGCCGAGGCCATCGCCGCCGGCCCGCAGGCCGACGTCATCATCGCCCCCTTCTACGACCCCGACGCCCTCGACCAGCTGACCGCCAAGCGCAAGGCCACCCGGCTGCTGTCCGCCCCGGCCCCCGAGGCCGTCACCCGGCAGGTCCGCAGCCTGGGGGCGTCGGTGCTGGTGCAGGAGGCCGACCGGTTCCTGGCCGAGCGGTCCGGCTGGCAAGTGGTCACCAAGGTGGCCCCCACCGAGG
>CAYVPF010000487.1:0-1709 GCA_964453355.1 uncultured Acidimicrobiaceae bacterium | reverse complement strand
GCGGCCGGGGACGAAGAGGCCCGCAAGCAGATGGTGGCGGCCAACCTGCGCCTGGTCGTGCACTGGGCCCGGCGGTACCAGGACCGCGGCGTGGACCTGGGCGACCTGGTCCAAGAGGGCACCTTCGGGCTGCTGCGGGCGGTGGAGAAGTTCGACTGGGAACGCGGGTTCCGGTTCTCGACGTATGCCACCTGGTGGATCCGCCAGGCCCTGCAGCGGGCGGTGCAGCAACACGGCCGCACCATCCGGATCCCCCTGGAAGTGGGCGAGCGGCTGCAGCGACTGGACGCCGTGACGGCCGAGCTGGCCGGGCACCTGGGCCGGCCGCCGACGGAGCAGGAGCTGGACGAGGCCACCGGCATGACCCTCGAGGAGCGGCAGTCCCTGGAGGGGGTCGCCCGGGTGGCGGCCAGTCTGGACCAGCCGGCGGCCGCCGACTCGACCACGTCGCTCGGCGACCTGGTCGGCGCGGACGGCCAGGACTGGGCGTCGGAAGTCGACCAGGAGATGGTGTTGGGCCGGGTGCGGGCGGCCGTGGACCGGCTGCCGGGGCTGCAGCGCGACGTGCTGCGGCTGCGGTTCGGGTTCGACGGCGACTCCCCCGCCTCCCTGCAGGCCACCGCCGAGCGGCTGGGCGTCGGGGTCCGCCGGGTGCGGCGGGCCGAGGAGGAGGGGCTGGCGGCGCTGTCCTCGGACGAAAACGTGGTCGGCGCCCACCTGGCTGCTTAAGACTGGGCTGCCTGAGATTGGTTTAGTCGGCCGGGCCGCTGATCGAAGCCAGGTCGTCGGGCAGCGGCGACGTCCACTCCACCCACTCGGCCGTGCCGGGGTGGACGAAGCCGAGCCGGGCGGCGTGCAGGAACAACCGCCCGGGCGCCAACCGGTCGGTACCGGTGCCGTAGCGGTCGTCGCCGACCACCGGGTGGCCGATGGCGGCCAGGTGCACCCGGATCTGGTGGGTGCGACCGGTCTCCAGGGTGAGGGCCAGCAGGGTGCTCGGCTCCAGCCCGGGAAGGGTGTCCAGGCGGCGGAGCACCCGGTAGGTGGTCCGGGCCGGCCGGCCGTGGGCGGTCACCGCCATCTTGGTCGGGGTGCGGTTGGACCGGCCGATGGGGGCGTCGATGACCCCCTGGTCGTCGGCCAGCTGCCCGGTGGCCAGCGCCAGGTACTGGCGGCCGACGGTGCGGGCGGCCAGCTGGTCGGCCAGGGACCGGTAGGCGGCGTCGGTACGGGCCACCACCAGCAACCCGGAGGTGCCGCGGTCCAGCCGGTGGACAATGCCGGGACGGGCCGGGTCGCCGACGGTGGCCAGGTCGGGGAACCGGGCCAGGAGGCCGGACACCAAGGTGCCGTCGGCATGGCCGGCCCCGGGGTGTACGACCAGGCCGGCCGGTTTGTCGACCACCACCACCTGGTCGTCGGCGTGCACCATGGCGAAGACCACGTCGGCCTCGGCGGACGGCCCGTCGGGACCGGCCGGCGGCAGGTCCACCACCAGCGTCGACCCGGCCACCAGCGGGACACTGCGGGTGCCGACCGGCCGACCGTCGACGGTGACGCGGCCGTCGGCCACCAGGTCGGCGGCCACGGATCGGGAGACGTCGTAGAGGAGGGCCACCGCCCGGTCCACCCGGATGCCGTCCAGGACGGCCGGCACGGTCATCGGGGTCCCGGTCACTGGGGCCCCGGTGACTGGGGCCCCGGTGACT
>CAYVPF010000486.1:0-1709 GCA_964453355.1 uncultured Acidimicrobiaceae bacterium | reverse complement strand
CGGGCGAGTGGCGGAATTGGCAGACGCGCAGGATTCAGGTTCCTGTGTCCGAAAGGATGTGGGGGTTCAAGTCCCCCCTCGCCCACCAGGGATAATCGGCGATGGCCAGGCCCGACGAACGTAAAACCCCTGGTCGGCCCCACGCGCCGGGGCCCGGCGGGGGCCCACGACTGGAGCGTCCCGCCGGGCTGCGATCCCGGTCGCGATCAGTGGGGCCGATCAGGCCGGCGGACCTGTGGCGAAGGTCACTGTGGCGGTGTGGCTCTGCCCGGAGCTGTCGGTCCAGGTCACCTGCACCTTGTCCCCGGGGTGGTACCCGGCCATGATCGTCGTCAGATCGTCGGCCGAGGTCACCGACTTGCCACCGACGGCGGTGATGACGTCACCCTTGGCCAGCCCAGCCGTCGCCGACGGGGCGCCGCTGACCACGCCGGCGACCTCCGCCCCTTGCGTGGCCGAGCTGCCCTGTGTCGCCGAACTGCCCTGTGTGGCTGTCCCCGAGGAGCTTGTGACCCCACCGGTCGATGTCCCTGTGCCGAAGCCGAACCGACCGGAGCCGCCGCCGAACGGGCTCTCGCCACTGCTCCCCGACCCTTCCCCGGTGCTTGTGGCCGCGTCGATCTCCACCCCCAAGAAGGCGGTCTCGCCGATGTGGATGGTGGAGGAAGCGGTACCGGCCTTGATCTCCTTGGCCAGGCTCAGGGCCTCGTTGATCGGGATGGCATAGCCCTGTCCTGTGGCTCCCTGGAGGCTGAACCCTTGCGCCTCCGAGGCCGCCGTGTCCATGCCGACCACCTGCCCACTGGTGTTCACCAGGGGCCCGCCGGAGTCGCCGGCCTGGATGTCGCTGTTCACCTCGATGAGCCCGGTCAGCTGCTCGGAGGTGCCGTCACCTTCGTCGCTGGCCGTGATCGCCTGGTTGAGGGCGGTAACCGACCCGCCGGCCACGCTCGGACTACCGCCCTTGCCGCCGGCGTTGCCGATGCCGACCACGCCCTCACCGGTCGCCACGTTGGACGAGTTACCGGTCGTCACCGTCTTCAGCCCTGACGCATCGTGCAGCTGGATGACCGCCACGTCGTCGGTACGGTCGTAGCCGACGACAGAGGCCGTGTAGGTCTTGCCGTTCCCGATGTCCGTCACGCTGATGCTGGTGGCACCGTCGATGACGTGGTTGTTGGTCAGCACCTCGCCTGTGGCGGTCAGGACCATGCCGGTACCGGCGGCGTCCTCGTCCTGGTAGTTGAGGGTCGTGTTGACGTCCACCAACCCGGGGTCCACCTCGGCGGCGATCGACGACAGATCGGACGGCGACCCGGCGGCCGACGACGTCGAACCGCCCGAGGAGCTCGACGACCCGCTGCCGGTTGTCCCGAACGGGGAGCCACTGGACCCGGATCCGTTCCCCGGGTACAGCCGGCCGTTCCCCGACGCCCCGGTGCCGGCGGAGCCGGACGACGAACCCGGTCGGACCGGAGACACGGCCGCCGTCGGACTGGTCCCCGACGGGTTCCAGACGGCGTAGCCGATACCCAACCCGGCCAAGACGGCCACGGCGGTCAGCGCCGCCGCACCGCCCATCACCCGGTGCCGCCGCCTCCGTGACGCCGACGACGGCTGGGCCGGCGGCGGGCCCGTCCACCCGGCCCCCGGCGGGCCCCACGGTGATCCGGTCGGCCCCCAGGCCGAGCCCGGCTGGCCGGGGCCCC
>CAYVPF010000485.1:0-1713 GCA_964453355.1 uncultured Acidimicrobiaceae bacterium | reverse complement strand
CAACGTGCCGGCGCAGCGCTACGGCTGAAACAGCGGGCCGGCTGAACCAGCGGGCCGGCTGAAGGTCAGCTCGCCCGTCGGCGGGCGGCCAACCAGGCCTTGCGGAGCTTCCGGCGCTCCTCCTCGGAGGTGCCGCCCCAGACGCCCGATTCCTGGTTGGTGGCCAGGGCGAAGTCCAAGCAGTACTCCTGCGCCTCGCAGGACCGGCACACCCGCTTGGCCGCTTCGATCTGGTCCACCGCCGGACCGGTCGTACCGACGGGAAAGAAGAGGTCAGGCTCGGTGTTCCGGCAGGCCGCGGCCCGCCGCCAATCACCGGCATCCCAGTCGACCGTCCGGTTCCACATCAGCGCCATGCCGGGCCTCCACTGCGACGTTTGTGATCCTTTTCACATGATCGGCCCCAGGCAAGGTGGCCGTCAAGAGGAAAGGGAAATTGACGGGGTAATTATACGGCGCCCACCAATTATTGCAAGCAGATTTCGGGCCCGTCACGAGATGACCGTGAGACTCGGGTCGGGAGGGGTCCCGGAAAACCCAGTTCGGCCCGACCAGGAAACCAGTTCAGCCCGACCAGGAAAGTAAGGTAACCCCCGATGCCAACCCCCCTGGTGCTGGCCCACCGAGGGTACACGGACGGTTTCGTGGAGAACACCGTCGCCGCCTTCCAGGCGGCTCGACGGCTGGGGGCCGACGGCGTGGAGCTGGACGTCCGGCGCACCGCCGACTGGGCGCTGGCCGTCCACCACGACCCCGACCTGCCGGACGGCCGGCCGCTGGCCGCCGTCCCGGCCCGGGACCTGCCGGACGACGTGCCGTTGCTGGCCGACGCCATGGCGGCCTGCCAGGGCATGACGGTGAACGTCGAGGTCAAGCACGACCCGGCGGTCGACCCGGACCGGGCCCTGGCCACCTTGGTGGCCTCCGCCCTGGTGGACGGCGGTCTGACCGACCGGGTGCTGTTGTCGTCGTTCGACGCCGCCACCTTGGACGTGCTCCGCAACGCCGGGTTGCCGGTCGGCTGGCTGCTGCGGTCCGTCGACGACGTGGCGGCGGCCCTGCCCGAGGCCGTCGACCGCGGCTATGCGGCCGTCCACCCGTTCGTCACCGGCGTCAACCGGGCCGTCGTGGAGCAGGCCCACGCCGCCGGCCTGGCGGTGAACGTGTGGACGGTCAACGCCCCCGGGGACCAGGCCGAGATGGTGGCCCTGGGTGTCGACGTCATCATCACGGACCGCCTGGTAGAGGCGGTGGCGCTGGTCCGCGACAGCCCACCGAATGGCGAGACGACTGGTCGGTAGTCAACAATGCACGACTATGAACGTCGTCGTCTGTGTCAAGCAGATCCCTGACCCGGCTGCTCCGGGCTCCCTGGATCCCACCACCCACACCCTCAACCGCTCCGGCAAGCTCATCCTGGACGATTCCGACTCCTACGGCGTCGAGATGGCCCTGCAGCTGGCCGGCAACGTGGAGGGCAGCGAAGTCACCCTGGTGTCCATGGCACCCAACGGGGAGACCTCCGGCCTCCGCACCGCCCTGGCCATGGGGGCCGCCAAGGCCATCCTGGTCAGCGACGACGCCCTGGCCGGCTCCGATGCCCTGGCCACCGCCAAGGTGCTGGCGGCCGCCATCAAGCGGGCCGAGCCCGACCTGGTGATCGCCGCCACCGAGTCCACAGACGGGAACACCGGCACCCTGCCGGTGCAGGTG
>CAYVPF010000484.1:0-1716 GCA_964453355.1 uncultured Acidimicrobiaceae bacterium | reverse complement strand
ACTGGAAGTTGGGCCCGAGTGGGGTCAGATGTCTTGGCCTCCTGCACCTTGGACTCCGCCGCCGGTGGCAGCGCCGAGCCGCTCACAACCGCCCACGCCGCCGTGGCCACCGGCAGTACCACCCCCGGCGCCGTCGGACCCTCCACCCCGCCGGCCACCGGCGCCACCCCGGCGGTGGCCGTCACCCAGCAGAACCCCACCGCCGAACAGGCCCGGGTGTCCGGAGCCACCTCCCCCTTCGAGCTGGTCCTCGGCCAGAGCAACAACGCCGGCTGGCAGGCCGTCGCCCACCCCGCCGGCGGCGCCCCCGCCGGCGCCCATGCCGTCGACCTCGGTTCCCCCCAGCTGGTCGACGCCTTCGCCAACGGCTGGCCCGTCACCCAGGCCGACCTGACCGCCTTGGGGGTCCACGCCGGCTCGTCCACCACCGGCGGATCGTCGGCCACCGACTTCACCGTCACCCTCACCTGGACCCCCCAACGCAAGGTCTGGATCGCCCTCGGCATCTCCGGTGTCGCCCTGCTGTTCTGCCTGCTGGTCGCCGTGTTGCCGGCCCGGTGGCGCCGGGTGTTGACGCCGCGGCGACGGAAGAAGCGGGCCGGTGGCGGCGGCGATGGCAGCGGGAGCGGGAATGGCCGCGACGGCTGGGGGTACGGCCGCGACGGCCAGGGGAACCGGAGGCGCGGCGATAGCGGAGGGAACGCCGGTCAGGTGGCGTTGGCCGGCCCGACCGTGGCTGGGCCGGTCCCCGCCCTGTCCGGACCCACCCGGCCGAGAGCGGTCGCCGTTGACGTCCGGCCGCCGACCGGCGCTGCCCTCGACACCGCCGGCGCCCTACCGGTGGGCTCCGTCCTGCCGTCGTTCCAACGGAACCGCCTCGACAGTGGCGCCCTGCCGGTTGGCGCCGTCCCGCCGGCGGCGAGTACAGCGGGGGGTGCGGTGCCACCGCCGGACGACCTCGCAACGGCCGGCCCGCCGACGCCAGCTGTCATTGCGGTGTCTCCGGGGACGGCTATGTCCACGGTCGGCGCGGCAGAGCAACCCGTCGGCACGACGGAGCCCGCAGCCGACGTCGAAACGGTCAACACTGGACCGACCGTCGACGTCGACGCGGACGCCGCCATCGAGGTCGGCGAGCAGGGGACTGCGGACGGGGACCGCGGCAACGGGCCCCGGCTGGCGCTGCCGTTCGCCGTCCGCGGTCGCCGGCCGCCATGGTGGGCCGTCGCCATCATCGCCGCCGCCACCGCCGCCATCGCCGGTGCCATCTCCGCCCCCCTCGTCGGCCTGGCCGCTGGCATCGCGGTGGCCGTCGCCCTGGTGGTCCCCCAGGTGCGGGCCGTCACCTCCCTGATAGCCGTCGGCCTGCTCATCGCCGCCGCCGCCTCCGTCGTCGCCAACCAGGCCCTGCACCCGCTGCCCGAGAGCTCCAACTGGCCTTCCGCCTACGACAGCCAGGCCATCCTCGTCTGGATGGCCGTCGTCTTCCTCGGCGCCGACGCCGTCGTCGACACCGCCCGCGGGTTGGTGCGCCGCCGCCGGTCCGCGGCGGCACCGACAGCCGGGCCCGACGGGACCCCGGCGGCCACGCCACCTACCGCCGGGCCGGTGTAGCCGCCGCCCACTTTCAGAGGTCACCTTCCGGCCCCTTCCGGGGCGGTCGGTGTCACACCCTCCTGGCACCATGTCGGGGTGGACGTCATCGACGACATCGAC
>CAYVPF010000483.1:0-1721 GCA_964453355.1 uncultured Acidimicrobiaceae bacterium | reverse complement strand
GCCGCGGGGACCCCCATCCTCGACGGGGTGCTGGCCTGGGTGGAGTGCGAGCTGGGCATCATCCACGACGCCGGCGACCACGAGCTGGTGACCGGCCGGGTGCTGCACCTCGGCGTCGGCGATGGCGGCCCGCTGCTGTTCTACCGCGGCGGCTTCGGCCGGTTCGCCCCCTGATACCCTCTCGGCCCGTGCCCAACATCGTGCCGTCGTCAGTCATCCAGGACGTGATCGTGGTGGAGCCGGACGTCCACGGCGACCAGCGTGGCCGCTTCGTGGAGACCTACCGCCGCCAGTGGTTCCCGCTGGGCCGCGAGATGGTGCAGACCAACCGGTCGGAGAAGGAGGCGGGGGCGGTGGTGGGCCTGCACTACCACCTGCACCAGGCCGACTACTGGTACATGCTCCGCGGCCGGGCCCGGGTGGTGCTGCACGACCTGCGTGAGGGGTCGCCGACGGACGGGGCCACCCAGGTGTTGGAGCTGTCCGGGGACGAGGACCGCGGCCTGTTCATCCCCCCGGGGGTGGCCCACGGGTTTGCCGCCCTGACCGACCTGCTGCTGTGGTACCTGGTCGACAGCTACTACAACCCGGCCGACGAGCTGGGCCTGGCCTGGGACGACCCCGAGGTGGGCGCCGACTGGGGGGTGTCGTCGCCGGTGCTGTCGGCCCGGGACCAGGCCAACCCGCGCCGCGCCGACCTGCCGGCCGGCCTGCGGCCCCGGGCCGGCCTCCGCACCTAGGCGGCCTCCGAACCTCGCCGGCCTCCGCAGCTAACCGGTGGGTGGCCGGCGCCCGTCAGTCGGTCAGTGGTCGACGCTGGCCAGCAGGGCGATGATGCCGGCCCGCATGACCTGGCGGGCCGATTTGACGCTGTGCCCGCTGGTCCGCAGATGCTCCCAGGCCTCGGCGCTGCTGATGGTGTCGAGGGCTCCCAGCAGGCAGGCCCGGTCGGCCCCCTCCACCCGGCTGAGCTCGGGCCCGAACACCTTGGCGGCCCGGTCGCGGCCCCACTTCTGCATGGCCTGGCGGTTCTCGCTGATGGTGGTGGACGTGGGCTCGATGATGCGGGCGGCCCGGCTGAACGGGGTCAGCATCTCCAGGGTGCTGGCCCGGGACTCGGTGAACTCGTCCACCCGGCGTTCCAGGGGCCACGACGGGTCGACGTCCGGGGACGCCGAACGGACCCAGTCGAAGCTGCGGGCGGCGGCGTCGGCGTACAGGCCCTCGACGTCGGTGAAGTGCTGGTACACCGACCGTACCGACACCCCGGCCCGGTCGGCGATCCGCTGCGCCGTCGGCGCGATGTCGCCGCCGGCGATCAGATCCATCAGGGCATTCACGATGGCATCCCGGGTTCGTATGCCCCGGGCCCGCCGGCCGTCGATCTTGCTGACCTCCACCACCATCTCGTCTCCCTCCGCCCTGTGGCGACGACTGTCGTCATAACGGGAGCGGCTATTTGGGTTCGTCGGCCAAAGGGGGCTCCCGCAGCCCCAGGCGCCCGCCGCGCCGGTCGACAGCTAATTATTGTAGCAAGCGCTTGGCTAGATTGTGTGGGGGCTGATCAGCCTTGATGCACACCCCGGTCTCACGAACCCTTCCCGGTCTTGTTGAATAGGGCCGATGGTGATCGTGGTGGTGATCGTGGTTGTCCTGGTCGTGGCGGCCGGCGTCACCTGGCTGGTTCGCCGCAACGGGGGTGACGACACCCATTCGGTCGA
>CAYVPF010000482.1:0-1725 GCA_964453355.1 uncultured Acidimicrobiaceae bacterium | reverse complement strand
CGGCGAGCTGGCCGCCCTGGTGGTGGTGGAGGCCGTCGCCCGGCTCCTCCCGGGGGTGCTCGGCAACGAGGCGTCGGCGGCCGACGAGAGCTTCACCGACGGCCTGCTGGAGTACCCCCAGTACACCCGGCCGGCCGACTTCCGGGGCTGGGCCGTCCCCGAGGTGCTCCGGTCCGGCGACCACGGCCGGGTGGCCCGGTGGCAGCGGGTCCAGGCCCTGCGGCGGACCCTGGAACGCCGGCCGGACCTGGTGGTGGCCCGGGGAGGGCTGTCGGCCGACGAGGTGCAGCTGCTGGCCGACGCCGGCGAGGTGCAGCTGCTGGCCGAACACGGCTACCATGTCTGACTCGGCCAACCTCCTCCGGCCAGAAGGACGCGCCCCATGCACCCCACCGAGATCATCGACCGCGACAGCCTCCGCGACGACATCCCCGATTTCCGCCCCGGCGACACCGTCAAGGTGCACGTCCGGGTGGTCGAGGGCAACCGGGAGCGGGTGCAGGTGTTCCAGGGCGTCGTCATCCGCCGCCAGGGCGTGGGGGTCCGCGAGACCTTCACCGTTCGCAAGGTCAGCTTCGGCGTCGGGGTCGAGCGGACCTTCCCGGTGCACTCGCCCACCATCGCCAAGCTGGAAGTGGCCACCTACGGGGACGTCCGCCGGGCCAAGCTCTACTACCTCCGGGACCTGTCCGGGAAGGCGGCCAAGATCAAGGAGAAGCGGACCGTCCGGCCGTGAACCCGTTGCGCCACCCGCGCCGCCGGTGACCGCCGACCGTCCGTGACCCGGGCCCGGCCATGAGCGAAGAAGAGCTGGAGCGGTACGAGGCGGAGATCGAGCTGGCCCTGGTCCAGGAGTACCGGGCGGTGCTGCCCATGTTCGCCTACGTGGTCGAGACCGAGCGGCGGTTCTACCTGGCCAACGCCGTGGCCATCACCGTGCGTTCGGACACCTCACCGGCCTGCGTCGAGCTGGAGCTGACCGACGCCTGGGTGTGGGACATGTACCGGCCCGCCCGGTTCGTCCCGTCCGTCCGGGTGGTCACCTTCAAGGACGTCAACGTGGAGCGGCTCCCCGAAAAGGAGCTGTAGCCCGAAAAGGAGCGGTAGCCCGACCGTTCGGTCCGTGGCTGCCGATCACCGCCAACGGCTGGGTGCCGCCGGGGAGGACCTGGCGGCCGCCTGGTACCAGGCCGCCGGCTACCGGATCCTGGACCGCAACTGGCGCTGTTCGGACGGCGAGCTGGACCTGGTCTGCCGCCGCGGCGCCACCGTGGTCTTCTGCGAGGTCAAAACTCGTGCGTCGGCCGACTTCGGGTCCCCGGAGGAGGCGGTGACGGCGGCCAAGCGCCGCCGGATACGCCGGCTGGCCGCCCGGTGGCTGGCCGAACGGCACGTCCACGGCGACGAGATCCGGTTCGACGTCGTCGCGGTCACGGCCGGCCGGGCCTGGGTGGTCCAGGCTGCTTTCTGACTGGCGGGTAACGTCGCGGAGGTGGACGCCCTGATCGTGGACCGCCGGGACGGCGTGGTGACCGTCACCATGAACCGGCCGCAGCGCAAGAACGCCATCAACAGCGTCATGCTGTGGGAGCTCGTGACCGTGCTGGGGGAGGTGGAGCGCAGCCGGGACGACCGGGTGCTGGTGCTCACCGGGGCCTGCAGCGACTTCTGCTCCGGGGCCGACCTGACCGACCCGGGCGGGATGACCGGCGACCCGGAGAGCCC
>CAYVPF010000481.1:0-1730 GCA_964453355.1 uncultured Acidimicrobiaceae bacterium | reverse complement strand
CGCGGCCGCGGACCTCGGCGTGCTGCTCGCCGGCGTAGGGGTGGGCGGAGCCGACGGCCATCTTGATGGCCTCGGCCGTCCGCTCCCCGATGGCCACGCCGTGGGCGGTGCGGACGTAGGTCTGGATGGCGGTGTCCAAGTCGAACCCGCCGCAGCGGATGGCCCGCATGGCGACGACGCCGCCGAGGGAGATGACGGCGGTCTCGGAGGTGCCGCCGCCGACGTCCACCACCATGTTGCCGATGGGCTCGTGGATGGCCAGTCCGGCACCGATGGCCGCCGCCATGGGCTGCTCGATGAGGTAGCTGGACGACGCCCCGGCCCGGCGGGCGGCCTCCCGCACGGCCCGACGCTCGACCCGGGTGATGGCGGACGGGACGCAGATGAGCACCCGGGGCCGGTTGAGCCGGCCGACCCCGACCCGGCGCAGCAGCACCTGCAGCATCCGCTCGGTGATGTCGAAGTCGGTGATGGCGCCTTGGCGCATGGGGCGGACGGCGACGATGTAGCCGGGGGTGCGGCCGATCATCTGCCAGGCCTCCTCCCCGATGGCCAGCACCTCACGGGACCGGCTGTCCAGCGCGACGACGGTTGGCTCGTTGAGGACGATGCCACGGCCCTTGGCGTACACCAGCGTGTTGGCGGTGCCGAGATCGATGGCAAGGTCGCGGGACATCGGCATCATGGTAGGGGGCGCCATCAGGACGGACGCGGTTGGGGCGACCTCCTTGGAGGCTGACGCCTCGGTAACCTCGGGTTCTGTGACCCCCAGAGGCCCATATCCCTTCGGGGGTGCGCCGTTTGGACCAGAAGGGGCGAGGGACGACGATCGAATACCCGGCGGTCCGCCGGACGATGGCGAGGGCGGCGTGCCCCAGAGTTGGATCCCCCCGGAGGACCGGCCCTGGCGACACCCGTCGGAGCTGCCGGCCGCCGCGGGTGCCGGGGCCGGCGGCGCCGCGGGGGGACCGCCGACTTCTGCTCCTATGCCGGACCGTTTCGGCCGCCGCCACCACCGACACCTGGCCACCCTCGGGGTCGGCATCGGGGCGGCCGCCGCCGTGGTCGTCGGGGTGCTGCTGCTCGCCAACGCCGGATCGGGGCCCAACCCGGCGGCGTCGTCGACACCGGAGCCGTCGCTGGCCGGGGCGATCACGGGGTGCTGCAAAGCGGTGCCGGCGGCGGCCCAACCGGCACAGAAGTCGATGGTGGCCCTGGAGGTGTCGACCGGCAGTGGCGTCGAGCAGGGGTGCGGGGTGGCCGTGGCCCCGGGCGGCCTGGTGGCCACCACGGCCGACGCGGTGGCCGGGCAGCACAGTGTGATGGCGGTGACCGTCGACGGGACCCGGGTGAAGGCCCAGGTCGTGGCGGTCGACCACGACTCCGACGTGGCGCTGTTGCACGTCGACACCGACCTGCCGGTGGCGCCGACGGCCGACGATTCGTCGGTGGTCGCCGGCCGGCCGGCCGTGGTCATGGCCGTGGCCGCCCGGCAACAGAAGGGGGCCGACGACGCCACCATCTGGTCCACCGGCACCGTCCGGTCGGTGGCCACCCCGGTGCAGGGAGGGGACGCCACCGGGATGGCCTCGGTGACCACCGGGGCCACCGAGGTGCCGGAGGTGCCGGGGTCGGCCCTGCTGGCCCCCGGCGGCCAGGTGCTCGGCATCTTGGACTCCACCGGCCGACCGATGGCTTGCACCGTTTCCCAGCCGGTGAGTTGTTCGGCC
>CAYVPF010000480.1:0-1731 GCA_964453355.1 uncultured Acidimicrobiaceae bacterium | reverse complement strand
CCGGCGGGTGATGACCACTTCCTCTCCCGCCGCCACATCCACCAGCAGCCGCGACAGTTGCGTCTTCGCCTCGTGGACACCAACAGACTTAGTCATGGACTTAGTCTACTCAGCCGGTGCCCGACCAGGTATGGCGGTCGCCAACTAGTCCGGCCGACGGTCCTCCACCGGCCGCAGCTCCACCTCACGGCGCCGCCGGGCCCGGTCGAGGGCCAGCTCCTTCAGCCGCCGCTGGGCGTCGACGCCGGCCGTCGTCGGGATCCGCCGCCACCGGCGGTCGGGCCCCAGGGTCCACGAGTTGGTGTCGTCGGCGAACACCAGGTCCAAGATCTCGAGCAGCCGGGCCTGCAGCTCGGGGTCCCGCACCGGCGCCAACACCTCGATGCGGCGGTCCAGGTTCCGCTCCATCAGGTCCGCCGACCCGATCCACAACGTCAGTGGCCGGTGGCCGGTGGCCGCCCCGGCCCCGCCTTCGGTGCGGTGCGGGGCGTCGTCGCTCGACCCGCCGAACCGGTAGATGCGGGAATGCTCCAGGAACTCCCCCACGATGGACAGGACACGGATGTTCTCGGACAGCTCCGGGATGCCCGGGCGCAGGCAGCACAGCCCGCGGACGGCCAGGTCGATCGGTACCCCGGCGCAGGAGGCGGCGTACAGGGCGTCGATCATGTCGGGATCGGTCAGCCCGTTGACCTTCAAGACGATCCGCCCGGCCGGGCCCGCCGCCGCCTGTTCGGCGATCATCTCCAGCACCCGCCCCCGCAGGGTGACCGGGGACACCAGGATGTCCCGGTACCCGGTGTGCCGGCTGAACCCGGTCAGGTAGTTGAACAGATCGCCGACGTCGGCCCCGATGTCCGGATCGGCGGTCAACAGGGACAGGTCCTCGTAGATGGCGGCCGTCTTCGGGTTGTAGTTGCCGGTGCCCACGTGGCAGTACCGGCGGATGCCGTCCTCCTCGCGCCGCAGCACCAGCACCGTCTTCGAGTGCGTCTTCAACCCCACCAGGCCGTACACCACGTGGACGCCGACCTCTTCCAGGGCGCGGGCCCAGCCGATGTTCGCCTGCTCGTCGAACCGGGCCTTCAGCTCCACGATGGCGGCCACCTGCTTGCCGCGCTCGGCCGCCCGGATCAGGGAGGCCACGATGGGGCTGTCCCCCGACGTCCGGTACAGGGTCTGCTTGATCCCCAGCACGTCAGGATCCTCGGCGGCCTGGGCCACGAACGCCTCCACCGAGGTGGCGAACGAGTCGTAGGGGTGGTGCAGCAGCACGTCCCGCTCCCGCAGCACCCCGAACAGGTCCGTCGGCTCGTTCCCGGCCGTGGCCAGGTGCGGCGGGGTCATCGGGGTCCAGGTCTCTTCGTGCAGGTCCGGCCGGTCGAGGGAGTACACCGCCCACAGCCCGCCGAGGTCCAGCGGGGCGTCCACCACGTACATCCCGTCCGGCGGCACCTCCAGCTCCTCCGCCAGCCGCTCCCGCAGCTCCGCGCTGGACCCCGAGTTGATCTCCAGCCGCACCGCGCTGCCGAACCGGCGGCGGCGCAGTTCCATCTCCACCGCCACCAACAGATCGTCGGCCTCGTCCTCCTCCAGGGCCAGGTCGGCGTTGCGGGTCACCCGGAAGGCGTCGTGCTCCCCGATGGTCATGCCGGGGAACAGGGTGTCGAGGTGGGCGGCGATGACCTGCTCCAACGGGACGATGCGCTCGCCGTCGGGCATCACCACGAA
>CAYVPF010000479.1:0-1735 GCA_964453355.1 uncultured Acidimicrobiaceae bacterium | reverse complement strand
CGTCGATGAACATGAAGTCCTTCATGAACAGCATCAGCTCCTTGGGCAGCCGGGTGCCGTGCTTGACCAGCGCCTTGGTGACGCGGCGCATCTCGACGATCATCTGATCGGCGTTGGCGGTGGTGGCGTCGACGACCGGCCGGTCCATCGGGATCTCCTGCATGAACTCGTCCAGGTCGGCGTCGGGGGGGATGGCTCCCAGATCCTGGTATCCGACCAGGACCGCCCGGTGGTCTCCGGTCATGGCGGCCAGCAGCATGCGGAGGAACACGGACCGTCGTCGGTCGTCGAGGCGACCCGTGATGCCGTAGTCGAGGAGCGCCACTCGCCCGTCGGGCCGGATCAGTAGGTTCCCGCCGTGGAGGTCGCCGTGGAAGACGCCATAGATCATGGCTCCCTCGAGCACCGAGACCAGGCAGGCGCGGACGACGGCCGCGGTGTCGACGCTGGCCTCCCGCATCCCGGCGACGTCGGTGAAGGCGAACCCGTACATGCGTTCCATGACCAGCACCCGGGGGGTGACGAGGCGCGGATGAGGCCGCGGCACCACGATCGAACCCTGGCCCGCCCTGTCCAGGACCATGGCCACGTCCAGCATGTTCTCTGCCTCGAGACGGAAGTCGAGCTCCTCGACGATGGTCTCGGCAAAGAGCTCGATGACGGCGGGGAGGTTGACGATCTTCAAGATGTCGATCCGCCGGGCCAGTATCGGGGCCAACCACGCCATGACGGCGACGTCCTCGCGCACGAGGCGATCGATGTCCGGGCGTTGGATCTTCACGGCCACCTCCTCACCCGTGTGGAGGGTCGCCATGTGGACCTGGGCGATCGATGCGGCGGCGGCCGGCTCACCGTCGAAGTGGGCGAAGACCTCCCGAAGCGGCCTGCCGAAGGCCTCGTCGACCGTGGCCCGCACCACTTCGAAGGGCTCGGGCACCACCCGGTCCCGAAGTCCGCTGAACTCGGTCACCAGCTCGTCGGGGAGGATCCCCTGGGCCGAGGAGATGACCTGGCCGAGTTTGATGTACGTGGGACCGAGATGCTCGAACGCTCGGCGGAGCCGTCGAGAGATGTCCTCCCTCGAGGCGGTGCCGCCCCGCCGGCGCCCCCGGATCGCCCACCCGGCCACCGCCGTGAGCAGGTAGGCGCTCGTCATGAGCAGCCGGCCCAAGGGAGGCAGCCGCCGACGCCGGACCAGGTCGGGGACGCGGGCCCGGGTACGGGCCCGGACGGCGTCGAGCCCCTCTCGCCAGGGCAGGTCGTCGAGCGTCACCTCCCACGGGCCGTGTTCGGTGAACGAGCTGAGTGGGTCGGTCACGTCAGTACCTCATTGGAGGCGGCGGTGAGAATCGAACTCACGTACGGGGCTTTGCAGGCCCCTGCCTAAACCACTCGGCCACGCCGCCAGCAGGACGGTCAGCCTACCGCTGCCCGGCCTGCCAGTTTCGCCGGCGTGGATTCCCCTGGCTCAGTCGGCACCCGGGGCTCGTCGATGGGGGACGGGCCGGGGCCGGTGTCCGGGCTCTCGGGACACGAGGACCAGGATCAGGCCGAGCGCCAACGCCGCCAGGCCGCCGATCACCATCCCGGTGACATTGGCGCCGGTAAACGCCAAGCCCGGAGTGTCCCCCGTCGGGATGATTGGGCTGGCCGTACCGGTCCCGCCGGCGCCGCTTCCGGTCCCCCCGGCACCCGAACCGGTCCCGCCGGCGCCGGTCCCACCGGTGCCGGTCCC
>CAYVPF010000478.1:0-1738 GCA_964453355.1 uncultured Acidimicrobiaceae bacterium | reverse complement strand
AGCAGCTCGAAGAGGACATCTTCGCCGAGGAGTTCCTCCTCACCCGCCCGCTGTTGGAGGCCATCCGCTCACCGGAGCCGGTGGTGCTGCTGGTGGACGAGGTGGACCGGGTGGAGCTGGAGACCGAGGCCCTGCTGCTGGAGGTGCTGTCGGAGTACCAGGTGTCCATCCCCGAACTGGGCACGGTCCGGGCCACCCGGCTGCCCATGGTGTTCCTGACCTCCAACAACACCCGGGAGCTGTCGGAGGCCCTGAAGCGGCGGTGCCTGTACCTGCACGTCGACTACCCCGACCTGGACCGGGAGCGGCAGATCGTCCGGGCCCGGGTGCCCGGCATCACCGAGGAGCTGGCCGACCAGGTGGCCCGGATCGTCCGGTCGCTGCGGACCCTGGAGCTGCGCAAGGCCCCGTCGGTGTCCGAGACCCTGGACTGGGCGCGGACCCTGGTGGTGCTCGGCATCGAGTCCGTCGACGCCGCCCAGGCCCGGGACACCCTGCACATCCTGTTGAAGTACCAGACCGACATCGAGCGGGCAGCCAAGGAGCTGCTGTCCGCCGGCGGCTGACACCGGCCGGCTGAACCGTGCTGGACCTGCTGTCAGGCTTCGTCACCGAGCTGCGCCAGGCCGGCCTGCCGGTGTCCCTCACCGAGCACCTGGACGCCGCCGAGGCCATCCACCACCTCCCCCTGGAGGACCGCGAGGCCCTGAAGTACGCCCTGGGGGCCACGCTGGTGAAGTCGAGCGCCCACTGGCGGGTGTTCGAGACCGCCTTCGAGGTGTACTTCGCCAGCCGCCTCCCCGGGGCCACCGGTGACGGGTCCGGCGACAGGGACGCCGACGAGGACCAGGCCGGGCAGCGGCCGCCGGCGACCGGGTCCGGCCAGTCGGGCCGGCAGGGGCAGGGCCGTGGGGGCGGCGGCGAGGGGATGTCGCCGGAGGAGCTGGCCCAGCTGCTCTACAACGCCCTCATGACCGGCGACCCGTCCATGGCGGCGGTGGTGGCCCGGTACGCCGTGGACCGGTACGCCGGCATGGAGCCGGGCCGGCCGGTCGGCGGGACCTACTACCTGTACCGCACCCTCCGGCAGCTGGACCTCGACGGGGTGCTGGACCGGCTGCTGGCCGAGAACCGGGCCGAGCCGTCCACCGCGCTGGAAGACCGGTTGCTGGCCGACGAGTACCGGGCCCGGATCGACAAGCTCCGTCGGGCGGTCGAAAGCGAGATCCGGCGCCGGCTGGTCATGGACCGCGGCGCCGAGGCCCTGGCCCGATCGGTACGGAAGCCGTTGCCCGAGGACATCGACGTCATGCACGCCAACCGGGACGAGCTGGCCGCCCTGCACCGGGCCCTGCACCCCCTGTCCCGGAAGCTGGCGGTCCGGCTGGCCCGCAAGCGCCGGCACGGCCGCCGGGGCCCGCTGGACTTCCGGGCGACGGTCCGCCGGTCCCTGTCCACCGGCGGGGTGCCGGTGGAGCCCCGGTTCCGCCACCCCCGGCCGGCCAAGCCGGAGATCTTCGTCATCGCCGACATCTCGGGCTCGGTGGCCTCGTTCGCCCGGTTCACCCTGCACCTGGTCCACGCCATCAGCTCCCAGTTCTCGACGGTCCGCAGCTTCGTGTTCGTGGACGGCATCGACGAGGTGACCCGGTTCTTCGACGGTGTCGACGACCAGGCGGTGGCGGTGCACCGCATCAACACCGAGGCCGACGTCATCTGGGTGGACGGCCACTCCGAC
>CAYVPF010000477.1:0-1754 GCA_964453355.1 uncultured Acidimicrobiaceae bacterium | reverse complement strand
CCGGATCGGTGGAACCCGGCCCGGTGCCCGGCAGCTGGCGGGTACGGCGACAACCGGCTACCCGGCCATCGGTGAGCGCCGTGATCCCGTTCCGGGACGGCGCCCGGTTCCTCAGGACCTGCGTCGACTCGGTCACGGCGACCACCGCCGGGGTCGACCTGCAGCTGGTGCTGGTGGACAACGGTTCGGTGGAGCCGGAGACCCACAGCCTCCTGGACCAGCTGGCCACCCGACCCGACGTGGTCGTGGTGCACGACGACCGCCCGTTCAACTGGGCCGCCCTTAACAACGTGGCCGCCGAGGTCGCCGGCGGGGAGGTGCTGCTCTTCCTCAACAACGACATCGAGGCCCGGAATCCCGGCTGGCTGGACGCCCTCGTGGCCCAAGCGGTCCGGCCCGACGTCGGTGCCGCCGGGGCCCGGCTGCTGTACCCGACCGGGCAGGTACAACACGCCGGCCTGGTGGTGGGCCTGGGGGGCGCCGCCGGGCACGTGTTGGTGGGCCTGCCCGCCTCGGCTGCCGGCTACCTCGGGATGGCCGTCCTCACCCGGGACTGCACGGCGGTGACTGGCGCCTGCCTGGCGACGAGGCGGTCGGTCTTCGGCCGGTTGGACGGGTTCGACGTGTCGTTGGGGGTGGACCTTAACGACATCGACTACTGCCTGCGAGCCCGCCAGCTCGGCCTCCGGATCGTCTACGAGCCAGAAGCCGAGCTGGTCCACTACGAGTCCCCCAGCCGCGGGACGTCGGGCAGCGTGGGCGACATCGGCCGGTTCATCCGGCGCTGGGAGGGGATCATCGCGGCCGGCGATCCCTTCCTGAACCGGCACCTCACCCGGTTAAACTCGTCCTGCGCGTTGCGGGGGCCCGACGAAGAGGGGTGGTGGCAGGCATGGCGCTCAACCCTCGAGACATCGTGACCGACCTGTCCGACCAGGCCCACCGGCCGGACAGCCGGCCACCGGCCCTACTCAGCCGGCCGGTCCGCACCGACCCGCCGCCGACGCCGCTCCGTCAGGGTCCCGAGGTCACCGCCATGCACGACGCCTGGGCCCGCCTCAACGCCGGCCCAGGCCCCGAGCCCGGTGGGGCCGGTGAGGACCCCCGATCCCTGCGGACCCGCCTGGACTGGACCCGCCTGGACCGGGCCACCGGAGCCCTGCTGGGCCGCGTCCAACACCGTGACCGGGCCCTGGTGGGCAGCGTGATCCAGGCCGTCGACGCGGTGGCCCGGCGCTGTGACGAGCTGGGCGACCGGTTGGGGGCGCTGGAGCAGCTCCTGGGCGAGGTGGTGGACGTCCTCGGGGCCGACCTGACCCACATCCGCGCCCGGCTCGACGCCTTCCCCGCCGGCGACCAGGGCCGCGGCAATCAGGGCACCGCCGGCAGGCCGGAGGCCGGCCAGCCGGATGGGTAACCGCCGGCCGGACCGGCACGTCGCCGTTCTGGTCGCCGGCTGGGGGGACGCGACCGAGGAAGCCTTCGTCGCCCGCCAGCTGGCCGGCGCCCTGTCCAGGAGTGCGACCGTCCATGTCCTGGTTCCCGGCCCGGCGGGACCGCCGGTGGCCGACGGCCTGTTCGATCGGCGACCGATCGGGCCGGGGCGATCCGGCGATCCGTGGCCGGCTCCCGAACAGGCCTGCTGGCCGGACGGGCTGTCCCCCGACCTCGTCCTGGTGGACCGGGCCACCCCGGGCCTGTCAGCCCTGGTGACCCGGTTCGCCGCCGACGCACCGGTGGTCGCCACCGACACG
>CAYVPF010000476.1:0-1758 GCA_964453355.1 uncultured Acidimicrobiaceae bacterium | reverse complement strand
GGCGTCTACGCCTTCGGGTCGGCCGCCTTCGCCGGCTCGGTCCACGTGCTGCCGCTCGCCGGGCTGACCGTGGCGATCGATCCGGGGCACGACGGCGGGAACGGGGCCGCTCCGCAGATCATCGACCAGCCCATCGACAACGGCAACGGCACCGAAACGTGCGACACGGCGGGGGCCTCCACCGACAACGGGTACCCCGAGCACGCCTTCAACTTCGACGTCGCCACCCGGGCCGAGGCACTCCTTGCGGCCGAGGGGGCCAACGTGGTGCTGACCCGGCCCAACGACACCGGCGTCGGGCCCTGTGTCAACGTGCGGGCGGCCATCGGCAACAACGCCCACGCCGCCGCCGCCATCTCCATCCACGCCGACGGCGGCCCCCCGGGCGGTCGCGGCTTCACGGTCATCGAGCCGGCGCCGGTGGTGAGCTCCATCTCCAACAACACCGCCATCGTCGGCCCCTCGGCCGCCTTGGGGGTGGACGTCCGCAACGCCTTCGCCGCCGTCACCGGGGAGCCCACCTCCACCTACGACGGGGTGGACGGGTTGATCACCCGCAACACACTGGGCGGCCTCAACCTGTCCACGGTGCCCAAGGTCCTGATCGAGTGCGCCAACATGCGCAACGCCACCGACGCCACCCTGGTGCAGACAGCCGGCTGGCGTCAGCAGGCGGCCCAGGGCATCGCCAGCGGCATTACCGCCTTCCTGGTGGCCGGCCTCCAGACCTGACCGGGACCGGCACCGGTACCGGGACGCCCCGGGTCCGGATGCGCCCTTGCGGTTGCCAACCGTGGTTGAATAGTTGCCTGGCGTGCCACGACGCGCGCCGACTGACCCGACGGAGGACCCCGATGTTCGGTACCCAGTACCCCCTGCTCGACATCTTCTGGACGATGCTCGAGTTCTTCTTGTTCTTCATCTGGATCTTCCTGATCATCACCATCTTCATGGACATCTTCCGCAGCCACGACATGAAGGGCGTCACCAAGTTCATCTGGGTTCTCTTCATCATCGTCCTGCCGCTCCTCGGCGCCCTGGTGTACCTGATCGTCCGCGGCGGCAGCATGCACGAGCGGTCGGCCCAGCAGGCCAAGGCGCAGGAGCAGGCCTTCCAGACCTACGTGCAGCACGCCGCCGGCGGTTCCGGTACGGCCGACGAGCTGCACAAGCTGAGCGAGCTGAAGGCCAAGGGGGCCATCTCCGACGAGGAGTTCGAGAAGGCCAAGGCCAAGATCCTCGCCTGACGCCGCCTTCGGCGAGAGTCCCGCTTCGGCTGTGCCGTTCGACACCGGATTGACGTTTCATGGCGCATGGGGGACGAGTTAGAGGGATAGCCAGCGCCGCAGCCGTCCTGGCTGTGGCCGTAGGGCTCACGGCAATCGACCCCGCGGGGGTCACCGAGGTGGCCGACGCCGCTCCGGTGGCCCCGCTGGGTGTCAGCCACTGCAACGTGAGTACCTCCCCCGTCATGGGCACCTTATCGGTGCCGATGGCCAACTTTTATCTGCGCGAGCACCTTACGGTGACGGTGGATGCCTGCATCGACGGGAAAGGGCCGTTCAAGCTCACCGTCGACACCGGCGCCACCACCTCGTCGGTCAGCCCCCAGCTGGCCCGTGCCCTCCACCTCCCGACGTCTGGGACAGCCCGCATCGCCGTCGGGAAATCGTGTACGGCCGTGGTCCATCCGGTGAAGATCGCCCGCTGGTCGATCGGCTCCGTGACCCTGCAGGCCCAATCGGTCCTACGGGTCCC
>CAYVPF010000475.1:0-1772 GCA_964453355.1 uncultured Acidimicrobiaceae bacterium | reverse complement strand
CGAGCTGCGGCTGGCCACCGAGGCGGTGGACGCCGCCCTCCGGGACGCCGGCATCGAGCCGGCCGAGGTCGGTGGCATGGTGACCTACAGCTCGGACACCAACCCGGACATCGACATCGCCCGGGCCCTCGGGATCGGCGAGCTGACCTTCTTCAGCCGTATCCACTACGGCGGGGGGGCCGCCTGCGCCACCGTCCAGCAGGCGGCCTTGGCCGTGGCGGCCGGGGTGGCCGACGTGGTGGTCTGCTACCGGGCCTTCAACGAGCGGTCCGGCAACCGGTTCGGGGCCGGGGTGCAGGACCGGGCCCCGGTCCCCAACGCCGAGAACGCCCACTTCGCCTTCTATTCACCCTTCGGGCTCCTGGCGCCGGCCCAGTGGGTGGCCATGGAGGCCCAGCGGTACCTGCACGCCACCGGGGCCACCAGCGAGGACCTGGGCCGGGTGTCGGTGGCCGACCGTAAGCACGCCGCCACCAATCCCAAGGCCTGGTTCTTCGAGCAGCCCATCACCCTGGAGGACCACCAGGCCAGCCGGTGGATCGTGGAGCCCCTGCACCTCTTGGACTGCTGCCAGGAGACCGACGGGGGCCAGGCCCTGGTGGTCACCTCCCTGGACCGGGCCCGGGACCTGCCGAACGCCCCGGCCGTCATCCGGGCGGCCGCCCAGGGCTCCGGGGACGGCCAGGACATGATGACCTCCTACTACCGGGACGACATGACCGGGTTGCCGGAGATGGCGGTGGTGGCCCGCCAGCTCTGGGCCACCTCGGGCCTCGGCCCCGACGACATGCAGGCGGCCATCCTCTACGACCACTTCACCCCCTACGTCCTGTACCAGCTGGAGGAGCTCGGCTTCTGTGGCCGGGGTGAGGCCAAGGACTTCATCCGGGACGGCGCCATCGAGCTCGGTGGCCGGCTGCCCATCAACACCCACGGCGGCCAGCTCGGCGAGGCCTACCTGCACGGCATGAACGGCATCGCCGAGGGGGTCCGGCTGGTCCGGGGGACGTCGGTCAACCAGGTGCCCGACGTGGAGCACGTGGTGGTCACGGCCGGCACCGGGGTTCCCACCAGCGGCCTCGTCCTTGGCGTCGACCGGTAGCCATGGGTTTGGACTAGTCGGGCTGGGGCCGGACCTCGACGAACCCGGCGGCCGAGAAATCCCCGTCGAACGCCAGGGCTTCCGTCAGCCCCCGCTTGCGCATGAGGGCGAAGCTGGTGGCGTCGACGAACGAGTACGTCCGCTCGTCGTGGCGCCGGAGCCACTGCCACGCGTCGTCCTCCGTGCCCGGTGGGACGTGGACGACGTCGACCGCGTCGGACCGTTCGATGAGCTCGCAGGCCCGGCTTGCCGCGCCGTGGCTGTCCCGGCGCCGGAGGAACGTCCAGACCTCGCCGAGGATGTGGTTGCTCACGAGCAGCGGCTCGTCCCGCTGCACCCAGAGGTGCCCGGCCGCCTCGTGGTGGTGGTCCCGCCGCAGGGCGAGGGCCACCCAGAAGCTCGTGTCGGCGAACCTCACCCGCCGTAGACGACGGCGTCGATGTCGTCCGCCGGTTCGGCGTCGGACAGGCCCACCAGGTCGTCGATTGGGTCCGAGCGATCTACCGGACCGAGCTCGGCCAGCAGGCTCTGGCGGATCAGCGCCGCCTTCGAGACGTGGCGCCGACGGGCTTCCCGCTCCGCCCGGTGGTCCAGCTCGTCGTCGATGTAGATATTGATCCGGCGCACCCCCCAAATATACACACCATCAAAAGACATGAGGTATAGGGGG
>CAYVPF010000474.1:0-1775 GCA_964453355.1 uncultured Acidimicrobiaceae bacterium | reverse complement strand
CAGCGGTGTCAGGTTCGATAAGAAGTGGCCCCAGCCCGGTGTCCCGTAGGCGAGATCGGGATATGTGGCCACGAGGTCGGCCACCAGGTACGCCTTGGCCGGGTCTCCGGGCGTCGTGCCCGAGCCGTCCGGGGCGAAGTAGGTGAGGGTGGCCGAGGTGAGCGACACGTCGGCCGGGGCGCCGAACCCGTCGGCCGGGTTCTCGATCGCGTCGTTCTCGATCCCTGGCGAACCCACCGTGACCGACGACGACGTCGGGTCCCGATAGAGGACGGCCGGCGCCGGAGCCAGGCGTCGCAGCGTCCAGAGGTCGAAGCGTTGGGAGAAGCCGGACTGGCTGAGCACGAGGTCGACCTGGTGCTGGTCGACCGGCACCGACAGGCAGAAGCTCTCCGCCCCCGTCCCCGGTGTGGCGTGCGCCCCCTCGATCTGTTGATCGAGCGCCGTCAGGTTCACCGGCACTTGGTCATCCCCGACCTCTACTACCGCCGTGGCCGCCGTCCCCTCGGCCAGCGGTCCGACGTCGCCGGTCGGCTGGGACACCCCGAGGGTGAAGACCACCAGGCGCCGGCCCGGACCGGCCACCCGGACCGACCCCCCGCTCCGGACCGAGCCCGGCCAGCCGACCCCCGTGACCGTCGCCGTGAAGTCCTGGCCCCGCAACCGGCCGTCAGCCGGGGTCGTCAGCCCGACGGCAGGGGAGGCCGTGACCACCTGGCCCGGCGGCACGGTGAGCGTCACGGCGCCGGCAGGAGGGGCCAGTACCGCCAATGCGAGCATGCCCAGTGGGAGCACGACCAATGCGAGCACCGTCAAGACCACGGTCGCCGGCCATGACCACCCCCGCCTCACGACATAAAACTACCGACACTGCGAACGGAAGAGCGATCGGCCTGCCCATGACTCGGCACGCTGCCGGACTACCTGTTCTCGTCGACGCCGAAGCGGTGGCCACGGCACTCGGCATCACCAGTCGGCATGTCCGGCGATTGGTCACCGAGCGTCGCATCCCCTTCGTCAGGGTCGGGCACTTCATTCGGTTCGACCCCTTCGAGCTGGCCGGATGGGTCGACCAGCACCGGGTGGCCGTGTTCCAACCTGTCCGGTCCCGTCACACCGAGCGGCCATAATGGAGGCGACCGCACGGCCCGCTGCGGCCCATCACCTGCGGGTCCTCGCGCTGAAGGCCTTCGCCTGCCGGTGCCTCGAATACCGGGGCTGCAACCTCAGACTGCCCCCCGACGCGAGGTGAGGGCATGGGCCGAATACAGACGGGGACGATCCGGAAACTGCCCTCCGGGCGATGGCAGGTCCGCTACTGGACGATCGACGGCCGCCGGATCACGGCCCGAGACACCTTCGCCGCCAAGGCAGACGCACGGCTCTGGCTGGCCGCTGCCCTCGTCGACAAGGCAGCGGGGGTTCGTGTCGACGCCCGGTCAGGCACCGTTACCCTCACCGAGTTCGCCGAAGCGTGGCTTCGGGACCGGGCCGGGATCTCCCGCCGGACCCGTGAGATCTACGGCGATCAACTCCGGCGGTACATCCTGCCGGTGGTCGACGCCAAGGTGCCCGCCCTCGGAAAGGTGAAGTTGGCGGACCTCAGCCCGGCGCTCATCCGGTCCTGGTACGGCGCCCTCGAACGGGCACGCAGCCATTCGATCGCCGCCAAGGCCTACGTCCGTCTCCGCCAGATCCTCCGCCACGCCGTGGATGAGGATGACCGGGTCCCCCTGAACTGATCCACCCGTTGTGCGAGTCCGAGTCCCCATGAT
>CAYVPF010000473.1:0-1787 GCA_964453355.1 uncultured Acidimicrobiaceae bacterium | reverse complement strand
GGGCTTCATGGTCAAGACGGACGCCAACGGCAAGTTCGCCCAGGCGATCGACTGGCTGAAAGCTGCCGCGCCGGTCGATCGTGAGGCTCCGCTCCAGGCCGGCTCTCGCGCCCTGTCCTGCCTGCTTGAGCAGAGCGGCTGGATGGAAACCCCGGTCGCGTTCGGCGCGGGTCTCTGGGGCATACTGACCCGGCCGGATACCGCCGAGCCGGTCAGGAGAGCCGTCGTCTTCCTCAACACCGGCGGCGATCCCCGCGCCGGCATCGGCCGTTTCGCCGCCGAAGCCTCCCGCGAGCTGGCAGGCCAGGGCGTCGCCGCGGTACAGCGGCCGCAGCACGGCGGCCTGCAGGGCCGGTGAGCCGTGCCGCAGGACGACGGGGCCGATGAAGTCGGTGCCGGGGACGAAGCAGCCCTCGTTGGGGACGTCGTAGCCGGCCTCCAGGTCGTCGAAGGCGGCGGCGTAGGCCGCCGGCAGCCCCCGGCCGCCGTACTCGGTGGGGCCGTCGATCCAACCGAAGCCGGCGTCGAACTTGGCCGCCCGCCAGGCCTTGGCCGCCGGGATCTCCGCCTCCTCCTCGGCCCGGCTCTTGAACAGGGCCGCCCGATGGTCGTCCTCGGCCGGCGGCCGGCGCGGCCCCACCCCGGTGCCGTCCAGGTACCGGGCGGCCTCGGCCACGAACTCGTCCACGGTCAACACCGGCCCGGCCCTCCTCGGCTCATCCTCACCCGTCAAACCTAGTTGATATTGCTATTTTAGAGCAGTAGGGTGGCCGACATGGCCTCCACGCTGGACGACATCAAGATCATCGACGCCGACACCCACATCGTCGAGCCCGCCGACCTGTGGACCTCGCGGATGTCGGCGAAGAAGTGGGGGGACCAGATCCCCCACGTGAAATGGGACGAGGAGACCCAGGAGGAGCTCTGGTACTTAGGCGGCACCAAGCTGTACGCCACCGCCCTGGCCTCGGGGGCCAACTGGCACGAGTTCCCGCCGGACCACGCCCACAAGCTGTCGGACTCCGACATCCGCAACTACGACCCGGTCCGCCGGCTGGAGCGGATGGACGAGTTCGGCATCACCGCCCAGGTGCTGTACCCGAACATCGGCATCTTCGCCGCCAACCGGTACCTGGAGACGAAGGGCGATCCCCAGCTGGTGCTGGAGTGCGTGCAGGCCTACAACGACTTCCTGATCGACTGGCAGTCGGTGGCCCCCACCCGGTACGTCCCGCTGATGACGGTGCCGTTCTGGGACCTGGAGGCCACGGCGGCGGAGATCCGACGGTCGGCGGACAAGGGCCACAAGGGCCTGGTGTTCCCGGCCCGCATGGACGACTTCGGGCTGCCGGCGCTGAGCGACACCCACTGGGACCCCATCTGGGCCCAGATGCAGGAGATGGAGCTGTCCGTCAACTTCCACATCGGCTCCGGCAACATCCCGCTGTTCGGCACCGACAACGCCGGCAAGCACCTGAGCTACGCCTGGACCGGCACCATGCTGTTCATGCTCAACTCCGCCCACATCACCTCGCTGATCTTCGGCGGCATCTGCCAGCGGTTCCCGAAGCTGCAGTTCGTGTCGGTGGAGAGCGGGGTGGGCTGGATCCCGTTCCTGCTGGAGTCCATGGACTGGCAGTGGCACAACACCGGGGTGGCCAAGGAGCACCCGGAGTTCGACCTGCTGCCCAGCGAGTACTTCGCCCGGCAGATCTACGGGTGCTTCTGGTTCGAGACCGATTCCGCCCGGGCCGCCATCGAGCAGCTGGGGGCCGACCACATCCTGT
>CAYVPF010000472.1:0-1808 GCA_964453355.1 uncultured Acidimicrobiaceae bacterium | reverse complement strand
ACCACCTCATCGGCCAACATCATGGCGGCGTCGTGGCCTCCACCGCGGTGGCCCATCACCGCTCGGGACCGATCGCCCGGCTCGTGACAATCGGCGGCTGCTACGCCAGTCCCTCGGCACCGGTGGTCATCGGCTCGACATTCGGCCCGCTGATCGACGGCGAGGGGACGACGAACTGCAATACCGCCGAAGCCCTGGCGCAGATCGTGTCGGACTACGAGGGCAGCACGCATGTCGGGAACGCCAACTCGGGAACAGATACGGGGACCTGGCTTGGCGTCAACTCCTATGCCGAGTGCACGACCATCGGCGGGACGAACTCCTTCCACACGGCGGAACTTTGGAGCGTCAATGGCACCTTGCAGGGCGGCGCCACATCGCCAAACGCCAACCTGCACTGTGCGTAAGGAGTAATGGACGCCGACCGAATTTTGTGGGAAGTTATGGCCTCTGAGACGTGCACCGGTTGACGAGGAGTACCTGCAGTAAGACCGGCTATGGACAGCAGTGGTAGAGCCGGAGTAACGACCAGATTGGGGGGTCTGCGTTGACCGAAGGGCCGTCGGAGGATTCCGGCGAACGGGCCTCCGGCCTTGATGTCGCCTTCTCGGCCTACGTCGACCGTCCCGACGCGTTGACGGAGGCGCTCCTCTTCGCGGCCGCCCCGGGCGAGTTCGGTCAGTGGGTGCGGGATGTGGGCGACGCCTGCCAGGAGTGGCCCGGCTCGGCCTGGCGGTCGGCACCCCCGGCAGAGGCGAAGTGGGCCCGGGCCACCTGGCTCCGAACGGGCCGGGCCGGCCCCCTGCGGTTCGGTGAGCCGTTGGAAGAGCGGGCCCAAGTGGCAGTGGCCGCCTTCGTGGCCGGCCCGGGGGGCGAGACCCGGGACGCCGTCTGCCGGGCCGTACCCCCGGCGACCTGGCAGTGGTACGCCGACTTCTGCGAGACCTATAGGGAGTTGCCGGACACGGCCTGGGGCCCCGCCCTCCGGCCGGTCGAGCTGGCGCCCGTCCTGGCCCACCAGAGTCGTCAGGCGCCTCGGCACCGGTGGACCTTCCCTCGGCCGCGTCTGGTCGTGTCCTCCCTGGCCGCGGCCGTCGTTGCCCTCGTCGTGTGCCTGCTGCTGGCCCTCGGCGGATCGGCGATACCGCCGCCGGCCCAGGTGAATGGGACGCCGGTCGTGTGGCGGCTGGCTGGCTTCATCAACGCCGCGACATGGCAGCCGGGTGGGGCGCCCGGCACGAACGCCGCCGACGTCACCTGCTTGTCGACGACCACTTGCTATGCCGACCAACCGGGACCGTTGAGCGGCGGCACGACGGTCTTGGCGACCACCGACGGTGGTGCGACTTGGCAGCACCTTCCCCTTCCGGCCGGCTGGCGCAGCACCTCGCCCGTGGCTTGCGTCGGGGCCGGACAGTGCCTCGTGGCGGCCGACCAGACAGCAGGATCGATGGCAACGCAAGCAGGCACCGCAGCGATCCTGGGCTCTACCGACGGCGGCCAGAGTTGGTCGGTCAAGCCGATAGCGGCCGAGGTAACAAGCCTTGTTGCCCTCAGCTGTGGTTCGGCGGCGGACTGCGTCGCCATGGGCCACGGGCCACCGGCAGTCACAGGTGCGGTGAAGACATCCATCGCCGTCGTGAGCAGTGACGGGGGAGCCTCGTGGACGGTGGTCCCCCTGCCCGACCCATTCCTGGTCTACGGCTCGGGGCTCTCGTGCTCTTCCGGCCAGCAGTGCGTTGCCGTCGGCGCCAACAGCCTGGCGGTGCCGGCGGCCGGCGGCGGCAACGTGGCGGCGGCGGCCATGT
>CAYVPF010000471.1:0-1811 GCA_964453355.1 uncultured Acidimicrobiaceae bacterium | reverse complement strand
GAGGCGAACCCCGAGCCGATGTTCGTGTACAGCCACGGCAGGCTCCCGACCACGTCCCCGACCAGGGCGGCCACCACCGGGGCCGGCCGCCACGGACCGGCCAGCCGTCGACCTGGCGCAAACAGCCTTCCCCACGACGCCAGCAGCACCACCCCCACCGGAACAGCGAAGTAGACGATCTCCGGCGACGACCACCAGCCCAGGCCACCGATCAGCCCGAACAGCGCGGCGGTGACGATGCCGGCTCCCCGTCGGTGGATCCGGACGGCCAGATACAGCAGCAGGAGTCCGCAAGCCATCGTGACGCCCCGGAAGCCGTACTCCCGGACCGAATTCCAGACCACCGCGTACGGCCACACCCAGACGGCGGCCGAGGCCAGCCAAGCCAGCCGCCGGTTCCCGGTGGCCGTGGCCACCACCAGGCCGACGGCCCCGGCGGCGACCGCCGAAAGGATGGCCGGCACCGCTTCGATGGCCCAGGGGCTGCCGCCGGAGAGCCAGACGGCCGGAGCCACCAGGTACGGCTCCACCCCCCCGTAGTGCTGCCCCCAGTAGAAGGTGGTGAAATGGCCAGCCAGGATGGACTTGGCCATCAGGCCGACCACCGCCCAGTCGCTGTTGATCGGCGTGTGGGCGAACAGCCACAGGCGGAGCACCAGCCCGTAGGCCAAGGCCACGACGACGAGGCCGGCGACCGCCCAAGTGACCACCGGCCGGACCACCCCCGGGAACCCGCCTGGGCCCGGTGCCGGGAGCCCGCCTAGGCCTGGTGGTGACGGCCCGTCCCGATCCGAAGGCATCGTCACCTCCGGCCCGACCGCCGGGTTCGGACCGACGGACCGACGGGCCGGTCAGCCGTTGTAGCCGGCGAGGATGGCGTCAGGGATGTCGTAGTTGGCGTGCACCGACTGCACGTCGTCGTGGTCGTCGATCAGCTCCATCAGCCGCAGCACCTTCTGCGCCTCGCCCTCGCCCTCGACCTCCACCGTGGACGTCGGCTCGAACACCAGCTCGGCCGATCTCGGCGTCATCCCGGCCGCCTCCAGGGCGTCTCTGACCGCCCCGAGGTCGGTGGGACCGCTCGTCACCACCCACCGCTCCCCCTCGTCGGACAGGTTCTCGGCGCCGGCCTCCAGGGCGGCCTCCATGATCTGGTCCTCGTCCAGGCTGCGGTCCAGCTCGATGACGCCCTTGCGGGCGAACTGCCAGCTGACCGCCCCTGGTTCCGCCATGGACCCGCCGTTGCGGTTGAACAGGTTCCGGATCTCGGCGGCCGTCCGGTTCCGGTTGTCGGTCAACGTCTCCACGATCACCGCCACCCCGCCGGGGGCGTAGCCCTCGTAGTTGACCGCCTCGTACCGGACCCCCTCCAGGTCACCGGTACCGCGCTTGACAGCCCGTTCGATGGTGTCCATGGGCATGGACACGTCCCGGGCTTTCTGGTAGGCCAACCGCAGGCCGGCGTTGTTCTCCATGTCGCCGCCCCCGTCCCGGGCCGCCACCTCCAGCGACCGGATGTGCTTGGCGAACACCTTCGCCCGCGCCGCGTCCTGCGCACCCTTGCGGTACTTGGTGGTAGCCCACTTCGAGTGACCCGACATGTCGTCCTTTCGTCCCTGCCCGGCCGCCCCGACGGGGGCCACCCAGCGCGGAGATGCTACCAACGCGCCTGGTACCTACCGTTTCGGCCCCCGATCCGGTGCCCGGACCCGGCGAATGGGGCCGGCCGTCAACGGGGCCAGCGGAGCCCGAGGACCGCGGTGTCGTCGTCGCCGCCGGCGGCCAGATCGGTGACGATGTCGTCCAGCAGG
>CAYVPF010000470.1:0-1817 GCA_964453355.1 uncultured Acidimicrobiaceae bacterium | reverse complement strand
TTCTTCATGGGCATGCTGGCCTATACCAGCCTGGTGCTGTTCCCGACCCTGCTGGAGGTCCGCCAACCGTTGGCCGGGGAGACGGCGGCCCCGCGGTGGGTGCTGGAGAAGCTGCAGCTCGCTCCGGACTACGGTGTGGAGCTGGGCATGTTGGTGGACGTGGCCGCCAGGTTCGGCGCCGGGTCCGTCGCCCAGGTCGACCTGGGGGTCCGGGTGCACCGCAACCGGTCGCTGGACGAGCTCCGGCCCCAGGCCGTCCAGGTCCTGCGGGCGGCGCTGCTCCGATCGGGGTTGCCGATGGCCCGTTCGGGGTTGCCGGTGGACGGCGGCGGGTAGCGTCGGGAGCCATGGGTTCGGTGGCCGGTGGCGGAGTGGCTGGGGCCAAGGTGGTGGTGGTGTCCAACCGCGGGCCGCTGTCGTTCCGGTTCGACCAGGACGGGGAGCCGGTTGCCGCCGGCACCGGCGGGGGGTTGGCGGGGACCCTGCACCCGCTGCTGGCCGGGACCGGGTCGACGTGGGTGGCGGCGTCCATGAGCGAGGCCGACCGGCAGGCGGCTGACCGGGGGCTGATGGCGGAGGACGGCCTGCGGATCGTCACCGTGACCCCGGACCCCGACGTGTACCGGATGGCGTACGACGTGGTGTCCAACTCGACGCTGTGGTTCTGCCATCACCACCTGTTCGACCTGCCGCGGCGACCCCGGTTCGACCGGCACTGGCTGGAGGCCTGGGAGGGCTACCGGGCCTTCAACCGGCTGTTCGCCGACGCGGTGGCCGCCGAGGCGGCGGAGGGCGAGGTGGTGCTGGTGCAGGACTACCACCTGTCGCTGACCGGAGCCATGCTGGCCAAGGTCCGACCGGACCTGAAGACGGTGCACTTCAGCCACACCCCGTTCGCCGACCCCAACGTGCTGCGGTGCCTGCCGTCGGCGGCCGCCGGGGAGCTGCTGGCCGGGATGGCCGGGTTCGGGGCCTGCGGGTTCCACTCGACGCGGTGGGAGGCGGCGTTCCGGGCGGCGTACGCCGACCCGGAGCTGGCCACGTTCGCCGGCACGGACCGGCCGCCGACCACCTTCGTCGCCCCGCTCGGGCCGGACGTGGCGGCCATCGTGGACGAGGCGGCGTCGGACACCGTGGTGGCCGCGGCGGCCGAGCTGGACCGGGTGGTGGGGGACCGGAAGCTGGTGGTCCGGGTGGACCGGGTGGAGCTGTCCAAGAACATCCTGCGGGGGTTCTGGGCGTTCGAGGAACTGTTGGAGACCCGGCCGCAGTGGCGCGGCCAGGTGGTCATGCTGGCCCTGGCCTACCCGTCCCGGGAGGGGCTGGCCGACTACCTGTCGTACCGGTCGGAGGTGGAGCACACGGCGGAGCGGATCAACGGGACCTGGGGCACCGACGACTGGACGCCCGTGGTGCTGGACGTGGCCGACGACCGCAGCCGGTCGGTGGCGGCCCTGACCCGGTACGACGTGCTGCTGGTCAACCCCATCCGGGACGGCCTGAACCTGGTGGCCGAGGAAGGCCCGCTGGTGAACCGGGTCGACGGCACCCTGGTGCTGTCCCGGGAGGCCGGGGCCTGGGACGGGCTGCAGCCGGCCGCGGTGGGGATCAACCCGTTCGACGTTGCCGGCACGGCCGGGGCCCTGGACCTGGCCCTGTCCCTGGACGCGGGCGAGCGGTCCATCCGGGCGAGCGCCCTCCGGGATCTCGTTCTCGGCCGGACCGCGGCCGACTGGCTGGCCGACCAGCTGACGGCCGGCCAGGCCCTGGCGTAGACGACCCGGCGGGGGGGGCCGGCATTCGCTTTTTCCACGCTG
>CAYVPF010000469.1:0-1818 GCA_964453355.1 uncultured Acidimicrobiaceae bacterium | reverse complement strand
CGGCGCCTGGAGGAGGGCCGCCGGGAGGTGACCGAGGGCCGGAAGCTGGCCCGGTACGAGGTGGTGAACGACCAGGTGGACCGGGCCGTGGCCCAGGTTGCCGGTATAGTTGAACGAACCCGGAGAGAGGATCACCCATGGCCAAAGGCCGAAACACCCTGATGGACCCGCCGATCGAGGACCTGCTGGACAAGGTGGACTCCAAGTTCACCCTGGTCGCCCTCGGCTCCACCCGGGCCCGGCAGGTCAACGCCTACTACAACAGCCTCGGTGAGGGGCTGGGCCGGGTGGTGCCGCCGCAGGTGACGTCGGTGTCCGGCAAGCCGCTGTCCATCGCCTTCGAAGAGGTGGCCGCCGGCAAGGCCACCTACACCCGTCCGGACCCGGAGGAGGAGGCCGAGGTGGAGGCAGAGGTCGCCGCCGGGATCGAAGCCGTGGCGGACGCGGTCGCGGCGACGGCGGAGATCGACGACGCCAGCTGAGCGTCCGACAGGACCGGCGGGGAGATCAGTGCGGCGGGTCGTCCTCGGGGTAACCGGCGGCATCGCCGCCTACAAGGCCATAGAGGTCTGCCGGCGACTGGTTGACGCCGGCGTGCACGTCGTCCCCGTCCTCACCGACGCGGCCACCCGGTTCGTCGGCAAGACCACCTTTTCGGCCCTGGCGTCCGAACCGGTCCAGGACAGCCTGTGGGACCACGCCATCCCGCACACCGCGCTGGGGCAGACCGCCGACCTGATCCTGGTGGCCCCGGCCACCGCTGACCTGTTGGCCCGGTACGCCGCCGGCATGGCCGACGACCTGCTGACGGCCACCCTGCTGGCCACCAGGGCGCCGGTGGTGGTGTGCCCGGCCATGCACACCGAGATGTGGGAGCACCCGGCGGTGGCCGACAACCTGGCCACGCTGGTCCGCCGGGGCGTGGTGGTGGTGCCGCCCGAGGACGGTCGGTTGGCCGGCGGCGACGTCGGGGCCGGCCGGCTGGCCGACCCGGCCGTCATCGTCGGCCGGGTGCTGCAGTTGTTGGGCCCCGCCGACCTGGCCGGCCGCCACGTGGTGGTCAGCGCCGGCGGCACCCGCGAGGCCCTGGACCCGGTCCGGGTGCTCACCAACCGGTCCTCGGGGAAGCAGGGCCACGCCGTGGCCGACGCCGCCGCCCGCCGCGGGGCCACGGTCACCCTGGTCACCGCCTCGTCGCTGCCGGTGGACCCCGCCGTGACGGTGGTGCCGGTGGAGTCGGCGGCCGACATGGAGGCGGCCCTCGGCCGGGTGGCGGCGGCGGCCGACGTCGTGGTCATGGCGGCCGCCGTGGCCGACTACCGGCCGAAGGCTCCGGCCGAGCGGAAGCTGGCCAAGGAGGACGGGGTGCCGGAGGTGCTGCTGGAGCAGACCCCTGACATCCTCGTCGGCCTGACCGCCACCCGTCGGCCCGGGCAGGTGTTCGTGGGGTTCGCCGCCGAGACCGGCAACGCCGTCGAGCGGGGTCGGGCCAAACTGCGCCGCAAGGGGGTCGACCTGCTGGTGGTCAACGACGTCACCGCTCCCGGGGCCGGGTTCGACCACGACACCAACGCGGTGACCATCCTGGACGCCACCGGTGGCGCCGTCGAGGTGCCGCTGACCAGCAAACAGGCGGTGGCCGCCGCCATCTTGGATAGGGTGATCGGCCTGCTGGCCGTCCCGGCGGATACGTAAGGAGCTGCTGTGAGAACCACGTTCACGTCGGAGTCGGTGACCGAGGGCCACCCGGACAAGATGGCCGACCAGGTCTCCGATGCCGTGCTGGACGCCCTGCTGACCGACGACCCGTACAGCAGG
>CAYVPF010000468.1:0-1821 GCA_964453355.1 uncultured Acidimicrobiaceae bacterium | reverse complement strand
CCGTCGGCCCCGCCGCCCACCTGGCCGCCGCCGCCCCCACCGGTCACCCCACCCCGGGACGACGACCCCGGATAAAGTTGCAGTCGGTCGGAGCCGACGGCGGCGCTCGGACATGTGGATCCGTGCCCGACGTTCCCGAGGAGGCTCCCCGTGCCCCACACCCTCTACACCGCCCTCAACCGCCGGTTCGGTGCCGCTCCACCGCCGACCGCCGCCGCCACCAGCACCCGAGCCCGGTTGGACACCCTGCGGGACCGCCTTCCGGTCGACGTGCTGCAGCCGCTGCCGACCCCGCCGACCAGCCCGCGGGCCAAGGTGATCGTCGTCGGCGCCGGGTTCGCCGGGCTGTCGACCGGCTACTTCCTGGCCTACCTGGGCTACGAGGTGGTCGTCTACGAAGCCGGGGACCGGCTCGGCGGTCGGGTCTGGACCATCGACGAACTGATCCCCGGCCGGCTCGTCGAGGCCGGAGCCGAGCTCATCGGCTACAACCACGCCGTCTGGATCGGGCTGGCCCAGGTGTTCGGCTTGGGCTTCTCCCAGGTCACCGACGACGCCGTCTTCGAGCGCCTGGGGCTGGCGTCGCCGCTCTGGCTCGGCGACCGCCGCATCGAACCCGCCGAGGCCGAATGGATCTACGAGGAGATGGAGCGGGCGCTGGCCACCTTGGACCGCCCCTCTCTGGACGTGGATCCCTACGAGCCCTGGACCTCGCCACACGCCGCCGCCCTCGACGCCACGCCGCTGTCGTCGTGGAAGGAGCAGTTGCAGCTCCCCCAACTGGTCGACGAGGCCATCGAGGCCACCTTTGCCGACGACAACGTCACCCCTACCCGGCAGCAGAGCTACCTGGGCGTCCTGGCCGCCATCAACGCCGGCGGCGGCTCGGCCTACTGGGACGAGACCGAGACGCTGCGCTGTGAGAGCGGCAACGACTCGCTGGCCCGCTGCCTGGCCGAGGCCCTCCAGCGGTATCCGTTCGGGGAGGTCCGCCTGGGCACCCGGGTCATCACGCTGTCCGTGAACGGACCGCGGGCCACCGTCACCGCGGTCGCCGGCCGCACCGTCATCACCGACGACGCCGACGTTGTCGTCCTGGCCACCCCGCCATCGACGTACACGTACCCGGCCAGTGGGCGAGGCGGGAACAGGAGGGGGACGCTGGCCGACGCCAGGACCCCTTCCAGGACGTCCACCGGCCCGGCCACCGGGGTCACCGCGTCGGAGGCCACGATCTGACCGTCCTGGGTCACGTACCGCAGCACCCCGTCGCCGAGGGCGGCGACGGCCACGCGCAGCTCCAGGCCCGGCCGGCCGATCAACGCCGGGTCCACCGGCCGGATGCCGGTCGGCCCACCATCCCGCAGGGCCTTGGCCAGGGGCTCCAGCGTGAGGAGGGACCCGGCGTTTCCCCGCAGGCTCTTCCGGGCCCGGAGCAGGTGGGGAAGCGACCGGCCCATGTGGGCCACCACCTGCACCCGGCGGCGGCGCCTGGCGGCCCGGTCGGCCGCGGCCACCGCCGTTTCGTCCGGGGCCACCGGTTCCCCGGGCAGCGGCGGCCGGCTCCGGTCGATGACGAGCCGGTTCACCGCCCGTCCCAGGGGGGTGCCGTCCAGGGCGCCCAGCCACGGCTGCTTCCCGAACAGCAGGTCGCTGTGGGTCATGGCCAGCAGGTCGTCGTGCAGCTCCCGGGCCCGCGCCACCAGCTCCTGGTGCGTCCGGGCCTGGGCCAGGACGGCGGCACAGATCGAACCGGCCGACGTGGCGGTGATCACCTCCGGGGTGATCGCCTCCTCTTCGACCAGGTAGCGGATCGCCCCC
>CAYVPF010000467.1:1611-1821 GCA_964453355.1 uncultured Acidimicrobiaceae bacterium | reverse complement strand
CTCCCGTCGGTCCCGCCGCCACCCCCACCTCCGCCGCCGAACCAGCCGGCGCCCCCGCCACCGCCACCGCCACCGCTGTGGGCGGCACCGTTCCCCGATCCGGCGTTCCCTCCGTTGTGACCCGACCCGCCTGTCCCTCCGAACCCGGAGGAGCAGCCGTTGCCGCCGCCGCCCCCCCCCCCCCCCCCCATTGGAGCCCCCCCGCCCCCA
>CAYVPF010000467.1:0-1601 GCA_964453355.1 uncultured Acidimicrobiaceae bacterium | reverse complement strand
CAGCACTTAGGTCGCCGCCCGCCCCCCCTTGGCTCGCCCCGCCGCCCCCACTGCCGCCGGCCTTGCAGATCGTCTGGTCACCGCGTGTGCCGCCGCCGCCCGACTGCCCCCCGCTGCCCGCCTGGGTCGGGGAGCGGCCTGTCCCGTACCCACCGGTACCACCCCCGGCCCCGGCGATGGCCAGGACGGTTGTCGTCCCGGTGACCTCGACACCGCTCCAGCCGCCACCGCCCGAGCCGTGCTGGTGGCCGGCCGCGCCGTAGCCGCCCCCGGGGCTGCCACCTGTGCCCCCTGTTGTTGTTCCCTTGCCGTTCCCACCGGCGACGACCGTCAGTGTCCGGCTGTCGGTCCCGGCCACCACCCGTGTCATGGCGACTGTCCCGGAGACGACGGCCCCGTTGCCGTGGTCTCCGCCCCCGCCGATGGCCCCGTTCACCTGGATGTGGACCGTCTGGACCCCCGTCGGCACGGCCAGGGAGGTACTGGTCTCTGTCTCGTGGTTTGTCCCGGTGCTTGTGTAGACGCAGGTGACCGTGGCCCCTGTCGTGGTGCAGCCGGGGGGCAACGACGATGTGGCGCTCAGGGCGGAGGCCGGGGCCGCCGTCGTGGCCGGGGCGACCGGCGCGACCTCGGGCACCACGACGGCGGCGACGACCGCGGCGCAGAGGAGGGAGGCCCCGAGACCCGGGAGACGGAGGCGACGACGTGGCACTGCAGGCCTTTTACAACGGCCGCTCCTCCCTGTCCCGCGTGGTGATTACGCGTTCTTGGCCCCCGGGTAGCATCGGGCCACCGAGGCCTTCATGTCCGTTGCACCCCCCCGCCCGATCGACTGGCCGTACACCGGGCGGGGCGACGAGACCGATCAGCTCACCGAGGCCCTGCTCGCCCCCGGGCCGTCGGGAGCGGTGGTCACCGGGGCCCGGGGGGTGGGCAAGAGCCGCCTGGCGGCCGAGTCGGTCCGGCGGGTCGTGGCCCTCCGGATGCAAGACGGCAGGCCGACCGTGGTCCTCCGGGCCGTGGGCGCGGCGGCGCTGGAGCAGGTGCCTTTCGGAGGGCTGGTCCACCTGCTGGCCGGCCTGGCCGACGTCGGCCCCGACGACGCCCCGACGGCCGTCGCCGCCACCCTGGTCCGCAGCCTGGCGGACCGGGTGGGCGACGGGATGGCCGTGCTGGTGCTGGACGACGCCGACCACCTGGACGCGGCCAGCCTGGCCCTGGTGCAACAGCTGGTGGTCGACGACCGGATCCGGCTGGTGGCGACCGTCCGTTCCACCGGTGGCCACCTCCCAGCGGCCCTGGACGCCCTGGGCCAGACGGGAGTCCTCCGCCGGCTGCACCTCGGACCACTCGACGAGGAGGCGGCAGGCCGGCTGTTGCAGGCGGCACTCGGCGGCGATGTCGACCCCATCACCGAGGCCACCCTCCGGGATGCCAGCCAGGGGATCCCCCTCCTGCTCGCCAACCTGGTCCAGGACGGGCTCGACGGCGGAGCCCTGGCCGTCCGTGAGGGCGTCTGGACCTGGCGCGGCCCGGTGGCCGCCGGCCGGCGCCTGCAGACGGTCATCCGGTCCCGGCTCGACCGGCTGGCGCCTCCGGAG
>CAYVPF010000466.1:0-1826 GCA_964453355.1 uncultured Acidimicrobiaceae bacterium | reverse complement strand
GGCACTCACCAGACCTGGACACCGGCGATCTCCCGGACGGTCAGGGTGAACAGCTCGTCCGACAGCACCCCGCCGTCGGCGTCCCAGCGAAGGCAGCGGACCAGGCCGCCGAGGGGGCGACGGGGACGCCCTCGTGGACCGCCCCGTCCCGGCCGCGGAAGGTGACGGCACCTCCTGGCGGGCGACAGCTGCCAGGACGGCGGTGACGGCTTCGGCGGCCTCGGGCAAGAAGGAGACGGTCCAGCCGTGCGGTGTGGCGGTGGGCCCACGGTCGGTTGGAGCAGGGCCAGCGGGCCGGTGACCGGACGCTACTTAAAGTTCGCTGGTCGTAGGTGCACGATGACGGGTCCCGGTCCTGGGACCACCGGTTCGGGGCGTCCGACGGGGCCCCGTCGCCACGGTCGGCCGGATCGGCCAGCCATAGGTGCGGCTAGTCCGCCGGGAGCAGCAACGGGGCCAGCTCGTCCAACAGCTCGGCCCGGCGGGCGGTGCTGAACGACGAGCACACCCCCACCCGGTGCAGCCGGCCGTGGTTGCCCGTCGACCAGCTCCCAGCGGAACCGGTCCTCGGGCATGGTTTGCAGGTCGTCCCAGGTGAAGGCTCCGCCGGTGGCCAACCCGTCGAGCCGGGAGGCCCCAGCTCCAACCCTCTCTCCGGTCCTGACGGCCATGGCTTCAAGGCTACGCGGGGACGCCACACCTACACAACGGTCGGCCGGAACGACCGCGGTGAGCACGCTCCTCTGCACCCACCCTGATCAGTAGCTTTTCAGCGCCGGGTCCACTCCAGGAGGCGGTCCAGCGGCCAGGTGTTGACCACCCGGTCGGCCGGGACGCCGGCGGCCACGGCCTGGTTGCACCCGAGGCCCTGCCAGGTGAGCTGGCCGGGGGCATGGGCGTCGGTGTCGATGCTGAACAGGCACCCCTTGGCCACGGCCAGCTGCAGCAGGTCGTGTGGCGGGTCCCGGCGTTCCGGGCGGGAGTTGATCTCCACGGCGGTGCCGGTGCGGGCGCAGGCGGCGAAGACGGCGTCGCCGTCGAAGGTGGACGGCGGCCGGCCGGTGCCGACGATGAGCCGACCGGTGCAGTGGCCGAGGACGTCGGTGTGCGGGCTCTCGACCGCCGCCACCAGCCGCCCGGTCATCTCGGCGGCGTCCATCCGCAGCTTGGAGTGAGCGCTGGCCACCACCAGGTCCAGCTCGTCCAGCAGCTCGTCGGTCTGGTCGAGGGCGCCGTCGGCCAGGATGTCCACCTCGATGCCGGTCAAGATGCGGAACGGGGCCAGGTCGTCGTTGAGGGCGGCGATCTCGCCCAGCTGCTGGCGCAGCCGGTCGGCGTCGAGGCCGTGGGCCACCGTCAGCCGGGGGCTGTGGTCGGTCATCACCAGGTAGGCGTGGCCAAGGTCCCGGGCGGCCTCGGCCATGTCCCGGACCGACGCCCCGCCGTCGGACCACAGTGAGTGGCTGTGGCAGTCCCCCTGGAGCAGCGCCCGCAGGGCCGCTGCCTCCGGGACGATCGCCTCGGCCTCGGCCAGTGCCATCGGGGTGTCCGCTTCCCGCCGGCCGGCTGCGCCGCCCGACCCGGTGCCGACCGCCGCGGCCGCTCCTCCGTCCCGTTGCAGCTCGTCCAGGTACTGGGGGGTATCGCCCCGCAGGGCCTCGGTGATCACCTTGGCCGTGGACGCCCCGATGCCGTCCAACCGGGTGAGCGTCCCGGCATCGGCCAGGGCGGCCACCTCGGCCGGGTCCAGGGGCTGGACCACCTCGGCCGCCCGGCGGAAGGCCTGCGACTTGTACCGGGGCGCCCCGGACTGCTCCAGGAGGTAG
>CAYVPF010000465.1:0-1831 GCA_964453355.1 uncultured Acidimicrobiaceae bacterium | reverse complement strand
GGAAGCACCTGAGCTCCCCCGTGGTCGGCATCACCACCACCCCGACAGGCAACGGTTACTGGGAGGTGGGCGCCGACGGCGGCATCTTCGCCTTCGGGAACGCCACCTTCGACGGGTCCATGGGCGGGAAGCACCTGAGCTCCCCCGTGGTCGGCATCACCACCACCCCGACAGGCAACGGCTACTGGGAGGTGGGCGCCGACGGCGGCATCTTCGCCTTCGGGGCGGCCACCTTCGACGGGTCCATGGGCGGCCAGCACCTGAACGCCCCGGTAGTGGGCATCGGGGTTGCCGCGGCGTAGGGGGCATATATTGAGCGGTCGTGACCCCCAGCCGTGCCGCCAAGCCTGCCGCCGTGCCGGACGGCAAGGGGGACCAGAAGGCCGCCCGGGCCGTCAAGGGGTCGGCCCGGGCCCGCACCTCGGCCGCTCCGGCCGCCGCCCCCCGGCAGCGGACCCGGACCAGTAGCCCGGGCCCGGTGGCCCGCATCGCCGTCGCCCCGGAGCCCGACGTGCCGGAGGAGGGGGGCAGCGGGCAGCTGGGATGGGTGATCGCCCACCACGTCCGGGCCCGCCGCCTGGAGATCGGCCTGAACGTCGGCCAGCTGGCCGATCGGTCGGGGATCTCGAAGGGGATGCTGTCGAAGATCGAGAACGCGCAGACGTCGCCGAGCCTGGCCACGCTGGAGCGGTTGGCGTCGGCCCTCGACATGCCGGTGACGTCGCTGTTCCGGGGTCTGGCCGAGGAGCGGGACGCGGTGTTCGTGAAGGCCGGCAGCGGGCCGGAGATCGTGCGCAAGGGCACCCGGGCCGGCCACAGCTACGAGCTGCTGGGCAGCCTGCGGGGGCCGAGGAAGCGGTTCGAGCCGTTGCTGGTGTCCCTCAGCGAGGAGACCGAGGTGTTCCCGCTGTTCCAGCACACCGGGGTCGAGATGCTGTACATGCTGGACGGGGTCATGGACTACTGCTACGGGAAGCAGCACTACCGAATGGAGCTGGGGGACACGCTGCAGTTCGAGGGCGACATCCCCCACGGACCCATCATGCTGGTCAAGCTGCCGATCCAGTTCTTGTCGATCACCGTGTTCGACGACCGGGGCTGAGGCCTCGACGACCGTCAGCGGGGTCTCCAGGTCAGCGGGACATGGCGGCCGGGCCGGAGTGCGAGGGGACGCGGTGGGGACGCACCGGGAGGTGGGTGACCACCAGCGGGGCCGGCGCCGTCAGCACCGGAACGGCCGTCAGCCGGGTGACGCGCTCGCGGATGCCCTGGCTGCGTAGACGGCGGAGGCCGCGGCGGCGGTGGGAGCCGAGGACGATGGCGTCGGCGGGCCGGTGGTGGGCGGTGTCCACGATGGCGGCCGCCACCCCGAAGCAGGTGGCCCGGCGCACCGAGCCGGTGGCCCGGATGCCGGCCGCCTGCAGCTCGGCGACCGCGGTGCGGACCACGTCGGCTGCCTCTTCGGGGGTCTCGGCGGTGAGCCCCCGGCCGCCGAGGAGGTACTGGTTGACGTGGACCACGTGGACGGCGGCTGTGTGCTGGCGGGCCAGGGCGATGGCCACGCTGGTCCCGATCTGGTCCGGCTCGACCCCGTCGACGGCGAGAAGCAGGTTGTGAAACATTGTTTCTCCTTGGGAACTGTTTCCAACATGTTAACTGGCCGCCCCGAGGGGTTGACGGGAAGGGGAGGAAATTCTTCGTCAACGGCCCCCCGGTCCGGCGGGAGCGGCCCGGCTGGAACGGCAAGACCGGAACGGTGTGGCCGGCGGCGGTCGGTACAATGAGGGCATGAGCACGACGTCGAGCCAGGCCGGCACGGGGGCGCCCAGGG
>CAYVPF010000464.1:0-1882 GCA_964453355.1 uncultured Acidimicrobiaceae bacterium | reverse complement strand
GGTGCACTCCCGCTCGAGCACCTGCCGGACGGCCGACCGCAGCTCCAACTGCTGCTCGGTGAACGCGAACCGCATCCTGCTCCCTCTCCGCCGGTCAGCCCCGCGGCAGCCCGAGCAGGCGCTCGGCCACCACGTTGCGCTGGATCTCGTTGGTGCCGGCGTAGATGGGTCCGGCCAGGGCGAACAGGTAGCCGTCCAGCCACGGTCCCGGGGCGAAGCCGCCGGTGGCGTGGGGATCGGGCTCCAGCAGCTCGGCGTCGGGCCCCAGCATGGACAGGCCGGCGGTGTGGATGGCCAGGTCGGTCTCCGACCAGAAGATCTTGTTGCAGCTGGCCTCGGCCCCCACCGGGTGCCCGTCGACGGCCCGGGACGCCATCCAGTAGGTACCCAGGTTGTAGGCCTGGGCGTTGACGTAGGCCTGGGCCACCTCGTCGGCGATCCGGCCGTCGGGCCGGCCCTTTTGGTCGAACAGTTCCACCAGCCGGTTGGCGGCCTCGGTGTACCGGGCCGGGCTGCGCAGGCTCAGCCCGCGCTCGCTGCCGGCCGTGGACATGGCCACCTTCCAGCCGTCGCCCACCCCGCCGAGCACCTGGTCGTCGGGGACGAACACGTCCTCGAAGAAGATCTCGGCGAACCCGGTCTCGCCGTCCAGCTGCGGGATCGGCCGCACCGTGATCCCGTCGGCGGCCATGGGGATGAGGAAGTAGGTGAGGCCGCGGTGCCGTTCGGCGTCGGGGTCGGTGCGGAAGATGCCGAAGCACCACTCGGCGAAGGCCCCCCGGGAGGACCAGGTCTTCTGGCCGGTCAGCCGCCAGCCGTCGCCACCGTCGGGTCCGCCACCCTCGGCTCGGACGGCCCGGCTGCGGATGCCGGCCAGGTCGCTGCCGGCGTCCGGCTCGGACCAGCCCTGGCACCAGATCTCGTCCCCCGAGGCCATCGGCGGCAGGAACCGGGCCTTCTGCTCCGGCGTGCCGAAGTCCAGCAGGGTGGGGGCCAGGAGGAAGATGCCGTTCTGGCTCACCCGCTTCGGGGCCTGCGCCCGGTAGTACTCCTCCTCGAAGATCAGCCACTCGAAGATGCCGAGGTCACGGCCGCCGTACTCGGCCGGCCAGTTGACCACGGTCCACCGGTCGGCGGCCATGGTGTGCTCCCACTGCCGGTGCTGCTCGAAGCCGACGGCGGTGTCCAGGGAGGCCAGGCTGCCCGGCTCCGGGACGTGGACGTCCAGCCAGGCGCGGAGCTCGGCGCGGAACGACTGCTGTGCGGGGGTAAAAGTGAGGTCCATCCGGGGCAGAATCTGGCACACCGCCGGGGCCTGGGCAACAATGGCCGCATGGGTGAGAACGGAACCGCCGGCGGCGGCACGAAAGAGCGGGTCCCGGCACTGGACGGCTGGTTCACCATGGACGAGGCGGCCCCGGCGCTGTTGGGCAGCCGGTGCACGACCTGTGGCACCTACGCCTTCCCGGCCGAGCAGTCGTTCTGCCGCAACCCCAAATGTGACGGCACCGAGTTCGAGCAGGTGGAGCTGTCCCGGCAGGGCCGGATCTGGTCGTACACCGACGCCCGGTACCAGCCGCCGCCACCGTACGTGGCCGCCGACCCGTACGTGCCGTTCGCCCTGGCCGCCGTGGAGCTGGCCGACGAGAAGATGGTGGTGATGGGCCAGGTGGTCCCCGGGGTGTCGGTCCACGACCTGTCGGTGGGCGACCGGGTGGAGCTGGTGCTGGACACCCTGTACGAGGACGACGACCACCAGTACCTGGTGTGGAAGTGGCGGCCGGTCGACGGAGCGGCCGCCGGTGGAGAAAACGCTGCGGGGGGAGAAGAGGTAGCGCAGGGCGGATGGCCGACGACAAGCGCGTGGCGGTTCTGGGGGCCG
>CAYVPF010000463.1:0-1882 GCA_964453355.1 uncultured Acidimicrobiaceae bacterium | reverse complement strand
GGCCGGGCCGAGCGGCGGCCGGGACGGTGCCCTACTGTTGGTCCGTGACTTCACCGGGTGACGACGGTGGGCCCGCCACCCGGTTGCTGCTGGCCGACGTGGACGGGACCCTGGTGACCTCGGAGAAGGCCCTGACCGATCGGTCCGTGGCGGTCGTCCACCGGTTGGCCGATGCCGGGGTGCTGTTCGCCGTCACGAGCGGCCGGCCGCCCCGGGGTATGGCGATGCTGGTCGAGCCGTTGGCTCTGACCACGCCCATTGCCGCTTTCAACGGTGGCCTGATCGTGGCGCCAGACGACCTGACGGTGCTGGAGCAGAAGGTCGTGCCGGCCGACCTGGTCCAGCCGGTGCTGGACCTCATGGCGAAGGCCGGGCTGGACAGCTGGATCTACCGGGGCGCCGACTGGTACGTGCGGGACCCGGCCGGTCCGCACGTGGACCGGGAGGCGCGGACCGTGCAGTTCCCCCCGACGGTGGTGGCGGACTTCGACGGGTTGACCGACGGCGTGGCCAAGGTGGTGGGGGTCAGCGACGACGCCGAGGCCATGGCGCGGGCCACGACGGCGGCTCGAGAGCAGTTCGGCGACCGGGTGTCGGCGGCCCAGTCGCAGCCGTACTACCTGGACGTGACGCACCCCGACGCCAACAAGGGTGGGGTGGTCAGGTACCTGTCCGAACGCTTCGGCATCCCGTCCGCCCAGATCGCCACCATCGGCGACATGCCCAACGACGTCCTCATGTTCGCCCACTCCGGCCTCAGCATCGCCATGGGCAACGCCTCGGCGGAGGTCCAGCGGGCGGCCCGCCGGGTGACCACCACCAACGACGACGAAGGGTTCGCCAACGCCGTGGACCGGTTCATTCTGTCCCCCAGCTAATTCGGCTCCGGTTGATCCAGGGGCCGCCTTCGGCCGTAGTTCCCTTCGGATGGATGAGACCACCGAAGGAGCGAGGACCGCCGTGGCTGAGATCGTCGACCGGATGCACCACCCCCGTCCGTGGGGGACCTGGGTCCCGGCCCTGGCCGGCTGCGCCGCCCTGGCCGCCGGGGTGGCGCTGCTGTTCGCCCCACCCGCGGCCTCGGCCGCAACGACCGGCCACCATGCCGGGAGCAGCCACCAGGCGGTAAAGGCCGCGGGCCCGGAGGTCACGGTACGGAACGTCGGTGGTCTGGGCGCCGTGCTGGTCGACCGCCAGGGCCGGACCCTGTACGTGACCACCGCCGACGGCTCCGGCCGTTCCACCTGCACTGGCAGCTGCGCCAAGACCTGGCCGCCGTACCTGCTGCCCAAGGGGGTCACGCGGGTGGCCGCCACCAAGGCCGTGACCGGCCTGGGCACGGTCCGCCGGCCGGGGGGCCGGCTGCAACTGACGGCGCGCCACCGCCCGCTGTACCGGTATGCCGGCGACCAGCGGGCCGGGCAGGCCACCGGCGAGGGGTTGGAAGGCACCTGGTTCGCGGCCACCCCCAATGGCCGCCATCCGGCGGGAGCGGCCGGAGCCACGGGCCCGGCCAACGGGACGACGACCACCCCGTCGACGTCGGCTCCGGGCCAGGCACCGTCGTCATCCCCGACGACGGCACCGGTGACCGGCGGCCGCTCGACGGCCACCTCGCCACCGTCCTCGACGGCCACCTCGCCTGGTGCCACCACGACGGCCCCGGCCCGCTCGGCGACGACCACCCCGTCGACCGCCCCGCCGCCCACGTCGCCGCCGGCCACCTCGCCGCCCACGACCCCGCCCACGTCGCCGCCGGCCACCTCGCCGACGACCACGTCGCCGCCGCCCACGTCGCCGCCGACCACCACGCCTCCGCCACCGCCCACCACGACGACGACCACCCCGGCCGGTGGCGGGGTGGCCTACTGAGGGCTGGAAG
>CAYVPF010000462.1:0-1883 GCA_964453355.1 uncultured Acidimicrobiaceae bacterium | reverse complement strand
AGGTGGGGCAGCTCTTCGTCGTCAACGGCTACGGCACCACGGCCACAGACACCACACCGACCGACGTGGCCGCCAACCAGGCGCTGTACGGGCCGAGCGTGTCGACCATCAGCGACCTCGTCGACACCTATCACCCCGGCGGCATCATCTACTTCGACTGGTCCAACGGCCTGACAAACCCGACCACGGTGGCCCAGCTGTCGAACGGGATCCAGCAGGCGGCGGCCGGCCAGCCGCTGGCGGTGCCCACCCTCATCAGCACCGACCAGGAGGAGGGGGTGGTCACCCGGATCGGGTCCCCAGCCACCGTCTTCCCCGGCAACATGGCCCTCGGCGCCACCGGGAGCACCAGCTTGGCCAACCAGGCGGCGGCCGTCACCGGCCAAGAGCTGCGGGCCATGGGCATCAACGTCGACAACGCCCCGGTGGTGGACGTCAACACCAACCCGCTGAACACGGCCGACGGGCCCCGCTCCTTCGGCGACCAGCCGGCGGCGGTGTCGGCCTTCGCCACCGCGGCGATCGACGGCTACCAGGGCCCCGGAACGGTGGCCGCCACCGCCAAGCACTTCCCGGGCCTCGGCGACACCAGCACCGACCCCGACACCGGCGTCACCACCTCCGACCAGACCCTGGCCCAGCTGGAGGCCACAAACTTCCCGTCGTTCGCCGCGGCCATCAAGGCCGGGGTCGACCAGATCATGGTGACCCACATCGTCATGCCCAACGTCGACCCGTCCGGCCTGCCGTCCAGCCTCAGCCCCACCTTCGTCACCGGGCTGCTGCGCGACCAGCTCGGCTACCAGGGCCTGATCATCTCCGACGCCATGAACGCCCAGGCCCTCAGCGCCTACCCACCCGGCACAGCTGCCGTCATGGCCGTCGACGCCGGCGAGGACGAGCTGCTCTACGCCCTGCAACCCGGCACCGCCAGCGCCCAGGACTTCGTCGCCGGCTACGACGCCGTGCTGAAGGCCGTGGACACAGGCCAGATCAGCGTCACACGGATCGACCAGTCGGTGGTCCGGGTGCTGTCGCTCAAGTGGAAGCTGGGCCTCGCCGTCAACCCGTTCACCAACGTGGCCGACGTCGGCAACGTGGTCGGCCTCCCCAGTCACCTGGCCCTGGCCCAACAGGTGGCCCAGCAGTCCGTCACCGTGGTGAAGAACGACGACGACGTCCTGCCCCTGAACCCGGCCCCCGGGACCAAGGTGCTGGTGACCGGCGTCTGGACACCGGCCTTGACGTCGATGGCCGGTGACCTGACGGCCCGGGGCCTCGACCCCCAGGTGATCGCCACCGGCTTCACACCGACAGCCACACAGATCGCCCAGGCGGTGGCGGCGGCCCGGGAGGACCAGCTGGTCGTCGTCAGCACCTACAACGCCTGGACAGGGAACACAGCCGGCCAGAAGCTGCAGGTGACACTGGTGGAGGCCCTCCTGGCCACCGGGACCCCGGTGGTCGTGGCGGCGCTGGGGACTCCCTACGACATCGCCTACTTCCAGAACGCCCCCACCTTCGTGGCCACCTACGACCTCCAGACAGTGTCCGTGAACGCCCTCGTCACCGTGCTGTTCGGCGCCGTCCCGGCCACCGGCCGGCTGCCGGTCACCATCACCCAACCGGCGCCGTCCAGCCAGGTCCTCTACCCGGCCGGCTACGGGCTCTCCCTCACGTCCGGTGGGTACCGGCTGGCCGGCGCCGACGGCGGTGTCTTCGCCTTCGGGGACGCCGGCTACTACGGGTCGATGGGTGGCACCCGGCTCAACGCCCCGGTGGTGGGCATCGCCCCGACCCCCGACGGCCAGGGGTACTGGGAGGTGGCCGCCGACGGCGGTGTCTTCGCCTTCGGGGACGCCGGCTACTACGGGTCGATGGGT
>CAYVPF010000461.1:0-1894 GCA_964453355.1 uncultured Acidimicrobiaceae bacterium | reverse complement strand
GTCGGGGGCGCCACCGAAAGCGGCAGCGCGCCGTTCGACCTCGTCGGCTACTCCCTCGGGGCCCGCTTCGCCCTGCACGCCGCCCTGGGTCGGCCGGACCTGGTCCGCCGGCTGGTCCTGATCGGCGGCACCGCCGGCATCGACGATCCCGACGTCCGGGCCGACCGCCGCCGGCGCGACGACGCCCTGGCCGACGGGCTGGCGTCGTCCGGCGACGTCGACGGGTTCGTCCGCCGGTGGCTGGCCGCCCCCATGTTCGCCGGCCTGGTCACACCGGCCCCGGCCGAGCGGCGCCGCAACACCGCCGGCGGCCTGGCCTCCAGCCTGCGGCTGGCCGGTGCCGGCACGCAGGCCCCGCTGTGGGACCGGCTGTCCGCCGTGACCACCCCGACGCTGGTGGTGGTCGGGGCCACCGACCTGCGGTTCGCCGCCCTCGGCCGCCGGCTGGTGGCCGGCCTGCCGGACGCCGTGCTGTCCTTGGTCCCCGGAGCCGGCCACGCCGCCCACCTGCAGCAGCCGGCCCTGACCGCCCGGCTGGTCCGCCAGTTCTTGGGCTAGGGCCGATCGGGCCGGGGCTGACGACCTCACAGCAGGATCCCCAGGGTCAATAGCGCCCCGACCACCAGCTGCAGCCGCCCGGTGGCCCCCAGCATGGGCAACAGGTCTCGGCCCTCGGCCTCCGAAAGGGCCAGCCGGCACGGCGGTATCGCCAGCGGCAGGCCCAAGAGGGCCAGGAACGCCCACGGCCGCACCAGCCCGACCAGCACGATGCCGACGGCCACCCCGACCATGGAGCCGACGTAGAGCCACCCAGCCCGGTGCCGACCCAGCCGGACCGCCAGCGTCTTCTTCCCGGCCACCACGTCCCCGGCGATGTCCCGCAGGTTGTTGGCCTCCAGCAGGGCGGTGGCCAGCAAGCCGACCGAGATGGCCGTCCACAGTGGCAGGAGGAGCTCGTAGTAGGTCGAGAACGGCGGATGGAAGGCCGGGAACGACGGCGGCGACAGGTGGCCGAACTGCACGTACGAGGACCCAACCGTGGCCACCACGCCGAAGAACAGGAACACGAACAGCTCCCCCAGGCCCAGGTAGCCATACGGCTTGGGGCCGCCGGTGTACAGCCAGCCGGCGGCAAAGCAGACCGCCCCGATGGGCACCAACCACCAGGTGGTGGCCGCCGCCAGGCCCAGCCCGGCCGCTGCGGCCACCAGGAACGACAGGTACGCCGCCCGCTTCACCGCACCCGGTGACGCCAAGCCGGAAGCCACCAGCCGGACCGGCCCCACCCGCCGTTCGTCGGTCCCCCGGATCCCGTCGGAGTAGTCGTTGGCGTAGTTGGTCCCCACCTGGATGGCCAGGGCCACCACCAGGGCGCAGATCGCCCGCCACCAGATCACCCGGTCCGGACCGTCGACGACGGCAGCGAAGAGCCAGTTGGACGAGACATGCACGACCTCCGCCGGCCGGGCTAACGGTGCGAAGGCCACCCAGGCCGACCGTCCCCCGATCTCGTGGGCCGAGGGGCTCTGGAACCACCAGCCGCAGGCCGTCCCCACCACCACCGGCACGGCGGCGGCCGCCAGGGTTCGCGGGCGGGCCCCCAACACCCAGCGCTTCACCGGCCCGGGGGGCGGGGGCGGGGTCGGGGCGGCGGCCTGGTCCGGCGGACCGCTCACCGACGGCCGCTGGTGGCCGACACCGGGGGCTCCGACGGTCCCGTGCTGCGGTCGCTCATGGCGACCTACGCTACCGGCGGATGCCCGAGCTCGTCGCCATCGACCTCCCTGGTGGGCGGGGTTTCGTCGACGCCCTGCACGCCGTATGGGACACCGGCGATGCCGCCGCCCCGCTGGACCCGAGACTGCCGCCGCCGGCGGCCCGGGCCCTGCTGGCC
>CAYVPF010000460.1:0-1903 GCA_964453355.1 uncultured Acidimicrobiaceae bacterium | reverse complement strand
ACCAGGCACCATTCGATGTCCTGGGGGTGGCCGAAGTGCGCTTCGATCCGCCGGCCCAGCTGCGCCAGCTGTATGACCTGTGCCTCGGTCAGTGCCGGGCGGGTCTGACGGTCCGGCTCGGTCGCCAGTTCCTGCGTTCCGCCTCCAGGCGAGGCGTGGACGGCGAGCTGCTTCGCGGCGATGGCCCTGGCAACGATCTCGCCACCGCGCACCTGGTAGACATCCGGGTTCACGCGGCCGGAGACCAGGGCCTCGCCGAGGCCGAAACTGGCCTCCACGGAAACGACCTTCCGGTTGGACGTGACGGGATCGGCCGTGAACAGGACGCCGGCCGCCTGCGGGAAGACCATCTGCTGCACGACCACGGCCATGTGGACCAACCGGTGGTCGAAGCCGTTCCGCAGGCGGTAGGTGACGGCCCGCTCGGTGAACAGGGAGGCCCAGCACCGGCTGACGTACTGGAGGACCGCCGCCGACCCCACGACGTTCAGGTACGTGTCCTGCTGGCCGGCAAAGGAGGCCGTCGGCAGGTCCTCCGCCGTCGCGCTGGATCGGACGGCGTAGGCGGCGTGCCCGCCGATCCGGGCGACCGAGCGGGTGATCGCTGCCCCCAGATCGTCGGGGATGGCGACCCCTTCGATGGCCCGGCGGATCTCGGCGCTGACCGTGCGGATCGCCTCACGGTCGTCCGAGCTCAGGCACGACAGCCGCTCGAGCCGTTCGTCGATCGACGGCACGGCCGCCATGATCCGCCCGAAAGCCTCCGTCGTCACACAGAACCCTGCCGGTACCCGGAGGCCTTCGATCCGCCAAAGCTCGCCCAGGTTGGCCCCCTTGCCACCCACGAGCGCGGCCTGCGTCTGGTCGATCTCCTGGAAGTCCAGCACCTCGCTACCCGTCATGGCGTGCATTGTCAGCACACCAGAGGTCCTTGCCACAAGACCCCCACCCTCATGTATTCTGGGAACGGCAGGGGGAGCCCAAGCACCTGGGTCAAGGACTTGGCTCGGCCCCAAGGCGCCATACTGACGAAGTGCAGATCCGGATCGAAGGAACCGACCTCCCCGGATTGGCGTGTGGTCCCAGCCCGGAGCGCCCAGGGGGTCACCAGAACAATCACGTCGGCGTCCAGCGAAAGAACCGACCTGACGAGCTGCTCGGCCTGGTCCCCGGCGATGCTCCGTCGGCCACGTGGCTTGTCGAATGCTCCGCGGTGGAGACCGCTTCAGGCATCGACGTGAAGGGCCCCTACGTCCAGGGACCTCCCGGTGGCCGGTTCATCTACCTCAACTGGGGCGTCGTCGATGACGACGGCACCTTCACGATGTTCCGTCGAGCCAAGCTCATGTTCGACGGCATCCCCCAGGCGGTGCTGAAGAGCGCAGCCGACCTGGGCACCCTGGTAGCGCGGCTTTCGTTGACCGATCCCAAGGGCAACCCCCTGTGCGCAGCCGTCCGGCCGCCCCTCATCGATTGGTCATCCAGCTCGTCCCACTAGGACTGTCAGCCTGGGCCTACGAGGCCCCCGTGACTCGCACCTGACGAGGAACAATGACGGCCGGCGGGGCGTTGTCACGGCTATGAAGCGTATTGGGTTCTTGTCGTTTGGCCACTGGGCTCCCTCGCCGCACTCGCAGACCCGTTCGGCCTCGGATGCCCTGCTGCAGTCCATAGATCTTGCCGTCGCCGCCGAGGAGCTCGGTGCGGATGGGGCGTACTTCCGGGTGCACCACTTCGCCAACCAGCTCTCCTCGCCGTTTCCGCTGTTGGCGGCCGTCGGGGCCAGGACCACCTCCATCGAGATCGGGACCGGCGTGATCGACATGCGCTACGAGAACCCGCTCTACATGGCCGAGGATGCCGGCGCCGCCGATCTCATCTCGGGCGGGCGGCTGCAGCTCGG
>CAYVPF010000459.1:0-1917 GCA_964453355.1 uncultured Acidimicrobiaceae bacterium | reverse complement strand
TCTCGGTGGCGAACACCACCTGCAGCAGCCCGGCGGCGAAGCAGGCCTCCACGGCCTCCCGGTAGGCCGGCACCAGGCCGGCGTGGTGGGCCGCCACGCCGGCCTCCAGCCCCTCCAGCCACTCCACGAACCCCAGTACCTCCAGGTCGTCGTCGGCCAGGGAGGCCACGTGGGCCTCGGCCACCTGCCGGATGGCCACCCGCTGGCGGTGGTCGGTCAGCCGGACGCCGTCCCGCAGGCACTGTTTGACGGCCTCGTCGCAGGCGGCCCGGCTGAAGATGAACACGATGACCGGCAGCAGGTCGTGGTCGTCCAACAGCTCGACCAGCTCGGTTCGCCGGGGAGTGCGGAACGGCAGCCGCGGCCGCTGCCGCCAGTGCTGCGGCGTCCTGATCCGGCTCAGCCGCTCGGTGGCCTGGTCCAGCCGGACCACCTCGGCGGTGGCCCGGCCGTCCACTAGCAGCGGCAGCAGCTGGGTGTCGCCGGACCGGTGGTGCACCGCCAGGTGGTGCCGGAGGACCACCGGCCGGCGTCGCTCCACCACCACCTCGGTGGGGCCGCGGACCGACCGCAGCCACTGCCCCAGCTCCCGGGCGTTGGCGACGGTGGCCGACAGGCAGATGAACGCCACGTCGGCCGGGCACAGCACCAGCACCTCTTCCCACACCGCCCCCCGGTACGGGTCCTGCAGGTAATGCACCTCGTCCAGCACCACCGTCCGCAGCCCGGCCAGCAGGTCGGAGCCGGCCAGCAGCATGTTGCGGAGCACCTCGGTGGTCATCACCACGATCGGCGCCTCCGGCCGGATGGCGGTGTCCCCGGTCAAGAGGCCCACCTGGTCGGCCCCGTGCTCGGCGGCCAGCTCGGCGAACTTCTGGTTCGACAGCGCCTTCAACGGCGTGGTGTAGAACGCCTTGCCGCCCGCCGCCACCGCCCGGGCCACCCCGTAGGCGGCCACCAACGTCTTGCCGGACCCGGTCGGGGCCGACACCAGCACCGAGTGCCCGCGGTCCAGGGCGTCCATGGCCTCCAGCTGGAACGGATCGGCTGGGAACGGCAGGCCGGCCAGGTACCGGGCCCTCAACGGTGGAACAGCTTCCCGATGCCGATGGCGGCGAAGTAGAACACCACCAGCGGACCCGCCAGGGCCAGCATGGAGAACGGGTCGGAGCTGGGCGTGAACACCCCGGCCACCACCGTGATGCCGATGACGGCCCACCGCCAGTGCGCCAGCAGGGCCCGGGAGCTGACCACGTGGGCCAGCTCCAGGGCCACCAGCACCACCGGGAACTCGAAGGTGATCCCGAACAGGGCCATCATCAACAGGATCAGGGTCAGGTAGTTGTTGGGGCTGTAGATCAGCTTCAGGCTGGGGCCGCCGGCGGACTTCAAGAACTGCAGGGCGTGGGGGAAGATGAAGTAGGCCACGGCGCAGCCGCCCAGGAACAGCACGATGGAGGCCACCACGAAGGGGACGGCGTACTTCTTCTCGCTGGACCGCAGCCCGGGGGTGATGAACCGCCACAGCTGCCACAAGATGACCGGGGAGGCCAGCACCAGCCCCCCGAAGGCGGCCATCTTCACCCGCAACCCCAGCCCTGTCAGCGGGCCGGTGACGTAGAACTGGCAGTTCCGGGGGTTCACCTGGCAGTACGGGTGCTGCAGGATGCTGAGCATGTGGGTGTAGAACACCGCCGCCACCGTGCCGGCTACCACGAAGGCGACGGTGGCGATCAGCAGCCGCCGTCGCAGCTCCGCCAGGTGCTGCGAAATGGTCATGGCGTCCGGGGTGGGCCGTGTCCGGCGGCCGGACAGGAACGGGATGCGCACCGGTCAGTTCATGCTCGGGTCGTCCGGCACCGGACCGGGGGCCGGGGCCACCTCGCCGACCGCTGGGGCCACGTCGGCGGCCGGGTC
>CAYVPF010000458.1:0-1930 GCA_964453355.1 uncultured Acidimicrobiaceae bacterium | reverse complement strand
CGTGGCCGCGGCCGTGGACGAGTCGCTGCGGACCACCCTGTCCGCCCGGGGCCGGGCGCTGGTCGCCGGCCGGACCTGGCGGGAGGCGGCCCGGTGGCACACCGACCTGTGGGGGTCGCTGGTATGACCGGACCCCTGGTGTGACCGGGCCCGGGGTGGTGCCCCTGTCGGTGTCCCTGGACGTCACCGCCGTGCCGACCTCCCCGGCCGGGGCCGGGCGGTACACCCTGGAGCTGGCCCAGGCCCTGGCCCGCCGGCCGGAGGTTGACCTGACGCTGGTGGCCCGGCGGCATGACGCCGCCCGGTGGCTGGCCCTCGCCGGGGCGCGGGACAGGGTGGTGCCGGCGGCGCCGGGCCCGCGGCCGTTGCGGCTGGCCTGGGAGCAGCTGGCGCTGCCGCGCCTGTTGGGCCGGAACGGCGTGGCGGTGCACCACGGCCCGCATTACACGATGCCGGAGCGGGCGACGGTGCCGGTGGTGGTGACGGTGCACGACTGCACGTTCTTCGACCACCCGGAGTGGCACGAGCGGTCGAAGGTGCTGCTGTTCCGCCGGGCCATCACCGTGGCCGCCCGCCGGGCGGCGGTGATCGTGTGCGTCAGCGCCACCACGGCGGAACGGTTGGCGGAGGTCTGCCCGGTGTCGGGCCAGGTGGTGGTGGCTCCGCACGGGGTGGACCACGACCGGTTCGCGCCACAGGAGGCGGTGCCGGGGGCCGATCGGGTGGCGGTGGCCGCGCTGGGCCTCGACCCGGAACGGCCAATGGTCGTGTTCGTCGGCACCATCGAACCGCGAAAGAACGTGCCGGCCCTGGTGCGGGCGTTCGACCAGGTGGCCGAGGCCCATCCCGACGCCGTCCTGGTCCTGGCCGGCCAGCGCGGGTGGGGGGCGGACGAGGTGGAGCGGGCCGAGATGGCGGCCGAGCGGCATCGGGACCGGATCGTGCGGACCGGGTACGTGCCGGACGACGCCGTGCCGGCGCTGCTGCGGTCGGCCGCCGTGGTGGCGTACCCGTCGCTGGCCGAGGGGTACGGGTTGCCGGCCCTGGAGGCCCTGGCCTGCGGGGCCCCGCTGGTGACCACCTCGGGGACGGCCATGGCCGAGCTGGCCGGCGGGGCGGCGGTGCTGGTGCCGCCGGGGGACACGGCCGATCTGGCCGCGGCCATCGACGAGGTGCTGTCCGAGGGTGGGGGCGGCCGGACGGCCGAGCGGCGGCGGGAGGGCCTGGCGGTGGCGGCGGCCCGGACCTGGGAGGCCAGTGCCGAGTGCCACCTCGAGGCCTATCGCCGGGCCGCCCGATAGGGTGCTGTCGTGCGCGCACTGATCACCGGCGGGCGGGGGTTCGTCGGGAACTGGTTGGCCGCCCACCTGCGTGACCAGGGGGACGACGTGGTGGCCATCGACCTGGAGACCGACGTGGCCGACCAGGCCGCCCTGGGCCCGGTGGTGGCGGAGGCCGCCCCCGAGGCCATCTACCACTTGGCCGCCCGGACCCACGTGGGGGAGTCCTGGCAGCAGCCGGCGGAGGTCCTGCGGGTCAACGTCCTCGGCACCGCGGCCGTGCTGGCCGCCGCCCGGCAGCTGCCGACGACCCCGACCGTGCTGGTGGTCAGCTCCGCCGAGGTGTACGGCGTGGTCACCCCCGGTGACCTGCCCCTGACCGAGGACTCGCCGGTGGCCCCGGTCACCCCATACGCCGCCAGCAAGGCGGCGGCCGAGCAGGTGGCCCTGCAGGCCTGGCGCGGGTACGGCCAGCCGGTCATCGTGGTCCGGCCGTTCAACCACGTCGGCCCCGGCCAGGGACCCAACTTCGCCGTCTCGGCGCTGGCCCGGCGGATCGTCGAGGCCCGGCGGACCGGGGCGACCGAGATGGCCGTCGGCACCCTGACGTCCCGGCGCTTCATCTTCAGGAGATAGAGGACGAGAACAAT
>CAYVPF010000457.1:0-1931 GCA_964453355.1 uncultured Acidimicrobiaceae bacterium | reverse complement strand
CATGGAAGACCCGGAGGGTCCTCCTGCCGTTACGTCGTCCGACCCTGACGACGATTACCTGATCGCACTGGCCGAAGCAGCCCGGGTCGTGGTCGTGTCCGGTGACGCCCACCTGCTGAGCTTGGTCGACCAGATCCCCGTCTACTCGCCCGCAGCCTTTCTCGCCTTCTTGGACTCTGTCGGGTAGGTGCTGAGAAGTTTTCAAACCAACTGACATAATTTGATCGTTCGCGGGTATGGTGCCCCGCAGTGCGAACCCAGCCGGAAGGCGCTTCACGCGCCGGCTGGTCCCGGCCCTGGTGGTCGGCGTGCATCGCCGCCCTGGTGACCGCGGTGGCGGCCGGCTCCCTGCTGGTGCCGAGCATCGCCGGGGCGGCCCCGACGTCACCCACACCGCCGGCCTGCGGTACCGGGACCGTGTCGTCGGGCAGCGTCCTCGGTGACCAGAGCGGCAACGTCGCCGGCTCGGACGGCATCCTGGCCTCCGGCCAGTGCCTGGTGTCGCCCGACGACCAGTTCGAGCTCGTCATGCAGGCCGACGGGAACCTGGTCGAGTACCTGAGTTCCGAAGCCGAGCCCGTCTGGTCCAGCGGGACCGCCGGAAATATCGGGGCCTACGCGGTGATGCAGAGCGACGGCAACCTGGTCGTGGAGGCGACCGGGAGTGGCGCGGCCATCTGGAGCGCGGGCTCCCAGGCGCCGGACCCGACGCTGTCGATGCAGGACGACGGCAACGTGGTCGTCTACGGGACCAACTCGGCCGGCCCGTACGCGGCGTGGGCCACCAACACCGTCGGGTATCGCGGCACCACGCTCCTGGCCGGCCAGACGGTCCAGCCCGGCCAGTACCTGCAGTCGGCCAACGGCCAGTACAAGCTGCAGATGAGCGCAGCCGGGGTCCTGGCCCTCTACAGCACCCAGCCCTACGCCTGCCCGCTGTGGACCGCCCCCACCATCGCCAGCGCCGCCGGCTACGAAGCCACCCCTCAGCCCGGCTCCTACCTCGAGGTGGACCAGCAGGGCGGCCTCGACCTCTACTCGTCAGGGACGACCAACGCCTGGTGGACGGCCAGCCAGACCGGCACCTGGAACGGCGGGGGCAACGCCTCGGGCGATCACCTGAGCCTCCAGACAGACGGCAACCTCGTGCTCTCCACATCCGGCGACCAGGTGACTCGGTGGAGCTCGAGCACCGAGATCCTCCGGGGCTCGATCTGGTGCACCGGCACCGACCTGCACATCAACCAGTACCTGGTGGCTTGGACCCAGGGGAGCACATCCAGCTCCGCCGCACCCAGGTACACAAGTGTCCTTATTATGCAGACAGACTGCAATCTTGTGCTGTACAACAACCACACAGCGGTCTGGTCGTCGAACACCTCGACCAACACCGCCGGCGCCAAGGACAGCCTGTTGCCCGACCCGGCGGGTCAAGGCAACTACAACAACTGTTACGCCGCCATGCAGGGCACAGGAAATCTCGTGGTCTACGCCCCGACATACCCGGGCGGGCAGCGGGCCCTGTGGGATTCGGGCACCGTGGCGAGCAAGGCACCACCCTTCAACCTGGGAGCCATCGGTCCCTATCTGGCGGTGCCGATCGTCCTCCCGGCCGGTGCGTTGGCCTCCAAGGACACCATCCAGGCGCCGTACGTCACGACGGTGCACGGGGAGACCCTCGGCGATCCCACAGCGCCGTCGAGCAGCAAGACGGTGCTCCAGATCCTCAGCTACGTGCTGGACGGGCTGGCGCTCGTCCTCACCTTCGTCGGCGGACCGCTCGGCGCCGTCTTCGACGGCGTCGCCGGGCTCAGCGGAGCCCTCACCGGGGCGTCCCTCGGGGTCGATGCGGCCGGGGTGGGGGTCAGCGCGGGGGAGGGGGCCCAGAGCAACGCCATCACTGGGCAAGGTCCGGCCTCCTTGAACGCCGC
>CAYVPF010000456.1:0-1942 GCA_964453355.1 uncultured Acidimicrobiaceae bacterium | reverse complement strand
CCAGTCGATGGCCGCCTGCAACTCGGACCGGTCGAAGTCGGGCCAATAGGTGGGGGTGACGAAGAACGGCGCCCCGGCCGCTTCCCACAGCAAGAAGTTGGACAGCCGGTACTCCCCCGAGGTGCGCACCAGCAGGTCCACCGGGGGAAGGGCCGGCTCGTAGAGCTGCGCCCGCACCGCCTCCTCGCTGATGGCCAGGCCGGTCCGCCGGTGCTGGTCGACCAGTCGCTTGGCCGCGAACACCAGCTCTTCCCGGCCGCCATAGTCGAAAGCCAGGGTGAAGTTGAGGCCGGTGTTCCCCTTGGTGAGCTCCACCGACTTGTCCATCTCCCGCAGGATCCGCCGCGGGATGCGAGACGACTTCGACCCCGGTCGGCCGATGCAGCGGATCCGCACGTTGTTGCGGTGCATCTCCTCCCGCCGGCCGAAGATGTTCTTGTGCAGCCCCAGGATGTAGTCCACTTCCAGCTTCGGCCGGGTCCAGTTCTCGGTGGAGAACCCGAAAACGGTCAGCCAGCCGACGCCCAGGGCGTCGGCGGCTCGGACGACGTCGGCCAGCCGCTCCTCCCCGTTCCGGTGCCCCTCGGTACGCGGGAGGCCCCGGGTCTCCGCCCAGCGGCCGTTGCCGTCCATGATGACGGCCAGGTGCCCCGGCACCCCGCCGCCCCCGGCCCCCACTCCCCCGGTCCCAGTCATCGGCGCTGGTGCTCGGTGGCCTCGATCTCGGCGGCCACGTCCCGGCCGGCCAGGTCGGCGGCCGGGAAGTCAGGGGTGTCGGGAACCTCCACGTGCAGGTCGGCGTCCTGGTCCACCGCCAGCCGGCCGCCGTCGAGGGTGAACCCCAGGACATGGCCGCCGCGGGTGCGGGAGTCGTCGATGAAGTGCAGGTGGTAGCCGGCCACGGTGACGCCCTGGGCGTAGTCCGGGCACCGGAACCCGACGACGGTGCCGGACAGGTCGGCGAAGGTGGTCTCGACCTGTGTCCGGGTGACCTCCACCAGCGGCCGGTACGGCCGGTGCTGCCGGGCGACGGTGCGGGTGACGACCGACGAGAACCGGCCGTCGATGCGGACGGCGTAGAACAGGTTGGTGCTGGGCACCAGCCCGTCCAGTAGGGCCTCGATCTCGTCGAGGTCCATCGGGCCGTCCAGCCGCCGATGGGTGTCCCCCCGGAAGAAGGTGACGGCGGCGAACGGGGTCCGCTCGTCGGCGGTCACCGGCGTCGCCGTCCCGTCGCTGCGGAGCTGGAAGAACCGGCCGTCCACCGCCACCATCTCGCCGTCCAGCTCGTTGAAGGTGCCGACCCCGAAGTCGCCGTGGTCGGCCAGCTCCCCGTAGGTCAGCCCACCGTCGTAGACGGCGTCCAACAGGGCCGTCATGGTGGAGGACTGGAAGATCTCGTGGGCCCGGTCGTGGTCGTCGTGCAGGCCGTTTTCCCCGTCGTAGTGGGCCGCCACCGTCCGGGCCAGCTGCAGGCAGTGCCCGTCCCTCGTCCGCCCGGTGACCACGGCCATCCATACTGGCACGCCGGTCCCGGCCCGCCCGGTCCCACCCCGGTGCGCCACCCCCACCCCGGTGCCGGCGATACCATGGTTGGCGCAGTACCCGGCGATGGGTCCCGCCGGCGACGATCCCACCGGGTCGTCCGAACCGCCCCTGCGGGCTGATGGCTCCTGTTCCGAAAGGAGGAGGAGCATGCCCGACGACCAGAACCCCCACCGCAGCCCACCACGCTTCCGGCGACGGTGGATGCGGCAGGCGCTGGGGGCCGACGACCCGCTGCCGATCGACCCGGAGCTGGCCCCCGACGACCCGTCCCAGCCGCCGGCCGGCCACCGCGGGGCCGGTCGCCCCGGGGTGACCCGGCTACGACCGCCGGTCCTCGGGGCCATCCTGGTCGGCGGGTTCCTGGGCACCATCGCCCGGTACGGGGTGCAGGTGG
>CAYVPF010000455.1:0-1977 GCA_964453355.1 uncultured Acidimicrobiaceae bacterium | reverse complement strand
CGACCGGTGGGGTCTGGCCGGCGCCGCCGGCAGTCTCCTGTACGTCGTCGGTCCCCAATACCTCTGGTGTGTACTCACTCTGCTGGCCGTCCTGGCCCTGCTGGCCGCGTGCACCGGCGTGTGGATCGTGGTACGCCAGTTGACCGGCAGCACTTGGGCGGCGGTCGTGGCGACGATCCTGCTCGGGCTCAGTCCCACCGTTCTGAATGCCTGGCACGAGGGTGCGATTGCCGGCGTTTGGGTGTTCCCCCCCTGCATTTTGATGGTGCTCCCGCTGCTCCGCCTCGGTGAGACGTCCCCGGCGGTGGGGGCCGTGTCGTTGGGTTTGGGTCTCGCCGGAGTCCTCCCCGCCTACAACGACGTCCTCTTCACCTACGGCGCCCTCTTCGGGCTGGCGGCAGTCCTCTCGATCCCGCTGCTGTGGCGGAGATGGTGGGGCGTGTGGTGGTCGCTACTGGTAGGCGTCGGCGGGGGGGCCGCACTGGTCGGTCCGTCGACGTTCGCCTTCGTGACGGCACTTCCCGTGATGCTGAAGGAGCCGGGGGGGGCCGGGTGGAGCCTGCCGCGGTGGCCGAGCCTGGGCGAAGCCCTGGGGTTAGGCAACCCGTACGGCGGCGCAGTGCCAGGTGTCGGCGCCCGGTCGGGGAGCGAGATCGCCATCGGGGGGATCGGCGACGCCGTGGCCGGCGGCTTTCTCCTGGGCTTGATCTACCGGAAATTGGCAAGGCCGGCCGTCGTGCTTCTGGTTTCCGCCCTGGGTGTCGGGGTCTTTGTCTACCTGCAGACGAGGTACGCCGCCCATGACAGCAACTATCAGTACTTCAAATCGATCGACATCCTGGCCCCGGCCGGCGTGCTCGGTGTGGGTCGCCTGCTGGGTGACGCGCTGCCGTCGCGGGACCACTCGGCGCCGTCGGTGCGGCGGTTCCGTCCGAATGCCGCCTTCGTGGTCAGCCTGGTGGTCGCCCTGGCCGTCATCGGTGCCGGGATCTCCTACGTCGTGCGTTACCGGCAACAGGGAGGGGTCGTCCCGGTTGCCTATTCCAGGCTGGCCGGCACACGTCGGGCGAACCAGGTGTTCGAAAAGTACAACGTCGTGGCCCCCAGCCATCCTTCCGCCCTTCTCGGTGACGCCGTGGGGGCTGAAGTCGACCTCTACTGGATCGGTCGGAATTCAGGAAATCCTCCGACCCGGCTGGGTGATCGGATCGGGCACCCGGTAGCCCTCATGGTCTCGGAGGACAACTGCCCGGGGTTTCGTTGCCTGGACGGCCTGAGGCGAGGTGCGGTGGTATTCCGGGCCGACGGCGTCGCGCTGGTCCGGCTGGCCTTGTCAACCCGTCCGTTATCTCGTATCAAGGAGACCCAGTGGCCGACATGGGTTGATGCCCGGTTCACCGCCGAGGGCGGTCAGAACGTGGTGCAGATGGTTCCACAGCCGCCGCCGAAGGCGGTACGGTCTGGAGGGAAGAGCTAACTTGCATGTCGTGTGGTCTCTGGGTCCCGTTGTGGCGAATCGGCGGTCCGACCGTCGAGGACGACCGCTGGCGGTCCGGTTCTGATGTCTCCCGACGGTGGGGTCTTCCATCGACCGTGCCCGAATTGCGGCAGCGAGTCCGGTCCTCGGGACGTGGTCGTCCGGGCACCGGTACCCGCCGAACCGTTGGGCCCCGAAGAACGGGCAGAGTACTGGCGCGGCTTCCGGAGCCGCTCGTGCTTCTTCGACTATGCCCGGTGCCCGGTATGTGCCCTGCTCTACTGCCCGACGTACTTCACAGACGAGTCCCTCAACCGCCTCTACTCCTCCATGCCCGACAACACCGCGGGAGCGCCGCCTGAGGTGCTCCGGCATACCCACCGGGGCTATGTCGAGTTCCTGGCCGATCAGGGGTCGCTTCGGGGTACCTATCTTGAGATAGGTCCCGACATCGGTCTGGCCACGGAGGCGGCCTGTGCCGTGGGTGATTTCGATCGAGC
>CAYVPF010000454.1:0-1996 GCA_964453355.1 uncultured Acidimicrobiaceae bacterium | reverse complement strand
AGGCGGCCGCCGAGGTCCTGGACGGGGTCTCCATGCACGCCATCGCCCGGCGGTGGAACGAACAGGGTGTGACCACCTCGACCGGCGTCGAGTGGCGGCAGTCGACCCTTCGCCAGGCGTTGGTATCCCCCCGCATCGCCGGCTTCCGGCTCTACCGGGGCAAGATCGCCGTCGACGGCGACGGGGAACGGGTCATGGCCCAGCGACCGCCCATCCTCGACGTGGCGACCTGGGAGGCCGTCTGCGCCTACCTCGGGGACCCGACCCGCAACGGCCGCCACTCGCATCCCGGAAGCCGCAAGTATCTCCTGAGCGGCCTGGTGCGCTGCGGGCGGTGCGGCGCCAAGATGAGCGCCGACCGGAACCCCAAACAGCGCGAGCTGCACATCTACGTCTGCAAGCCGGCCACGGCCAACGGCGGCTGCGGCGGGATCGCCGTCGCCGGTCCCCGGCTGGACGGGCTGGTGACCGAACTCGTGCTCCGGCACCTGGCCGACCGGCAGGCCACCCACGAGGTGGAGCCCTGGCCGGGAGAGGCCGACCTCGACGCCGTCACCCGTCGCATCTCCACGCTGATGGCGGCGTTCTCGTCGGGCGAGCTGTCCTCCGACGTGGTGTTCCCCACGGTCGGCAAGCTGGAGGACGAGGCCAGCCAGCTCCGCAGCAACCGTGCGGCCTGGGTTCGCGACCAGATGGTCCTGGCTAACCGGCCGACGAATGTCTCCGGGTCGTGGCCGTCGTTGGCCACTGACGAGCGGCGGGCCGTGATCGGGCGGGTGCTTCGGTCGGTCGTCGTGAAGCCGGCTGAGAAGAAGGGGGGTCGGTTCGACCCGTCACGGGTCGAGGTCGTCTGGCAATGATCGAAGCGATGGCCGCCCATGCCTCCTCCGAGACGGCGGGTGCGGCCGCCAACTGCTGCTCCAACCACTCCTCGTCCGTCACGGCCGGTCACCCTCGACGGGACCCCGGATCGCCACGTTCCGACATTCACTCGACGCCACAACAAGTAGCGGTCGGGGGAATGGCGGCTTTTGTCGAAATTTTCCTCTACCAAAGGTCGAAAATCTTGGCGGCCAGGACGCCGGCGGTTATCAAGACCGTTATCAAGCCTGATACCAAGACCTGGTCAGATTCCGTTTGGGGGTACGACCCCCGGCGACCGGCCAGGGGCTAGAACCAGGGGTAGAAGTTCAGCTCCGGCTCCCCCGCCCCCAAGACCCCCTTCTGGGTGGTGAGGCCCGCCGAGAACGACACGGCGGCGTTCCCCCCCACGCATGCCTCGAAGCCCACTTCGGGCGGAAAGGCCGACAGGTCCTTGTCGTCCCCGTCCCCGGCGTAGAGGTAGATCTCGCTGGTTCCCGGCGGCGACCACTCCGGCGATACCTGGAGGCGGATCTTGGCCGAGCGGTCGTCGGCCTCCACCACGATCCGTTCGACCCCGTTGGGATCGACGATCACCAGGCCGGGCAGCCGTAGGCGGCCGTCGGCCTGGACGTAGGAGGCCAGCAGCGCCAGCCGCTTGTCAGGCCCCTCTCCTTGGAGCCGGTGGCCCCCTTCGTCAACGTCGGTAGGTAGCTGGTGGTCCGGTCCCTCGGGCACGGGGGTCCCCTCTCTAAGATAACCAGGTGCAAGCCCGGTTTATCACTCATAGTAGTTATCACTCATAGTAGGCACGTTCCGGCATGCCTGTCGAACGATCCAGAGCCGAGGCGCGCTACTTGGCGTCTCTCGGTGCCCGCGTGCGGAAACGCCGCAAGGAGCTGGGCTGGTCACAACGGGAGCTCGCTGAGCGTTCGCAGCTGCAACTGAGCTACATCGGCGGCATCGAGACGGGCGGCCGGAACGTCGGGGCCATCAACCTGGCACGGCTGGCTACGGCCCTTGGCTACGACGACGTGGGACAGCTCATGGACGGGCTGTCGCTCCCCTGACCGTCGCCGGACAGGCGGTCCCGGTCAGGTGCTCGGTGGTTCGGAGAACCGCTCGCACGCTGCCT
>CAYVPF010000453.1:0-1998 GCA_964453355.1 uncultured Acidimicrobiaceae bacterium | reverse complement strand
CGGACGCAGTTGTGGGCGATCACCGACACGGTCCGCCAGCAGGTGTCCGCCGGCCGGCCCGTGGTGGGGTCCAGCAGGTGGTGCAGGGCCCGGTCCCCGCGGGTCCACCGCCGGGCGGTCACCCCGGAGGTGGCCAGTCCGCCGTGGCGGATGGCCACGACCACCGACGGGTCGTCCGGGGCGGCGTCGTGCCGGTCGGCGATCCGGACCGGCCAGCCACCCGCCGGTGCCGATCCGGCCACCGCCACGTCGCCGCCCAGGCTCACCAGCACGCCGGTGCCGGTGACGGCGGCCGCCATCGTGGCGGCGGCGTCGGCGCAGCCGGCCTTGGCCGTCGCTCCCAGGTCCACCTGCACCCCCGGCGGCAGCGTCACCGTGCCGGCCCCGTGGTCCACCCGGATGGTCCGCCAGCCGGGCACCTGCGCCCGGCGGAACGGCAGCGGTGGCCCCGCCGGGGCGACGTCGGCGAAGTCCCGGTCATAACCCAGCTCCTCCATCGCCCGGCCCACCGTCGGGTCCACCACCCCGTCCGTGAACCGGGCGGCCACCAGCGCCTCGTCGATGGCCTCCAAAAGGGTGCCCGACACCCGCACCGGCCGGCCGGCCGAGGCGGCGTGCAGCCGCACCAGTTCGCTGTCGTCCCGGAACCGACTGGCCACGGCGTCCAGGCGGTCGGTGCACCGCCGGACCACCTCCGCCGCCTCCACCAGCCGGCCCGCATCGGCGACGGCCACCACGGCCGTGGTGCCCAGGGCCCGGAACGACGTGATCATCGTCACGACGCCCCGGACGTGGTCACCGGGGTCCTCGACGACGACGTCGGGGCCGTGGTGGTCGTGGTGGTGGTCGACGTGGACCCCGCCGAACTGCCCGTCGAACCGGTCGTGGTCGTGGTGGTGGTGGCGCCGGCTGAGGTACCGGCCGTGGTGGTGGCCGCGTCGGAGGTGGTGGAGGCCAGGTAGGCGAACACGCCGGTCAGGGCCAGTCCCAACCCCCCGAACAGGGCCGTGAACCTCCGGACCCGGTGGTCTGGTTGGTGTGCCATGTGTCCATGGTGACGGGACAATGTAGGGGCCCCGTAAGGACGCCCTGTGCGGCCTCTGTGTATTTCCGACCGGATACCAGGGGGGGCCGGATACCCAGGGAAATGGCACCTGGTCCTCAGCGGGCTCTCATCCGGGCCCTTCAGGGTTTCGTCCATGAACCTGACCCTGCCTCTCCCCCGGCTGTCGCTCCCCCGGCTGTCGCTGGCCCGGCTGCCCGGCCGGCTGGCCACCTGGGCGCGCTACTGCGCCGTCTCGGCCGTGTCCACGGCCACCGGCCTCACCACCCTGGGCCTGTTGGTGGGGGTGGTCGGCATGAACGCCACCCTGGCCAACGTCGTCGCCACCGGCCTCGGCACGGTGCCGTCGTTCGAGCTCAACCGCCGGTGGGTGTGGGCCCACGACGGCAAGCGGTCGCTGGCCCGGCAGGTGCTGCCGTTCGTAGCCCTTTCGTTCGCCGGCCTGCTGCTGTCCACCCTGGCCGTCCACGTGGCCGCCGCCCACACCACCGGCTGGTCCCGGGGTTGGCACACCGCCGCCGTCGAGGCCGCCAACGTGGCCGCCTACGGGGTGCTGTGGGTGGTGCAGTTCTTCCTGCTCGACCGCGTCCTGTTCGCCGGGCACCGGTCGCCGGCCGGTGGCGCCGTGGTGATGGCTGTCGCCCCGGCCGAGGCTCCGACCACCGGGCCGCCGGCTGTTGCCCCGCCGGCCCTGCCGGTGCCGCCAGGCTGGCCGGTCGAGGCCCAATCCGCCGAGCCCCAATCCCCGGGCACCCCGCCGGCGGTGGCGGCGCCGGACGGCGACGGTGGCCGGCAGCCCCGCTGGGTGCTGCCGGCCCTGCTGGTGTTGCTTGGCGTGACGGCGGCGGCCTACCTGTGGGACCTGAGCGCGTCGGGGTACGCCAACAGCTTCTACGCCGCCGCCGTGCAGGCCGGCACGAAGAGCTGGAAGGCGT
>CAYVPF010000452.1:0-2000 GCA_964453355.1 uncultured Acidimicrobiaceae bacterium | reverse complement strand
CCAGGAGTACCCGGTGATCATGTCTCGCACGTCGGAGGGGCTGTACCTGCTGCAACGGGTCCGGGACGAGGCCCACCGGTTCGCCGTCACGTTCCACCGGGAGCGTCGGGGGAACCGGATGACGGCCAGCGTCCTGGACGGGGTGCCGGGCCTGGGACCGACCCGGCGGAGCCGGCTGGTGAAGGCGATGGGCGGCATCAGGGCGCTGCGGGCGGCGTCGGTGGACGACCTGCGGGCACTGCCGTGGCTGCCGGACCGGGTGGCCGACGGCGTGTACACCCGGCTGCACGGCCCCGGAGGCCTGGCATGAGCGAGTTCCTGGTGGTCGCCGGCATGTCCGGGGCCGGTCGGTCGACGGCGGGGGCGGCCCTGGAGGACCTGGGGTGGTTCGTCATCGACAACCTGCCGGTGGCCATGATCCCCCAGGTGGCCGACCTGGTGGACCGGCCGGGGGGCGGCGACGACCGGGTGGCGGTGGTCATCGGCCGGGGCGGCGGGGAGCAGCTGCAGGACCTGGGGCCGGTGCTGACCGGACTGCGGGCCGGCGGCCACCGGGTACGGGTGCTGTTCCTGGACGCCCCCGACGACGTGCTGGTGCGGCGGTTCGAGGGCACCCGCCGCCGGCATCCGCTGGCGGCCCGGGGGGTGGAGGACGCCATCGCCGGCGAGCGGGAGCTGCTGGACTCGGTACGGGCCCAGACCGACATCGTGCTGGACACCGGCGACCTGAACTCGAACCAGCTGCGACAGCGGGTGCTGGAGCTGTTCGGGGAGGACGACGGGGACGGGCACATGCAGACGTCGGTGGTGTCGTTCGGGTTCAAGCACGGGGTGCCCCTGGACGTGGACCTGGTGTTCGACTGCCGGTTCCTGCCCAACCCGTACTGGGTGGACGACCTGCGGCCGCTGAGCGGCCTGGACGGGGCGGTCCGGGACTACGTGCTGGACCGGCCGGAGACCCAGGAGTTCCTGGGCCGGGTCGAGAGCCTGTTGACGTCGCTGGTGCCGGCGTACGAGCGGGAGGGGAAGTCGTACCTGACGGTGGGGCTGGGGTGCACCGGCGGCCGGCACCGGTCGGTGGCCCTCACCGAGGCCCTGGCGGCGCGGCTGCGGGAGCACGGGGTGCCGGCCTCCCCGTTCCACCGGGACGTGGACCGGTGATGGCCATCGGACTCGGGCCGAAGGTGGTGGCGGTGGGCGGGGGGCACGGGACGGCGGTGACGCTGCAGGCGGCCCGGCGGTACGCCGGGGAGGTGACGGCGGTGGTGTCGGTGGCGGACGACGGGGGGTCGACGGGCCGGCTGCGCCAGGAGCTGGACGTGGTGGCGCTGGGGGACATCCGCAAGTGCCTGGTGGCCCTGGCCGAGGACGGGTCGGTGCTGGGCCGGGCGTTCGAGCACCGGTTCGAGGAGGGGGAGCTGGCCGGGCACGCGCTGGGCAATCTGGTGCTGGCCGGCTTGGTGGAGGCCGCCGGAGGCCTGGTGGCCGGCATCGACCAGGCCGGGGTGCTGCTGGGGGCGGTCGGGCGGGTGCTGCCGGCGACGACGGAGAAGGTGGTGCTGAAGGCCGACGGGGATCTGGGTGAGGTGCGGGGGCAGGCGGCGGTGCGGGACAGCGGCCGGATCCGGCGGGTTTCGCTGGTCCCGGCGGGATCGGTGCCGCCGGTCGAGGCGGTGGCCGCGGTGGCCGCGGCCGACCAGGTGGTGATGGGCCCGGGGTCGCTGTACACCAGCGTGTTGGCGGCGGTGGCCGTGCAGGGTATTGCCCAGGCAGTGGGATCGGCGAAAGGGCAGCGGGTGTACGTCTGCAACCTGCAACCGGAGATGCCGGAGACGGCGGGCTACGACGTGGCGGCGCACCTGGCGGCCCTGGAGGAGAACGGGGTGACGGTGGATGTGGTGTTGTGGGACTCCCGCTGCGGGCTGACCCTCGGCCGCCCGGACCGGCCGGTGGTGGACCGCCAACTGGCCGATCCCGGCGGTGTGGTGCACGATCCTGCA
>CAYVPF010000451.1:0-2018 GCA_964453355.1 uncultured Acidimicrobiaceae bacterium | reverse complement strand
CGGCCACCGACGGCGACGAGGCGGCCGCGCCGGCTGAGGCGCCGGCCGGTGCCGAGGCGGCGGTCGCCGCAGCCGAGCCCGACGCCGAGACTGAGGCAGCACCCGTGCCCGAGGCTTCAGCGCCCGAGGTCGCAGTGGCTGGGCCCGAGGCCGAGGCAGTGGCCGAAGCTCCCGGGGTCGAGGCGGCGCCCGCTGAGGCCGCCGTGGCAGCGGCCGAGCCGGAGGCCGCGGCCCCGGTCGAGGCCGCGCCGGTCGAGGCAGAGGTGGCCCCGGCCGAGTAGTTGCCGGGCCGGGTGACCGGCGCCGGAGGGGACGAGGGGCGCTCTTGGAGGGCCCCTCGTTTCGCGTCCGGGGTCGAAAACCGCCGATGGCCGACAACAAGTCGCAATGGGTGTGTCTGAATGTCAGCGCACGAACGCCCTGCTGGGGCTATCCTTCCGCCGGAAGTCTGAGACGAAGAGGGGTGGCATGGCTTGGATCGGTCGTAGCGTTCGGTGGTTGGCGGTAGCGGTGCTGGGGGCGGCGAGCCTGACGGCGGTGGCGGGATTGGCCGCCACGGGTGCCGGGGCCGCAGGGGCCAAATTCGCGGTCCCAACGGAGCCGGTGACCCTCTACGTCGCCACAACGGGCACCAATGTGACAAACAGGTGCACATCGGCAGCCCATCCCTGCCAGACGATCGAGCAGGCGGTGACGGTGGCCGGCACAGATCCGGTGGCGGTGACCATCCAAGTGGCCCAGGGCACCTACCACGAACAGGTGTCGGTGCCGCCGACCGATTGGACAGCGACAACAACAGGGGCCTACGGGGCGAAGTCGCTGACCATCGAGCCGAATCCGGCCAACACCACGCCGGTGACCGTCGCGCCCGGACCGACAGCGTTCACCAACGGCACAACAGTCAACCTGCCGGACGTGCCCAGCACCAACCAGGCCTACGACGGCTTCGGGGGCCAGGACGTCCACGCCATCATCGGCGTCGGCGAACCAAGCGGGAAGGTGGAGCCTGTTATCAGGAGCGACGCCGTTCGGCCGCCCTACCCGGCCCTGAGCACCACCGTCAACATCACCGGCCTCACCCTCAGCGGGGCGAACAACGACCAGAACCCAGACAACGTCCTGGCGGTGGCGGGGATCGCCTACGTGAACGCCTCCGGATCCATCAGCGGCAACACCATCTCTGACCTGAACCCCAACAGCGCCACGTGGAGTGACAACCAGGAGCACGGGATCGACGTCCGGGGCGTGAACGCCACAGGCGCCGCCAGCCCGAGCTACGCCGTGACGATCACCGGCAACACCGTCGGCACGGCGGGAGCCACGGAGACACAGGCCGCAACCTGGGTCGGCCACGTGCCGATCGACGTCAACAGCACCGGGGCCACCGACACGTCCCCGACGACCGCCGGCAGCCTGTCGGCCACGATCAGCGACAACAAGGTGTACGGCACCCCAAGCCAGACGGCCTCCCAGAACGGGATCGCCGCCGCCGGTCTGACCTCCCTCGCGATCTCCGGCAACACCGTCGCCAACCTGCAGTCGCCGACATACAGCGGCGGCGTCGAGATCGGCACCCAGTCGCCCGGGGCCAGCTGCACGGCCAGTGGTAACCAGCTGGTGACAGACGACTTCGGGCTCGAATTCATCGGCGCCACCGGCTGCACGGCGTCCGACAACACCATCAAGGCTGGCTTCTTCGGTGTCGGTGTGGACGCCGTACCGTCGGGGCCGTACGCCCCGACACAGGCCAACATGCCCAGCGTCGGCGACACCGTGTCGGCGAACACGGTGAGTGGTGCTACAACCCTGCTGACCAAGCGGGGGAACACCGGCAAGCCGATCGACGGGGTCCTGGTGACCGACGGGGCGACAACGGCGGTGACCGGCAACACCATCAGCGGGTTCATCAACGACGTCTACGCCGGGGTCGACCCGCTGCGCTATGACGGAGGAGCGTACGGGCGGCCGGCCTGGCCGACAACAACGACCCCGGCCACGGCGACAGGGTTGGCGACGGC
>CAYVPF010000450.1:1774-2026 GCA_964453355.1 uncultured Acidimicrobiaceae bacterium | reverse complement strand
CGGCGGGTACTGGCTGGACGCCGCCGACGGTGGCATCTTCAGCTTCGGCGACGCCACCTTCTCCGGGTCCATGGGTGGCCAGCCCCTGAACCAGCCGATCGTCGGCATGGCGGCCACCCCGGACGGCGGCGGGTACTGGGAGGTGGCCGCCGACGGCGGCATCTTCGCCTTTGGCGACGCCACCTTCTACGGGTCCATGGGCGGCCAGCCGCTGAACCAGCCCATCGTCGGGATGGCGGCCACCCCGGACGG
>CAYVPF010000450.1:0-1674 GCA_964453355.1 uncultured Acidimicrobiaceae bacterium | reverse complement strand
GAAGGGCTACTGGCTGGTGGCCGCCGACGGCGGCATCTTCGCCTTCGGCGACGCCACCTTCTCCGGGTCCACCGGCAGCCTGCACCTGGTACGGCCGGTGGTCGACATGGCGGCCACTCCGGACGGGAAGGGCTACTGGCTGGTGGCCGCCGACGGCGGCATCTTCGCCTTCGGCGACGCCCACTTCTACGGGTCGGCCGCCGGGACGGCCGGCGGCAACGGCGTGGTGGCGATGGCGACCACCACCGACGGGTCGGGGTACCTGGTGGTGACGTCGGCGGGCCGGGTTACCGCTTTCGGGGACGCGCCGGCGTTGGGCGACCTGACAACCGCGGTGCCGGGCTACCGGGGCCACGTGGTCGGGCTGGCCGCCACCGCCGGGTAGCTGTCGGGGAACCCGCCCGGATCAGGCCGGCGGGGCTTCGGCCACCACTGTGGCCAGCCGCCGGAACCGGCGGAGGCGGCCGAACCGACCGAGCCGGCCGGCGTCGACGCCGTGGTCGGCGGCCTGCAGCAGCCGGAGGTCGCCGCGGCTGTTGCCGTAGGCCCACAGCACCGGGGCGTTGGGCCCGGCGCCGTTCAACCCCTCGGACCGCAGCCAGCCGGACAGGCGGGCGTACTTCTCCGGCCCCCGGCAGTTCTTGCCCTCGTACCGGCCGGTGAGCAGGTGGCCGCTGACCGCCAGGCGGGTGGCCAGGGCGGCGTCGGCCCCCAGCATGTCGGCGGCCGGGCCCACGTAGAGGTCCGGGGAGGCCGACACCACCACCACCCGGTGGCCCTGCTTGCGGTGCCAGTCCAGCCGGTCCCGGGCGTCCCGGCGGATCCGCCGGCGGAGGTGGTGGTCGGCGAAGTCGGCGGCCAGCCGCTCGACCTCCTGGGCCGGCAGCCCGGACAGCAGGTCGGCGAACAGGGCTTCCTTCGTGTCGTCGGCGGCGGCCCCGCTGAACAGGGCGCCGCGGATCAGCCCGGGCAGGCTGCGGAGGACGGCCATCGCCGTCGGCACCGGGCCGCGGACGGCCACCAGGAAGGGCAGCACGCTGCCGCCCCGGGTAAGGGTGCCGTCGAAGTCGAAGGCGGCCACCGTCGGCCGCTCCACCGGCTGCGGCCGGCCGGCCGGCGTCGGCGGGATCGGGGCGGTGGTCATCGGCCTGTCCCGCCGGCGGCCACCGGGACCCCGCCTCGGCCGGCGCCGGCGGCGAACCGGGCGGCACCCGCCAGGGTCTCGCCGCTGGCGATCACCTGCCGGCCCCGCCGGGCTTCCATGACGGCGGCGTCGTCCTCGGTGAGCCCCCACTGGTCGAGGGCGCAGGCCCGGTCGCTGCGGAGGCACAGCTGCGGGAACCCGGCGATCTGGTGGGCCAGGTCGACGGCGGCCGGCAGCGCCTGGCCGGCCGGGGTCAGGCGGTTGGCCAGGCCGATGGCCAGGGCCTCGGGCCCGTCGACGGGCCGGCCGGTCAGGATCAGGTCCATGGCCCGCGAGTGGCCGATCAGCCGCGGCAGCCGGACGGTGCCGAGGTCGCACAGCGGCACCCCGAACCGGCGGCAGAACACCCCGAAGACGGCGTCGTCAGCGGCCACCCGCAGGTCGCACCACAGGGCCAGCTCCAGGCCGCCGGCCACGGCGTAGCCGTCGACGGCGGCGACGACGGGCTTGGAAAGGGTCATCCGGGTGGG
>CAYVPF010000449.1:0-2029 GCA_964453355.1 uncultured Acidimicrobiaceae bacterium | reverse complement strand
TGTCGCTGGTCAGCAGGAACCGGGTGCCCATCGCGATCCCGGCGGCGCCGTAGGCCAGGGCGGCGACCAGGCCACGGCCGTCACGGAACCCGCCGGCGCCGACCACCGGGATGTCCACGGCGTCGATCACCTGGGGGAGCAGGATGGAGGTCGGCACGGAGCCGGTGTGGCCGCCGCCCTCCCCACCCTGGACGAGGACGGCGTCGACCCCCCAGGCCGCCACCTTCTCGGCGTGCCGCCGGGCGCCGATGGACGGGATGACGACGATGCCGGCGTTCTTCAGCAGGTCGATGGTCTCGCGCTTCGGGGCAAGGGCGAAGGAAGCCACCGGGATGTTCTGCTTGATCAGCAGCTCGGCCCGCTCGACGACGTCGGGGGCGTCACCGCGGACGTTGACCCCGAACGGCTTGTCGGTCAGGTCCTTGGTCTTGGCGATGGCGTCGGCCAGCTCGTGGAACTGCAGGGTCCCGCTGGTGAGCACCCCCAGGCCGCCGGCGTTGGAGGTGGCCGCCGTCAGCTCGGGGACGGCCACGAACCCCATGCCGGTCTGCACGATGGGGTAGTCGATCCCGAACAGGTCGCAGATCTTGGTCCGGAGCGTCGGGTGGAGCTCCGGACGGTCGTGGTCGCTGGTCTCGGTCATGGCACATCCCATCGCAGTCGAATTCCGGCGGTCGCGGCGGTTCCGGTGCCCCTGACCTGCGGGGCTTTGGCACGGCGCGACCCGTAGTGTAGCAAGCGCTTGGTGGGTCCCAGGAGCGGCTAGGGTCGCCGTCCGATGGAACTGGAGTTTACCGACGAGCAGCGGGCCTTTGCCGCCGAGGCTCGGGGCTGGCTCGAGGGCGCCCTCTCCGGTGCGTTCGCCGCCGTCCGTGGCCGGGGCGGCGCCGGGGACGAGCACGGCGCCCTGGATGGCCGCCGGGAGTGGGAGCGGGCCCTCGGCGAGGCCGGGTGGATCGGCATCGGCTGGCCCACCGAGGTCGGCGGCCGGGGGCTGGACCTGTGGCACCAGGTGGTGTTCGCCGAGGAGTACGCCCGGGCCGGCGGTCCCGGCCGGCTGGGCCACATCGCCGAGCAGTTGGTCGGCCCCACCCTGCTGGCCTTCGGCTCTGACGCCCAGCGCCGCCGGTTCCTGCCGCCCATCCTCCGGGGGGAGGAGCTGTGGTCCCAGGGGTTCAGCGAGCCCGGCGCCGGGTCCGACCTGGCCGGACTGTCCACCAAGGCCGTCCTGGAGGGCGACGAGTGGGTGGTGACCGGCCAGAAGGTGTGGACGTCGCTCGCCCACCTGGCCGACTGGTGCTTCGTGCTGGCCCGGACCGATCCCGACGCCGACCGGCACCGGGGCCTCAGCTACCTGCTGGTGCCCATGAACCAGCCCGGCATCGAGGTCCGGCCGATCCGCCAGCTGACCGGCGACGCCGAGTTCAACGAGGTGTTCTTCGACGGCGCCCGCACCCCTGCCGACCACGTTGTCGGTGGCCCCGGCCAGGGCTGGAAGGTGGCCATGGGCACGCTGGCCGTGGAGCGCGGGGTGTCGACCCTGGGCCAGCAGCTGGGGTTCCGCAACGAGTGGCAGTTGGCCGTCGACGCCGCCCGCCGGTCCGGCCGGCTGGACGACCCGGCGCTGAAGGACCGGCTGGTGGACCTGGACATCCGGCTGCGGATCATGCGGATGAACAGCCTCCGGGCCCTGACGGCGGCCGACGTCGATCCCGGCGCCCCGGTCGCCATGGTGGGCAAGCTGTTCTGGGCCACCCTGCACCGGGACCTGGGAGAAGCGGGGGTCGACGCCCTCGGCCCCGCCGGCATGCTGGACTGGGCGGGCGCCGGTCATGCTGGGAGCGGCGAACCCGAGGATGTGGACCGCCGCCGGTTGGAACTGCTGTTCGAGTTCAGCCGGTCCGACACCATTTACGGCGGCACCAACCAGATCCAGCGCAACATCATCGGCGAGCGGGTGCTCGGGCTCCCGCGTCAGCCCTGAGGAGGAGATGGCCGTGCCCGACACCCCCCGTACCTTGCCGGCCCC
>CAYVPF010000448.1:0-2039 GCA_964453355.1 uncultured Acidimicrobiaceae bacterium | reverse complement strand
GTGTACAGGGAGCACCTCCGCCAACCGCCGCGCGCCGCAACCGGGCCGGTGGCAGGGGCTCGGCTGTTGCTCCGCGCGACCGTCGCCTATCGTTCCTTTCGGTGAACCCTACGGAGGCCCTCGGCCTTCCCCATCTCGAGGACGACCTCCGTCGGCTGGAGCCGCTGCTCACGGCCTCGGTGACCACCGGCGACGCCTTCTTGGACGACGTGACCACCCACCTCATCGCGGCCGGCGGCAAGCGGCTGCGGCCCCTACTGGCCCTGGTGGCGGCCACCGGAGGGGAGCGGCCGGCCACCGAGGACGACCTGTTGGGCGGGGTCTCGGTCGAGCTGGTGCACCTGGCGTCGCTGTACCACGACGACGTCATCGACGAGGCCACCGTCCGCCGCAACGTGCCGAGCGTGAACAGCCGGTTCGGCAACCTGGTGGCCATCGTCGCCGGGGACTACCTGCTGGCCCGGTCGGCGGCCATCGCCGCCGGCCTGGGCACCGAGGTGGCCGCCCTGCTGGCCACCACCCTCGGCCAGCTCTGCCAGGGCCAGGTGACCGAGGTGCGGTCGTCGTTCCAGCTGGACCGGACCGAGGACGACTACTTCAAGGCCATCGCCGGCAAGACGGCGGCCCTCATGGCCACGTCCTGCCGGATCGGGGCGCTGACCGGCGGCGCCGATCGGGACGAGGTGGAAGCCCTCACCCGGTTCGGCCGGTCGTTCGGCATGGTGTTCCAGCTCCGCGACGACGTCCGGGACGTGGTGGCGAGCGACGACGACCTGGGGAAACCGGCCGGGCAGGACCTGGCCGAGGGCATCTACACCCTGCCGGTCCTGCTGGCCCTGGCCGACCCGGACAACGGCCCCGAGCTGCGCAGCCTGCTGGGACAGCCGCTGGGGCAGCCCGAACGGGACAAGGCCCGGGCCATCGTGGCCGCATCGGCTGCGGTGCCGGCCACCGTGGCGGTGGCCCGCCAGCACGTGGCAGAGGCCGCCGAGGCCGCCCGGGCGCTGCGGTCCCCGGTGGTCGCCGAGGGCCTGGTCCGCCTGGCCAAATCCCTCCTGGACGGCCTCCCCGGCTGAGCCCCTGAGCCCCTGAGCCCGCGGTTACGACGGGCGCTCGGGGCGGAGGGTCGGGAAGGCGATGATCTCCCGGATGTTGGCCACGTCGGCCAACAGCATGGCCAGCCGGTCGATGCCCATGCCCAGCCCGGCGGTCGGGGGCAGCCCGTACTCGAGGGCCCGCAGGTACTCGGCGTCCACCACCATGGCCTCGTCGTCACCGGCGTCGTGCTGGGCGGCCTGCTCCTCGAAACGGGCCCGCTGGTCGTCGGGGTCGATGAGCTCGGTGAAGGCGTTGACCAGCTCGCGGCCGGCCACGATGGCCTCGAACCGCTCGACCAGGTCGGGGTCGTCCCGGTGGCGACGGGCCAGCGGGGACACCTCGGCCGGGTAGTCACAGACGAACACCGGCCCCCACTGCGCCGACTCCGTGGTCTTCTCGTACAGCTCCAGCAGCAGCTTGCCGGGGCCCCACGACGGGTCCGGGTCGACGCCGGCGGCGGCCAGGTGCGAGCGGAGCTCGCCCACCGGGGTGTGCACGTCCACCGACAGGCCGGTGGCCTCGCCGACGAGCTCCGAGAGGGTGGCCCGCCGCCACGGCGGGGTCAGGTCCAGCGGCCGGTCCTGGTAGGTCAGGCTGGCCGTGCCCACCAGGTCGACGGCCAGGCCGGCCACCAGCTCCTCCACGAGCACCATCAGGTCCCGGTAGTCGGCGTAGGCCTGGTAGAGCTCCACGGTGGTGAACTCGGGGTTGTGCCGCGGGGACAGGCCCTCGTTCCGGAACAGCCGGCCGACCTCGAAGACCTTCTCGAACCCGCCCACCACCAGCCGCTTCAGGTACAGCTCGGGGGCGATCCGCAGGTAGAAGTCGGCGTCCAGGGCGTTGTGCCGGGTGACGAACGGCTTGGCATGGGCGCCGCCGGGGATGGGATGGAGGATGGGGGTCTCCACCTCGACGAACCCCCCCGCCCACAGCCGCTCGCG
>CAYVPF010000447.1:0-2070 GCA_964453355.1 uncultured Acidimicrobiaceae bacterium | reverse complement strand
GGCCCCGGCGGCGGCGAGGGCAGTCGCGTCACCCCCCTGCCCCTCACCCCCGGCGGCCCCCTGTTGTTGGTCGGCGGCGGCACCAAGGCCGCCGTCCGCCGGGCCGCCCGGCTGGGCCTCGGCATGATGACCGAACGCGGCGGCGACCTGGAGCAGCTGTACCGCGACGAGTGCGCGGCCCACGGCCGCCAGCCCGGCCTGTTCTTCAGCGGCGGCGACCACACCCTGACCGCCGCCTTCGTCGACCCCGACCCCGACGCCGCCTGGGACCGGATCGGCCCCTACCTGTTGCGCGATGCCCGGGCCTACGCCGACTGGAACATCGGCGCCGCCAAGCCGCTGCCCGGCACCGTCGTCGACGTCGCCACCGTCGACGACGTCCGGGCGGCCGGTCGCTACCGCATCATGACCCCCGACCAGGCCGTCGCCTACATCCGCACCTCCGGACCCCTCATGCTCCATCCCCTGTGCGGCGGCACCCCACCGGACCTCGGCTGGCCCACCCTCCGGCTGGTACACGAAGAGGTGCTGCCCCAGCTGCGCTGACGGCCGCCCGACCGGGGTCGCTCGATCAGGTGTTAGTAGGGCTTCCGAGTACTCTGGGGCCATGGCCCCCGACGCGGCCGCCTCGGGCGGCGACCTCCTGGCCTACCGGGCACCGGTGGCCGACATCCTGACCGCCCTGGACGTGGCCGGCCTCGACGACGTGTTGGCCCTGCCGGCCTTCACCCACGTCGACCGGTCCGCCGTGGCCGACATCGTGGCCGAGTTCGGCCGGTTCGCCGGTGAGGTGGTGGCCCCCACCGACCGAGCCGGTGACCAGGAGGGTTCCCGCCTCGACCCGGCCACCGGCACGGTGCGGACCCCGGCGGTCTTCGGGCCGGCCTACCGCCAGTACGTGGCCGCCGGCTGGGGGGCCGTCAGTGCCCCCGACGAGTACGGCGGCGGCGGCTTCCCGGCCGTCGTCGGCATGGCCCTGCAGGAGATGCTGGCCTCCGCCAACCTGTCGCTGTCCCTCAACCCGGTGCTGACCCAGAGCGCCATCGAGCTGCTCACCGCCTGGGGCACCCCCGACCAGCGGGCCCGGTTCCTGCCCCGCCTGCTGGTCGGCGAGTGGACCGGCACCATGAACCTGACCGAACCGGAGGCCGGCTCGGACCTCGGGGCGGTCCGCACCCGGGCCGAACAGGGCCCGGACGGCCGGTGGCGGGTCACCGGCACCAAGATCTTCATCACCTGGGGCGACCACGACCTGGCGGACAACGTCGTCCACCTGGTCCTGGCCCGGGCCCCCGGTGGCCCGCCCGGCACCAAGGGGCTGTCGCTGTTCTTGGTCCCGAAGTTCCTGGTCGACCCCGACGGCGTCGCCGGAGCCCGCAATGGGGTGCACTGCATCGGCCTGGAGGACAAGCTGGGCCTCCACGGCAGCCCCACCTGTGTCATGTCGTTCGACGGTGCCGACGGCGAGCTGGTGGGGGAGTTGCACGGCGGTATCACGGCCATGTTCACCATGATGAACACCGCCCGGCTGGCCATCGGCATGCAGGGCCCCGCCGTGGCCGAACGAGCCTTCCAGCACGCCCACCGCTACGCCGCCGGCCGGCTGCAGGGCCGGGCCCTCGGCGTGGCCCCGCCGGCCCGGTCGCCCATCGTCGACCACCCCGACGTCCGCCGCATGCTGCTGTCCATGCGCACCACCACCCTGGCCGGCCGCATGCTCGTCTACCTGGCCACCCACCACCGCGACCTGGCCCGCCACGCCCCCGACGCCGACCGCCGGGCGGCGGCCCAGGCTGCGGTGGACCTGCTCACCCCGGTGGCCAAGGCCTGGCCCACCGACGCCGGCATCGCCGCCGCCTCGACCGGCCTCCAGGTCCTGGGCGGCGCCGGCTACATCGAGGAGAGCGGCATGGCCCAGCGACTGCGCGACAGCCGCATCACCGCCGTCTACGAAGGCACCAACGGCATCCAGGCCATCGACCTCGTCACCCGCAAGCTGCGGAGCGGCGGCGGCCGGCCCATCCGGGACCTCATCGACGCCATCGCCCGCACCGCCGCCGGCCCGGATGG
>CAYVPF010000446.1:0-2085 GCA_964453355.1 uncultured Acidimicrobiaceae bacterium | reverse complement strand
GGGGCCCGTACTGGGACCTGCTGAACCGCAGCCGGCCATCCGTCGGGGTCGACCTGAAGCGGCCGGAGGCGGTGGCGCTGTTCATGGACCTGGTGGACCAGGCCGACATCCTGATCGAGGGGTTCCGGCCGGGGGTGGCCGAGCGCCTGGGCCTCGGCCCGGAGCAGTGCTGGGCCCGCAACCCGAAGTTGGTGTACGGCCGGATGACCGGCTGGGGCCAGGACGGCCCGCTGGCCAGCACGGCCGGGCACGACATCGACTACATCGCCATCTCCGGCGCCCTCGGGTTGATGGGCCGGGCCGGGGAGCGGCCGGCGCCGCCGCTGAACCTGGTCGGCGACTTCGGCGGCGGCGGCATGATGCTCGCCTTCGGGGTGCTGGCGGCGGTGCTGGAGGCGCAGCGTTCCGGGCAGGGCCAGGTGGTGGACGCGGCCATGACCGACGGGTCGGCGTCGCTGATCACCATGATGTTCGCCTTCCGGCTGCTCGGGAACTGGAAGGAGGAGCGGGGGGTCAACATGCTGGACACCGGGGCGCCGTACTACGAGGTGTACGAGACCGCCGACGGTCGGTACTTCGCCGTCGGGGCCATCGAGCGGCAGTTCTACGCCGAGCTGCTGAAGGGGTTGGGGCTGGACGGTGAGGACCTGCCGGACCCGAGCGACCGGGACCGGTGGCCGGAGATGAAGGAGCGGTTCGCCCAGGTGTTCTCGACCAAGACCCGGGACGAGTGGGCGGCGATCTTCGACGGCACCGATGCCTGCGCCGCCCCGGTGCTCACGGCCTGGGAGGCCCACGAGCACCCGCACAACCAAGCCCGGGGCACCTACGTGGAGGTGGACGGGGTGGTCCAACCAGGCCCGGCCCCCCGGTTCAGCCGGACCCCGTCGGTGGTCAGCCGGCCGCCGTCGCCTCCGGGGGCCGACACCGCCGAGGCCCTGTCGGCCTGGGGAGTCGACGACGAGGCGATCGCTCGCCTGCAGGAGGCCGGGGCCATCTCCTGAGGTGGTCCTGACGGCGACGGCGGGGCCGAGGTGCATCTCGTGGTCGCTGGATCAACCGGGCCGGTGCGGGGAACATTTTCTGGCGACGCGCCGGCGCGGGTTTTAGAGCGGATCTGCGCACATCGGCGCGCCAGTGCCTGGAATGCGGCACCGCCCGGCGGGGGCGACGCCGGGCCGGCCTACAGGTCGACCACCGGGCAGGTCACCGTCCGGGTGATCCCCTCGATCCGCTGGATCTCGCCCACCACCAGCTGACCCAGCTGGTCCACCGTGCGGGCCTCCGCCCGGGCGATGACGTCGTAGGGGCCGGTCACGTCGTCGGCCACCAGCACCCCGGCGATGGCCCCCACCTGCCGGGCCACCCCGGCGGCTTTGCCGACTTCGGTCTGGATGAGCACGTAGGCGTGTACCCCCACGTCCACACGCTATCGCCGCTCCGGGGTGCCCGGCCCTATAGCGGCGGGCACCTACGCTGGCCGGGTGGCCGTAGGCGACCGGGTCGATCAGTTCCGCGCCCTGGCCCGTCAGGCCCTGCACGACCTGTTCGACCAGAGCCGGCCGTTCGGCCGGCTGGCCCTGGTGCAGGTGCTCATGCTGGCCGGCAGCACCCTCGTCACCATCTCGTTGGCCGGGTCCCTGTTCTTCTCCATCTCCCCCGGCGCGGCCAAGAGCAAGATCCTCTTGTACCTGGTCCTCACCCTGGCCCCGTTCGTCGTCATCTCGCCGCTGCTCGGGCCGTTGATCGACCGCAACCAGGGGGCCCGGCGGGCGATGGCCGTCACCGCGGCCGTCGGCGCCTGCGTGCTGTGCCCGTTCATGGCCAAGGACGTCAACAGCCTGCTGCTGTTCCCCGAGGCCTTCCTCATGTTGGTCCTGTCCAACCTGTACCTGATCACCAGGAACGCCCTGGTCCCCGAGGTGGTGATGGCCGAGTACGCCCGGCGGACCCCCGGGGCCCCACCCCAGGCCGCCACCGCCGCACCGGCGGCGGACGAGCGGCCAGGGATCGATCCACCCGCCGCCACCGGCCCCGCCGCCGGCGGTCCCGCCGGTGCCACCGACCCGGCCGATGCCGCCGGGG
>CAYVPF010000445.1:0-2085 GCA_964453355.1 uncultured Acidimicrobiaceae bacterium | reverse complement strand
TACCTGGACGCCAAGGAGATCTTCGACCCGGTCTCCCGGGACAAGCAGATCATCCGGCTGATCGCCAAGATGCCGACCCTGGCCGCCGCCGCCCACCGGTTCAGCGTCGGGATGCCGTTCGTCTACCCGGACAACTCCCTCGACTTCGCCTCCAACTTCCTGTCGATGATGTGGAAGGTGGCCGAGCCGCGGTTCGAGGCCGACCCGGTCCTGTCCCGGGCCCTCGACGTCCTGTTCATCCTCCACGCCGACCACGAGCAGAACTGCTCCACCACGGCCATGCGGGTGGTCGGGTCGTCGCACGCCGACCCGTACTCCGCCACCGCCGCCGCGGCCGCCGCCCTCTACGGCCCCCGGCACGGCGGGGCCAACGAGGCGGTCATCAAGATGCTGACCGAGATCGGGTCCATCGACAACGTCCCGGACTTCATCGCCGGGGTCAAGGCCGGCAACGGCCGCCTGCAGGGGTTCGGCCACCGCGTCTACAAGAGCTACGACCCCCGGGCCAAGATCATCAAGAAGACCGCCGACGACGTCTTCCAGGTCACCGGCAAGAACCCCCTCTTGGACATCGCCCTGAAGCTGGAGGAGATCGCCCTCTCCGACGAGTACTTCACCTCGCGGCGGCTGTACCCCAACGTGGACTTCTACTCCGGCCTCATCTACCAGGCCATGGGCTTCCCGCTGGAGATGTTCCCGGTCCTGTTCGCCATCCCCCGTACCGCCGGCTGGCTGGCCCACTGGCAGGAGATGCTCGACCAGGACTCCAAGATCGCCCGGCCCCGCCAGCTGTACATCGGCTCCGAGCCCCGCGACTACGTGGCCATCGACTCCCGCAGTTGACCGGCCACTAGGCGGTCAGGCCGTTAGGCGGTCAGGCCGTTAGGCGGTCAGGCGGGCGAGGCCCTCCTGGACCATCGACACCACGAGGCGGCCGGACCGGTCGAACAAGAACCCTCGGGCCAAGCCGCGGGCGCCGGCGGCCACGGGGGAGTCGGTGTCGAACAGCAACCAGTCGTCGGCCCGGAACGGGCGGTGGAACCACATGCAGTGGTCCAGGCTGGCCCCCATGAAATTGGCGTCGTCCCACCGGACCGAATGGGCCTGGAGGATGGTGTCGAACAGGGTCATGTCCGAGGCGTAGGTGGCCACGCAGGCGTGCAGCAGCGGGTCGTCCGGCAGGTCGCCGTCGGCCCTGATCCACAGTCGTTGGAACGGCTCGGTGGCCGCGTCCTGCTTCCACGGCAGGTCGCCGATGTGGCGCTGGTCGATGGGGTGGGGCCGGGAGAACCACTCGGCCAGCTCCTCCCGCCAGGGGGCCAGCCGTTCCGGCAGAGAGGCCAGGCTTTCGGGCGGGGGGGCCTCGGGCATCGGGAATTGGTGGTCCAGGCCGACCTCGTCGTCGTGGAAGGAGGCGGCCATGTTGAAGATGGCCCGGCCGTGCTGGATGGCGACGACCCGGCGGGTGGTGAAGGACTTGCCGTCCCGGATCCGGTCGACCTCGTACAGGATGGGGATGGTCGGGTCACCGGGGCGGAGGAAATAGGAGTGCAGCGAGTGCACCCGACCGTGTTCCACCGTGCGGCCGGCGGCCATCAGGGCCTGGCTGGCCACCTGCCCGCCGAACACCCGCTGCCGCTCTTCCTGGGGCTGGACGCCGCGGAAGATGTTGACCTCGATCGGCTCCAGGTCCAGCAGCCGGACCAGGAAGTCCAGAGATTCGCTCACCCGGCCCATGTTGGCAGGCCCGGCCGACCGTGGCGAGCCGGTACGGTTCCTGCATGGTTGCCGCGCCATCTGCCGTCCCGTTCCCCGAAGGGTTCCTGTGGGGCACCGCCACGGCCGCCCACCAGGTCGAAGGGGGGAACGTCAACAACGACTGGTGGGACTGGGAGCACCAGCCCGGATCGGCCTGTGCCGAGCCCAGTGGCGATGCCTGCGACTCGTTCCACCGGTGGCGCCAGGACGTGGATCTGGTGGCCGACCTCGGCCTCGGCGCCTACCGGTTCTCCCTCGAATGGAGCCGCGTGGAGCCGGCCGAGGGGGAGTGGTCGGCGGCGGCCGTCGACCACTACCGGCGCGTCT
>CAYVPF010000444.1:0-2089 GCA_964453355.1 uncultured Acidimicrobiaceae bacterium | reverse complement strand
TAAGCACGGCAACGTGTTCAGCCGACCGGTACTAATCGGCCGAGGGCTTGGAGACTTGCTCGTGCTCGCTCTGGAACGCTCAGGGGTTGCGGTATGCCGCACCTCGACGTTCCGCCATCGCATGTTCACCCCTTCTGGGGTGTCGATGCTGGCGGAACGAGCGCATAGTTTCCGGTGGCCATGGCGGCGGGGAAACACCCGTTCCCATTCCGAACACGGCAGTTAAGCTCGCCAGCGCCGATGGTACTTGGGGGGAGGCCCCCTGGGAGAGTAGGACGCCGCCGGGATTTCTCAGACGATGGCCCTTCGCTTGCGCGGAGGGCCATCGTCGCGTCTACGCCTACACTCTGCCGGTGGATCGCAACTCGAAAAGTCCAGGTCGTCGCGCCCAATCGGCGTCGGAGGGCGGTAGCCCACGGCGGGCCGGCGGTGGACCGAAGGCGGCCGGGGGCTCCGGTCGGCCCCCTGCCGGCGGTGGCGCCGGGGCCCGGCAATCGGGAGCCGGGCGACCGACCTCCTCCCGCGGCAACGCCCCGACGGCCGGTGGCGCCCGGCGAGCTGGGTCGGCCTCCGGCAACAGCGATCGGCCTCGGGCCGGTGGACGGTCGGCCGGCACCGGCCGGCCTGATGGTGCCGGTCGGTCGACGGACCGGCGGCCGAGAGCCGCCGAGGGGCGGCCGCGGACCGGCGAGAGCCGTCCCAGAGCTGGTGACGAAAGCGACGACACCCGGCGCCGTCCCCGACCGGCCGCGGCGTCCGCGGTAGGGCGGCCCCGCCGACCCGGTGGGCCGCGACCGTCGGCCGCCGCCGACCGGTCCCCGACCGGCCGACCCGGTCGGCCCAGCCGGTCGGCGGCCGACGGCGACGACGCCCGCGGCCAGCGCAGTGACAGCCGCAGCCGGACCGGCCCAACCACCGGGAGCCGGCGGCCGGCCGGACCACGCGACGCCTCCGCTCGCGGCGGCGGCGATCGCCGGGAAGGTGACCGCCGGGAAAGTGGTGCTCGTGACCGCCGGGACGGTGCCGGTCGGGAGGCCCCCGGCCGCGGCGGCACCCGGACCGGACGGGGACCGGGGCCGGCCGGTCGGGATCGGGAACGGCGCGAAGACGACCTGCCGGCGGCGGCCAAGCAGTGGGGGGGCGTCGCCCGCCGCGGCGCCCACCAGGTCCGCCGGCAGAACGTCGACGGCGTCCGCGACGACGCCCGTGGCGCCCACCAACCGACCAGCCCGCCGCCGCCGATGGACCGGTGGGAGCGGGACCCCGACGACGCCGCCCGGGCCGCCGGGCGGCGGTCGGGCACCAGCTCCCGCGCCGCCGCCGGCCTGCCTGCCGCTCCCGGCCGACCGGTCAAGTCGTTGCCGCCGGAGGTGGCGGCGGAGATCCGCAAGGCGGCGGACACGGCCACGGCCCACCACCGCGAGGTGCTGGTGGGCAAGATGGAGGACGCCGTCGCCGCCTACGACCGGCACCGGTACCAGGACGCCATGCGGCTCGGCAAGCAGGTGGCCGACGAGACCCCGGCCGTCCCGGCGGTCCGGAACCTGGTCGGGTTGGCCGCCTACCGGGCCGGCCGGTGGCGCGAGGCCGTTCGCCAGCTGGAGGCCTACGACCAGCTGACCGACGACGCCGACCACGTCCCGGCACTCATGGACAGCTACCGGGCCCTCGGCCGGCCGAAGAAGCTGGCCGACCTGTGGGCCGAGCTCCGGCTGCGGTCCCCGGAGCCGGAGGTGTTGGCCGAGGCCCGGATCGTGGCCGCCGGGATGCTGGCCGATCGTAAGGACCTGCCCGGCGCCATCGATCTCCTGGTGGCCGGTGGCGCCGCCCGCGCCCTGCGGAACCCCTCCTACCGGCACCTGCGCCAGTGGTACGCCCTGGCCGACCTGTACGAGCGGGCCGGCGACCTGCCGAAGGCCCGGGAGCTGTTCCTGCGGGTGCTCCGGGCCGAGCCGGACGCCTACGACGTCGTGGACCGCCTGGAGGCCCTGGGACCGGACCGGCCCCGCCGGGTCCGGCGCCGTCCCGTCGGAAAGGCGGCGGCGGCCGCGGCCAAGGCGGCCGAGCCGGCGGCCGAGCCCGCCGAACC
>CAYVPF010000443.1:0-2112 GCA_964453355.1 uncultured Acidimicrobiaceae bacterium | reverse complement strand
GGCCTGGACCAGGTGGCGGACCGGCTGATCGCCGGGGCCGAGGAGGCCAACGGGGCGCCGCTGCCCGACGACGTGGCCCTGATCCTGCTGTCGACCGCCCGGCGATGGCAACGGTAGGTACGGGAGGCAGCCTCCGGTCCCGCCTGGCCATCCTGATGGCCGTCGGGGCCGGCCTGCTGGTGGTCGTGGCCACCCTCAGCGGGCTGGCCTTCTCCAACCTGATCACCGCCCGGCACACCCTGCTGAACCAGGTGGACCCGGCCAGCTTGGAGGCCGACCAGCTGGAGCTGGCCCTGGTCAACCAGGAGACCGGGGTCCGCGGCTACGTGCTCAGCGCCGACCCGGTGTTCCTGCAGCCGTACACGACAGGCCTGAAGCAGCAGCGTTCGTCGGCGGCGGCCCTCGACGGGCATCTGGCCGACCTGCCGGATTTGCTGACCCTGGCCGGCCGGGCCGAGCGAGCGGCAAGCACCTGGCAGGAGGAGTTCGCCACCCCGGCCGTCGCCTCGGTGGCCACCGGCAGCCACGCCTACTCGTCGGTGACCGCCCTGCTCCGCAGCAAGGACCTGTTCGACCTGATCCGGGCCCGCTTCGCCACCCTGGACGCCGCCTTGGCCGCCAAGCGGTCCGCGGCCGGGTCGGAGCTGGACTCGGCCACCAACCTGCTGATCGGGGTGTTGGTGGCCGGGTTGGTCCTGCTGGTGCTGGCCGGGGTGGGCGCCCGGCGGGCGCTGCGCCGGTGGGTGACCGATCCCCTGCTGGCCGTGGGGGCAGACGCCCGGCAGGTGGCGGCCGGCGACGTCGACCACCCCATCTCCCCCACCGGGCCGCCGGAGTTCCAGCAGCTGGCCGGCGACGTCGAGGCCATGCGGGGGCGGATCGTCACCGAGCTGCAGGAGGTGGCGGCCACCCGGGCGGACCTGGCCGAGCGCAACCGGGACCTGGCCCGGTCCAACGTGGAGCTGGAACGGTTCGCCTACGTGGCCTCCCACGACCTGCAGGAGCCGCTCCGCAAGGTGACCAGCTTCGTGCAGCTCCTCCAGCAGCGGTACGAGGGCCAGTTGGATGACCGGGCCGACGAGTTCATCGGGTTCGCCGTCGACGGGGCCAAGCGGATGCAGGTGCTCATCAACGACCTGCTGGCGTTCTCCCGGGTGGGCCGGTCCACGGAGGGGTTCGTCCCGGTGGACCTGACCGCCACCGTCGGCGTGGCGCTGGCCAACCTGGCGTCGGCCGTGGAGGAGGCCGGGGCCGAGGTGGTGGTGGGCGACCTGCCGACGGTCTTGGGCGACCCGGGGCTGCTGGCGGCGCTGTGGCAGAACCTGATCGGCAACGCCGTCAAGTTCCGCGGCGCTGATCCCCCGGTGGTCCGGGTCGGCGTCGTCGACGACGCCCGGCCGGGACAGTGGACGTTCGAGGTGGTCGACAACGGCATCGGCATCGAGCCGCGGTTCGCCGACCGGATCTTCGTCATCTTCCAGCGGCTGCACGGCCGGGAGGCCTACGACGGCACCGGGATCGGCCTGGCCCTGGCCAAGAAGATCGTGGAATTCCACGACGGGGTCATCTGGCTGGACGCCGAACATGGTCCGGGGGCCCGGCTGTGCTTTACGCTGCCGGCGACGGGAACGGCGAAGGAGGACGAAGGGTGATCGAAGCCGGCACGGGCAGTGCCATCGACGTGCTGCTGGTCGAGGACGATCCCGGGGACGTGCTGATGACCCGGGAGGCGCTGACGTCGGCCAAGGTGCTGCACAACCTGCACGTCGTGGACAACGGCGAGGCGGCGTTGGCGTTCCTGCGACGAGAGGGCCAGTACGCCGATGCCCCCCGACCGGACCTGGTGTTCTTGGACCTCAACCTGCCGCGCATGGACGGCCGGGAGGTGCTGTCCATCGTCAAGGCCGACGACGCCCTCCGGCGCATCCCGGTCGTGGTCCTGACCACGTCGGAGGCCGAGGAGGACGTGCTGCGCAGCTACGACCTGCACGCCAACGCCTACGTGACCAAGCCGGTGGACTTCTCCGGGTTCATGCGGGTGGTCCGCCAGATCGACGACTTCTTCGTCACCATCGCCCGGCTACCGCCCCGTTAGGCGCCCGGCTACCGCCC
>CAYVPF010000442.1:0-2117 GCA_964453355.1 uncultured Acidimicrobiaceae bacterium | reverse complement strand
GCCCGGGTCCCCGGGATCGGGAGAGCCGGTGCCGGTGGTCGAGCCACCCTTGCTGGCCGGCAATACCTGGTAGGCCTGCTGGCCCGGCTGCACCAGGCCATACTGCTGCCGGGCGACCCGCTCGATCTCGGCGGCGCTGGACAGGCTCTTGCGTTCCTGGTCCAGCGCCTTGTCCTGCTGGCGCAGCTCGGTCAGCTGGGCGGTGCTCGACGCCAGCTGCTGGCGCTGATGGTAGAGAGCCGAAGCCGGGAACCAAGCGGCGACCACGACGACGGACACCACCGCGGCGCCGACGACCAGCAGCCGGTTCCGCCGGGCCCGGGCGGCCTGCCGCCGCTCGGTCCGGCTGGGCGGTGCCGTCGCGCCCCGGCGGGGCGGTGCCGTCGGACCCCGACCGACCGGCCGGGCCTCGCGGGGATCAGGGGGATCAGCCGGCCGGCGCCGGGGCGACGGGGCGGGGCGAACGGCACTGCCCGCACGGCCGGCGCCGCGGGGGCCGCCGGTACGCCCGGCCGCCGACGGTGCGCTCGGCGCGGTCTTACCCCTGCCCACTACGCCTACCGGCCAGGGCGTCGGCACCGCCGAACGAGGCGGAGCCGCCCAGGTCCTCTTCGATCCGCAGCAACTGGTTGTACTTGGCCACCCGATCGGACCGGCAGGGGGCGCCGGTCTTGATCTGGCCGGCGTTGGTGGCCACGGCCAGGTCGGCGATGGTGGTGTCCTCGGTCTCGCCGGACCGGTGGGAGATCACCGACCGGTAGGCCGAGCGGGTGGCCAGGTCGACGGCATCCAGGGTCTCGGTGAGGGTGCCGATCTGGTTCAGCTTGATCAAGATGGCGTTGGCCACCCCCGAACGGATGCCGCGGTCGAGCAGCTCCACGTTCGTGACGAACAGGTCGTCGCCGACCAGCTGCACCCGGTCCCCCAGGGCCTCGGTCAGGGCCGCCCAGCCGTCCCAGTCCTCCTCGGCCATGCCGTCTTCGATGGACACGATCGGGTATCGGTCCACCAGGTCCACCCAGTAGTCGACCAGCTCGGCCGGCCGCAGGGTACGGCCCTCGCCGGCCAGGTCGTAGGCGCCGTCCTTCCACAGCTCACTGGTGGCCGGGTCGAGGGCGATGGCGATCTCCTCCCCGGGCACCCGCCCGGCGGCCTCGATGGCCTCCAGGAGCAGGGTGACGGCTTCCTCGTTGGACGGCAGGTCGGGGGCGAAGCCACCTTCGTCGCCGACCCCGGTGGACAGGCCCCGCTCCGCCAGCACGTTCTTCAGGACGTGGTAGGTCTCGGTGCCCCACCGAAGGGCCTCCGAGAAGGAAGCCGCCCCCACCGGCATCAGCATGTACTCCTGAAAGTCGATGGAGTTGCGGGCGTGGGCCCCCCCGTTGACCACGTTGAGCATCGGCACCGGCAGGACATGGGCATTGGCCCCACCGACGGCCCGGTACAGGGGGACCTCCAGCTCGGCGGCCGCCGCCTTGGCCACCGCCAGGGAGGTGGCCACGGTGGCGTTGGCCCCCAGCCGGCCCTTGTCGGGAGTCCCGTCCAGGTCGATGAGAGCCAGGTCCACGGACCGCTGGTCGAGGGCGTCGTAGCCGGACAGGGTCTCGTTGATCTCCCCGTCCACGTTGGCCACGGCCTGGCGGACACCCTTGCCGCCGAACCGGTCCCCGCCGTCGCGCAGCTCCACGGCCTCCCGGATGCCGGTGGACGCTCCCGACGGGGCGATGGCCCGACCCCGGGCCCCGGAATCGAGGACCACCTCGACTTCCACCGTCGGGTTGCCACGGGAATCGAGGACCTCACGGCCGACGACGTACTCGATGGTGCTCACGTGTTCACTCCCTCGGCGCCGTCCCTGGCGGGCGCCGGGCACCAACGCTACCGCCTGGACACGGCCAGGTCAGGGAGCGCGGCCCGAGCTCAGTAATCCCTGGTGAACCGGAACCGGACGAGCGCCCGGACAGCCCCGAAGCCATCCCTCCAGGTGATCTTCTTTCCCTCGTCCGGCTCACGACCGGCGTAGGAAATGGGGACCTCGTAGATGCGATAGCCCCGGCGCAGCACCTTGGCGGTGATCTCCGGCTCGAAGTCGAACCGGTTGGAGACCACCGTGAGGC
>CAYVPF010000441.1:0-2133 GCA_964453355.1 uncultured Acidimicrobiaceae bacterium | reverse complement strand
CAGCCGGCGGCCGTGCCCAAGGGGTTCTCGACGATCGCCGGGCTGGCCTGTCCGAGCACCAACCAGTGCGTGGTCATCGGCCGTTCCGGCACCCAGCCGGTCAGCGCCTCGACCGGGAAGGCGCAGACACTCAGCGGGCCACCGGGGGCGACCAGTGCCCCGGCGAACCCCCCGGCGTGGAGCGTCACCGCGGTGCCGGCGTCATGACCGGCCGACGAGTTGCCGGACAGCGAACTGCCGGCCGGCGAGACCTCGGCCGACGCGGTCTCGGCCAACGACTTTTCGGACAGCGAGGAGGGACCATGTCCAGGGCGATGACCAGCGCCGTCGGCCGGCGGGCCGGATGGCTGCCTCTCGGGTTGTGCCTGGCAGTCTGCCTGGCCCTGGTGGCCGGGCTTCTGACGGGTATCCCCCTCTCGCCCACCCCCCTCGGCCATGTGGCCTTGACCAGCACACCCGGAGGCGTCAGCGGCTTCACGGCCTACCAGCCCGACGAGCTGTGGGGCGGGGGCAACCCGGCCGAGCACTGCATCTCGTGCACGGCGACAAGCCTGCTCGGGATGGACAAGGCGCAGAGCGTCCAGCCGGGCCAATCCGTCAACCCGGCCAACGGCGACTTCAGCACCTCGGTGACACTGTTCTCCGTGCCGACGGCCGGCGGCACATTCGGGGTCAGCCTGAACTACGACGCCCAGCGGTCCATCGCCGAGGGGATCGACCCCACAGCGCCCAACTTCGCCTACGCCAAGCCCGGGCCGTTCGGCTGGGGCTGGCAGAGCAGCTTCAACGTCTCCCTCTACAACAGCGGCCACTCGGTCGAGATCATGCAGGCCAACGGGGCCGAGGTGAACTTCACCGACATCGGCACGGCGTCCACAGAGATCCACCACGACGGGTGCCCGACCGGGGCCTACCAGGACTGGCAGAAATACACCGTTGCGGGCAGCACAACGGCCTTCTGTGCCCCTGAGCGGGTCGACGCCCAGGTGGGCATCGGCTCGTACACAGACGGGACCAACCTGTACCGCTTCGAACAGGCAGGCGGCAAGAAGATCGAGGGCTTCACAATGTACGGCGAGATGACCTCGGAGGGGAACCTGCAGAACCCCGACGCCGTGACATTCAAGTACAACCAGGCCTGTGCCAGCGGGACGTGCGATCTCGAGACCGACAAGGTGGGCGGCCGCCAGGTGGTGGCCAAGCTCACAGGCAGCAAGATCGTGGCCATCACCGACCCCATGGGCAACGAGTACACCCTCACCTACGGCGACGGGCACACACACCTCACCACAATCACCAATCCGACGGGCGACACCATCCACTACGCCTACACACTGGGGAACGGCACCGGCTACAACAACGAGATCAGCACAATCACCGACCCGGACGGCACCACCCAAGCGATCGTCTACGCAACCGGGATGGTGACCCAGATCCAGGACCCGAAGAGTTCAGCGAACGACACGATCTATACATACGCGGACCCCACATGTGCGACCCTGACGGGCTGCGTGGGTGTCACAAAGCAGCAGACGACGGCCATCGTCTACCCCGACGGCGAGCACGACGTCGACCATTACCGGGACGGCCTGGAGATCGGCGATTGCTACGGCAACAACACTTCGTGCGCCGCAGGCGACGTGACCTGGGACTTCAACTACCAGTTCACACTGCCCACAGCCTCGCTGCCCGGCCCGGGGAAAGAGACAGTGTTCTTCACAGGGGGAACAGGCACCTTCCATACAGCAACGATCTACACCGACGCCACCGACAACGTGGTCCAGTACAAGGACCCGGGGGGGCACATCACGAACATGATGTACAACGACGACGGTTACCACGACCTGCCCGAGCTGTGCTGGACGGCCGGGCCGACGGTGACGATGACCCCCGGTGCCACCTGCACAAGCCCGCCGGCCGGCTCCAGCCACTACACCTACAACCAGGACGGCGAGGAGACCAGCGCCACCGATCCGCTGGGCAACACCACCCGTTCGAGCTATTACCACAACGGCGAGTTGTGCTGGACGGCGGCACCGGCGGTCATCGGCGGGGCACCCTGCACAACAGCCGGCGGCGCCACACCGGTCGGCCAGCCCGTCGGGGCCACCACCTACGGCTACACCACAGGGG
>CAYVPF010000440.1:0-2137 GCA_964453355.1 uncultured Acidimicrobiaceae bacterium | reverse complement strand
ACCGGCTGGCCGGCGAGCGGGTGGCGGTGGTGGGCACCGGGGCGTCGGCCATCCAGTTCGTCCCGCAGATCCAGCCCGAGGTGGCGCAGCTGAGCGTGTTCCAGCGGACCCCGCCGTGGATCATCCCCCGCCGGGACCGGGCGTTCACCGCCGCTGAGCATCGGCTGTTCTCGGTGCTGCCGCCGGTGCAGCAGGCGGCCCGGGCCGTCACCTACTGGGGACGGGAGGCGTACGTGCTGGGGTTCGTCGGCGGCCGGCGCCGGCGGTTGGCCGGCCGGCTCCCCGAGGCGGTGGCCCGGCAGCACCTGGCCCGGCAGGTGGCCGACCCCGCCCTCCGGGCCGCCCTGACCCCGGACTACGAGGTCGGGTGCAAGCGGATCCTGATCTCCAACGACTACTACCCGGCCCTGTGTCAGCCCAACGTGGAGGTGGTCACCGACGCGGTGGCCCAGGTGCGGGAGCGGACGGTGGTGACCGCCGGCGGGGCGGAGCGGGAGGTGGACACCATCATCTTCGGCACCGGCTTCGACGTCACCGCCCACGGCGCCGCCGAGCGGACCTTCGGGGTCGGCGGGGTGTCCCTGGCCGACGCCTGGTCCGGCCGGCTGGCCGCCTACAAGGGCACCACCGTGGCCGGGTTCCCCAACCTGTTCTTGATGGTCGGCCCCAACGTCGGCCTGGGGCACACGTCCATCGTGTTCATGATCGAGTCCCAGGTGGCCTACGTGCTGGGGGCGTTGGACCACATGCGCCGCCACGGCCTGGCCGCCGTGGACGTCACGACCGAGGCCCAGCAGCAGTGGACCGGGCGGTTGGACCGAGCCAGCCGGGACACCGTGTGGACCGACGGCGGCTGCCGCAGCTACTACCTGGACGACCGCGGCCGGAACGTCGCCATCTGGCCGGGCACCAGCTGGAGCTTCCGCCAGGCCCTGCGCCGGTTCGATCCCGACGCCTACCGGGTGACCGGGCCACGGCCGTCGGACTGCCGGGAACCGGTGCGACACGTCTCCGCGAAAACGTCGGCACCGGCAGCAGCCGTGAGCGGGGCGGCGGCCGTGCCGGTGGGTGCTCGATGAGCCGGTCGGCGGTCCGCCTCGACGGAGCCCTGGCGGTGGTCACCGGGGCCGGCAGCGGCATCGGCCGGGCCACGTCTCTGGCCCTGGCGGCCAGGGGGTGCCGGGTGGTGGCAGTGGACCTGGACGGAGTGGCGGCCAAGGCCACGGCGATGGCCTGCGGCGGGGACGCCGAGGAGGTGGACGTGGCCGACCGGGACGCCATGGTGGCCCTGGCCGACCGGGTCGGCACCGCGGAGGTGCTGGTGAACAACGCCGGGGTCGGCCTGACCGGCCGGTTCCTGGACACCACGGCGGAGGACTGGGACTGGATCCTGTCGGTCAACCTGCACGGGGTCATCCACGGCTGCCAGGCGTTCGGGCCGGCCATGGTGGCCCGGGGCCGCGGCCACGTGGTCAACCTGTCGTCCGGCCTGGCGTACGCCCCCCGGGCGACCGAGCCGGCGTACGTGACCACCAAGGCGGCGGTGCTGGCCCTGTCGCAGTGCCTGCGGGCCGACTGGGGGCCGTCCGGCGTGGGGGTGTCGGCGGTGTGCCCGGGGGTGATCAACACCGGCATCATCGCCGCCACCCGGTTCCGGGGGGCCAGCGCCGAGCGGCGGGCCCGGGTGCAGCAACTGTTCTCCCGCGGCCACTCCCCCGACCTGGTGGCCGGGGCGGTCGTGACGGCGATCGAGCGGGACCGACCCGTGGTGCCGGTCGGCGCCGAGGCGGTGGTGGGATGGGGTTTGCACCGGGTTCTGCCGACCCGCCTGGTGGACCGGATGGCCCGGACCACCCTCCGCGGTGTCTGATAGGGGGCATGACCGTCGTACGCATCAATGCCATCACCGTGTCGGCCGGGTCCGGCGACGAGCTGGCCCGCCGGTTCGCCGCCCGGGCCGGGGCCGTCGACGACGCCACCGGCTTCGAAGGGTTCGAGCTGCTCCGGCCCACCGACGACCGGGACACCTGGTTGGTGATCACCCGGTGGAAGGACGAGGATTCGTTCCGGGCCTGGACCGCCTCGCCGGCGTTCGCCCACGGCCACCGCGGCGCCGACCGGCCGACGTCGGGGCCCG
>CAYVPF010000439.1:0-2139 GCA_964453355.1 uncultured Acidimicrobiaceae bacterium | reverse complement strand
GAGCTGCAGCTGCCCATCGGCGGCCTCATGAGCGACCGGCCGGCCGCCGAGGTGGCCGGCCGCCTGGACGTCCTGGTGGCCGCCGTCGGTGACCTCGGCACCACCGTCGCCGCCCCGTTCATGCAGCTGAGCTTCCTCGGCCTGTCCGTCCTGCCCGACCTCCGGCTCACCGACCGCGGCCTGGTCGACGTCGCCGCCTTCCAGCTCGTCCCGGTGGCTGTGGGCTGATCGTGGCTGGCGGCCGGGCGGCCGGGCGGCCGGGCGGCCGGTCATTTCGGCGCCGTCAGGTCGTACACCGTCTGGCCGCCGACCGTCTTGGCGGTGAAGTGGGCCGCCACCCAGCTGGTGATGGCCGAGTCTGCGTTCTGCTGGCCGCCCGGACCGCCGGCTCCACCCCCTGGACCGCCGGTGGCGGCGCCGGTCCCGCCGGAGGCGACGAAGTAGTGGATGTCGCCCTTGGCCACGTACGACTTGAACGTCGCCAGGCTGATGTTGCCGTCCTCGCCGTTGAACCCGCCGATGGCCATCACCGGCTCGCCGCCCGTCGCCAGCTCCAGGCTGGCCGCCGACTGGGACCCGAAGGTGGCCGCCACCCACCTGTAGTGACCGGCGTCGGTCTCCAGGGCCTTGGCCAGAGCGGTGCTGACCGTCTGGCCGCCGGCCCCGCCGCCAGGTGCTCCGGCCCCGACACCGGTATCGCCACCGGGCAGGCCGCCGCCGGCCCCGGGGAAGCCACCCCGCCCGGTACGCCCCGACGTGCTCCCGGCACCCGGTAGGCCGCCGCCGGCACCAGGCCCGGCGCCACCCCGGGCCGAGGCTCCGCCGGGGAACCCACCGGATCCGCCGGGGAAGCCACCGTCGCCACCCGACCCGGCACCGCCACCTGGGACCCCGGCCCCGACGGCACCGGCGGTGGTCGGGCCGGCGGATGGGATGCTGCCGGTGTGCGCGGTGCTGACGGTGGTGACGGTGGTGGCCAGCGGGCCGGCCAGACCGGCGAGGAGGCCGAGGGCGAGGGCGGCGGCGACCAGGCGACGACGGCCGGCACCGGCGTGCCCCAACCACGGCCCGGCCACCAGCAGGGCGGCACTGGCCAAGCCGACGACCAGCACCACGAACCGGAGCCACGGCACGTAGGTCGGGGTGCGGTCCAGTAGGGCGAACGCCCAGACGGCGGTGCCGACGATGGCTGCCGCGCCGACCAGCCGGGCGATGAGGCGGTCCCGGTGCTGCCACAGCAGGACCCCGCCGATGCCCACCAGGGCGGCGATGGCGGGGGCCAGGGCGACGGTGTAATAGGTGTGGATGACCCCGCCGCCGAAGCTGAAGACGGCGCCGGTGACCAGCAGCCAGCCGCCCCACAGCAGCAGGGCCGCCCGGGTGCGGTCGGTGCGACCCGCCCGGCCGCGCCAGGCCACGCCGGCCACCAGGGCGAGCAGGGCGGCGGGCAGCAGCCAGGATGCTTGGCCGCCCATCAGGTCGTTGAACAGCCGGAACACGCCGGTGGTGCCGCTGAAGTTGCCGCCGCCGCCGGGCCCGCTGCTGGACAGCCGTTGCAGGCCGTTGTAGCCGAAGATGAGGTTGAAGATGTTGTTGTCCGGCGACCCGTCGATGAGCGGCCGGTCGGCGGCCGGCCACAGCGCCACGGTGGCCACCCACCAGCCGGCGGCCACCACCACCGCCACCCCGCCGACGGCCAGCTGCCACAGCCGGCGGCGCAGCCGGGTGGGGGCGGCCAGCAGGTACACCCCGGCGAACGCCGGCAGCACGGTGAAGGCCTGCAGCATCTTGGCCAGGAAGGCGAAGCCCAACAGGGCACCGACCAGCACCATCCAGCGGGTACCGGCCTTCTCCAGGGCCCGCACCAGCGCGTAGGCCGCGGCCACCAGCAGCAGCACCATCAGGGCGTCGGGGTTGTCGAACCGGAACATCAGGGCGGCCACCGGGGTGCAGGCCAACACCGCCCCGGCCAACAACCCGGCCGGGGCCCCGAACCACCGCTTGACGGCGGCGTACACCAACCCGACGGCGGCCACCCCCTCCAGCACCTGGGGGACCAGCAGGCTCCAGCTGTTGAACCCGAACAGCCGGCCGGACAGCTCCATCACCCACAGCGACGCCGGCGACTTGTCCACGGTG
>CAYVPF010000438.1:0-2149 GCA_964453355.1 uncultured Acidimicrobiaceae bacterium | reverse complement strand
GGCAACTGCACCACCGCCGCCGTGCTGGTCTCCGGCCAGCCCTACTGCTGGCTGGAAACCTCAGCTCCGCCGGGACTGGCTGCCGGGGCGACCGGCTGCTTCGTGGCCACCAACACCCAAGCGGGCCAGCCGATCACCGTGAGCGACGCTGGCGAGTTCGTGGCCATTGTCGCCAAGAAGGTGGATGCCGCCGACCCAACAGTGGTCCTGCCGGGCGCCACCTTCGATCTCTACCGCAAGGACGGCGGCACCGGACCGAATGCGCCCACGCCGCCGGCCGACGCGGCCGTCGAACCGCACCAGACCTGGGTTGCCCGGGCCAAAACCGGCCCGGACGGCATCGCCACCTTCCCCTTACAGCTCCCTGCCTACGCCTACTGCGTCGTCGAACACCAGGCACCGGCCAACTACGTCCTCAACCCGACAGAGCACTGCACGACAGTGCTGCAGGGGACGACGACCAGGCCAGCACCGGTGACGACGGTCACGGTCACCGATGCCGAAGCTCAGGCCTCGGTGGCGGCGCACAAGTTCAACTCGGCTACGCCCGGGACCGGGATCCCTGGTGCCATCTACGATCTGTACGTGACGGGTACAGGACCGCCGTCGGGTCCGGCGACACCGGCGCCCACAGGGGTGACGGCCGAGCCCGGCCACCGGTGGTGGGCCAGGGGCACCACCGGGAACGACGGATCGCTGACCTTCTCCGTGCCTGCCGGCTACTCGTGGTGCTTCCGCGAGGTCACCGCCCCCCTCAACTACTCGTTGGACCCGGCACTGCACTGCACGGCCACGATCACCACCGACACCGCGACAGGCGCCTCGTCGGTGGCCCTCCCCGAGTCGCTGGCCATGGTGCAGGTGTATGCCCACAAGTTCAACTCGACCAGCCCCAATACCTTTGTCCCCGGGGCCACCTATGAACTCGTCGGCCAGGGCGTCATCCCGCCCGGGTGGTCGGCCGCTATCAATCCCAACGGGTACCCAGTACCAGCCGGTGACTGGTACGACGGGACGGCCACCACCGACAGCCAGGGCGATGCCAGCTGGTCGGTGCCGGCCGGCAGCTCCTGGTGCATGCACGAGGTCGCCGTCCCCTCCGGTTACGAACCCGATCCGGCCTGGCACTGCACGGCGGTAATCACGACTGCCACGACCGCCACGACCGCCACGATGGCCCTCCCGGAGACGCCGGTACCGACCCCCGCCCTTCCGCCGTCGCTGCCCTACACCGGCGACCCCGCCCTGTGGCAGGCCATCCTCGGCGGTGCTTTCCTCCTGTCAGGCTCGGCGCTGATCCTGCTGACCCGGCGGCGCACGCTCCCGGCAGAGAACCCGTGACGATCCACTGGCGAGATTGGCGCCCCGCCCGAGCGGTCGGCCTCCTCCTGGTGGTCACCGCACTGCCCACCACCGGTCTCCTCCTGCATGGACCTGACGCCGCGGCCGCCCGGGCCCAGATCATCGCGGTCACATGTCCGGGGCCCCAATGCCCCTACACGCCCCCCACGACGGACGAGCAGGGGGCCATGAACGACATCCTGGCCCGTCTCAACCTGGAACGGGCCGCTCCTCAGCGGGACTACACCTACCAGGGAGTCCGTAGGACATTGCCGGCGCTGACCGTCGCCACCGGTGCCCAGGAAATGGCCCAGGCGGCAGCGGAATGGCAGGCGAACAACAGCACGGTGGCCGATTACGGGGGCCAGCGGCCGGCCGGCTACACATACGTCACCGGAGGGAACGCCGCGTCGAGTGGCAGTTCGTCAGGCGTCGACCACGCCATCATGACCTCCTACAACCACGCCGGGGCCGTGCTTTCGGCCGCTCCGACGGAGGCCGCTGTGGGGGCGGCGTGCTCGGCATCGGGGACCCTCTACGTGACCGAGGTGTTCTTCAACACCACAACAGCCGCGTGGCAGGAAGGCCAAGCCCGATACAACGCAGAGTTGGCACAGAACAACGTCTACGCCGCCTCCGACGGGTCGATTACGACCGTCTCCGATAACGAGGGCGCCCATACAGCCAAACGGATCTTTCCCCAGCAACCCATCGTGGCCGCCACCAACAACCCGTACGCGACCGGGGTGGACTGGTCCTGCTACGGCCCCACATACGGGACAGGACAGTCGCTCGCCAAACCAGTGGT
>CAYVPF010000437.1:0-2160 GCA_964453355.1 uncultured Acidimicrobiaceae bacterium | reverse complement strand
CGGGGACGGGCACTGCCCGGTCGGCGACCGTCGTGCCGTCAACCAGGACGGCAATGGTGGACACCGGACCCGATGGGCCGGCGGCGCCAGCGACCCCTTCGGCCACTATGAGGACCGTGGCCTGGTAGTGGCCCTCGAAGAGCCGCCAGTGGGGACCAGTGGCGATAATGCCGGGCTCGGGCGAGCGGGCATAGATCTCCGACCCGACGCGGACAACCGATGGGGTCGTCATCAGCAAGGCCGCCGTCCAGTCGCAGGCATCATCCGGTTCGATCGTCGGTTCGGCGTCACCTACCCGACGGACCGTGACGGCTTCGAGCTCCATGGCCGAACCGGCATCCGCCCGGAGCCGTAGCTGGGCGCGCGCTGTCCGCATGTCCGCCCAAGGGGCGGTGACGTCGAAGTCGAGGGTGACCCTTCCCGCTTCACTGGCTCGGTGGTCGACGACCCGATGCGCCAGGACGTGGTCGTTGACGGCCAACTCCACCAGGCCGAGCTGATCGTTGGCTGCCGGGCCTGATCGCTGGCCAGAGCGGAGCCGGATGTCGGCCCGGTACCGCCCCCCGGCCAGGCGCCAGCCTGGGCCCATGGCGACGAAACCAGTCCGACCGTCTATTTGGGCGATGGAAGCCCCCTGTCGCCGGCCGGCCCCGCCGGGAACCATGGCTGGTAGCCATTCGACGACGTCCGGAAACCCGCGCCGGCCTGGTGGTGCAGCCCCGGTCCGCTCGACCATGATCCCTTCGATATCGGCCGCGACGCCTCCATAGGAGCGGCTCCGGATCTCGACCCCGGAGCTCATGGCCAGCTGCTGTAAGTCCTCCGAGATGGTGAACTCCAATATCGGCGGCCCTGGGTCTCCGGGTCCGGTGGAGGCGAGAACATAGCCGTCGAGGAACACGTCGAACTGCAGTGCGTCGATGGTGGCCGGCCGGACCCCGGCTTCACCCGGCTTCTGGTGGCCGTCGTGGTCGTCGTGGTCGAAGCGCAGGTCCACGGCGGCACGGTACGAACCGACGCCCAATTGCGCGTACGGGCCCAACGTCACGACCCCGGCTGTTTCGGGAGCGATCCGCACGACACCTTCGGGCGTCCTGTGCCCCGCAGGGGCCACTATTACCCGGCCCAGCCAGTCCTCTGCCGGGCTCTCCGCCGAGGCCCCGGGTCGTAGGCGAAGGGGCACCGCCAACCCCGCTTCTTCGTAAGCCTGAGCGCACCACCGGTCGAAGGCCGCCGAGGTCATAGGATCGAAGGGGTCCGGAGGCAGGGTATGGCCGGCCGCCTCCGCCTGGATCAGATGGGCGGCGTAGAGCTTCCGGAGGCTGGCGTAGATGGGGCGGCCGTCGGCCAGGAAGTCGAAGGCGAACGGCGTTCGATGGGACTCCTCGAAGCCGGCGTCCAAAAGGGCCCGTCGGTAGTCATCGCACAGCTCGACCAATGCCGGATCCGCATCCATCGGCAGCCGCGGCCGATCCCAGTAGTCGCGGGCGCTGAGCACCGAGGGCACCCGCGGATCGAAGCCGCTGAAGTGGAAGGCGCGGAGGGGCGAGCCTCCGGCGAGGAGCCGACCGTCGCTCCGGGTGATCCGTCGCTCATGGATGTTCCACGGCGCGACGTCCACCCCGGGGTCGCGCAGCACGGCGTGATCGAACAGGGCCGGGACGAAGTCGAGCCATCGCTGCTCGTTCACCCGCATCCCGTATACGTCCGTGTGGCATTCCCGCCGCAACCGGTCTTTCAGGAAGTCCAAGAAGGGGCCCGAGGTGGGCCCTACGCCGAAAAAGCCGGCGTTGAAGGTGCCGACGCCCAGGATGACCGTCTCGTCGGGCAGATGGCCGTCGTCCGGCACCGGGTGGATGACATGGGGGACCACCAGCACCCCGTGCTCGGTGGCCATCCGGGCGGCCTCGTCCAGGCGGTCTTAGGCGACGAAGTCACTGTCGATGTCGAGCTCGGCCTCGGCGCCGGCGGCCAGGAAATGCTCGAAGACCCAAGGTTTGATGGCAGCGATCAGCCGGCTGCCGAACAACATGGCCATCCGGTGGACTTCGGCCACCTCCATGTCCAGGTCGGTCAGCCGTAGGGCCTGGAACGGCTCTTTCGCCCCCTCGATTTCCTCATTGAGGTCGTCGACGAGCAGCGCCCAGAAGGCGCCCTCGG
>CAYVPF010000436.1:0-2174 GCA_964453355.1 uncultured Acidimicrobiaceae bacterium | reverse complement strand
TGAACCGGCTGGCCGAGGACGGCCTGGTCACCCACCGACCGGAGCCGGACGGCCGGGGGCGCCCGGTGCACCACTACCGGCTGACCCCGGCGGGGGAGTCGCTGTTCCCGAAGCGGTACGGCGACCTGACCACCGAGCTGCTCGGCTACCTCGGCGGCCCCGGCGGGCCGGTGGTCGACGACCTGTTCGAGCACCGCCGTCAGCGCCGGCTGACCGATGCGCAGCCGCAGCTGGCCGACCGGACCCTGGAAGAACAGGTGGCCGAGCTGACCCGCATCCTGGACGACGACGGGTACCTGGCCGACGTCGAACGGCTGCCCGACGGGGGCTGGCGGATCGTGGAGCACAACTGCGCCATCCTGACCGTGGCCACCGGGTTCCGGCAGGCCTGCTCCAGCGAGCTCGGGTTCATCCGGGACGCCCTGCCGGGGGCCTCGGTCGAGCGGGTGGCCCACCTGATGGACGGCGCCCATGTCTGTGCCTACGAGGTTCACCCAGTTTCGTAGTTCCGATTGCTAGTGTTTCGATATGTCTGAAACTCTGGTAGCTGGGATCTCCGTCTGTGCGCTTCCGGGATGCGGTGAACCGATAACCCAACCGACGGGCGGTGGCCGGCCGCGGTTGTACTGCTCCGACGGCCACCGGGCGAGGCCCGTCGGCGGCGACTGGCCGGAGACCGCAGCGCGGACGACACCATCGGCCTCCTCGGGGAGGCCCTCCGGCGGTTGCAGGCCGAGGAACAGTCGAGCCCGACGGCCCGGACAGCGGCCCTGTTGGCCGAGGTCCGGGCCCAGGCCACCGCCGACGTGCTGGCCGCCCAGCAGGAGGCGGCCGCCGCCCGGCGCGAGGCCATGACGGCCGACCAGCAGCTGGGGGAGCAGCGGGTGCTGATCGAGGGATTGGGGGACCAGCTGGCCGGCCTGCAGGGACAGCTGGCCGAGACCCAGGCCGCCCTGGACGGGGCCCGGGACGCCCTGGAGGCCGAGGTGGTGCAGCATCACCAGGCCGTCCAGGCCGCCGACCACCGGATGGCCGCCATGGCGGCCATCCACCACCAGCAGCAGGAGGCCGCGGCGACCGAGCTGGACCGGTACCGGACCGAGACGGTAGCCGCCGAGGCCCGCCGGGCCGCGGCCGACGAGTGGGCGGCCCGAGCCGAGCGGGAGATGGCCGACACCGGCCGCCTCGTCGGCCATCTGGAGCTGCGGGCCACCCGGGCCGAGATGGCGACCGAGCAGGTGGAGTCCCGGCTGCAGCAGGTCAGCTCCGACCTGGCGGCCGAGCGGCGGCGGGGCGAGGCCCTGGAGCGGGACCTGCGGCGGCGGTCGGCCCTGCCGGCCCTGCCGGCCCTGCCGACCGTGGCCCGGGCCCGGGCCCGGGCCCGGCGCCGGTACGGGTCAGCGGAAGTGGCGGTCCAGCTCGTTGGCGTACCGCAGGCCCAGGGTGTCGCCGTGGGCCGCCAGCCAGGCTGACAGGGGAGTGGGGCCGGTGGCCGGGCCGTCCGTGTCGGCCAGCCCGGCGGCCATGGCCCGGTACTCCTCGCCGGTCAGCAGCACGTCGCGCAGGACCAGCCCCAACGTGGCGGCCAGCGGCGGCAGGGCGGGGCCGGGAACGCGGACGATCGGGGTGCGGCGGCCGACGGCGGACCGGACGGTGCGGACCAGCTCCAGGAACGTCGGCCGCTCCGGCCCGACGGCGTCGGCGACCGTGTCCGACCGGCCGTCGGCGGCGGCCACGGCCAGGGCGGCCAGGTCGTCGACGTGGATGGCCCGGACCCGGTACCGGCCGGCGCCGCCGACGGCGAACACCGGCAGGTGCCGCAGCAGCCAGGCGATGTTGTTGAGCAGCACCCCGCCGGCCCCGCCGAACAGGACCGCCGGGCGGAGGACGGCGTAGGGCACCCCCACCTCGGCCAGGGCCCGCTCCACCTCGGCCTTGCCCCGGAAGTACCCGTACGGCGACCCCAGGCCGGGGTGGGTGATGGACACGTGCACGATCCGCTCCACCCCGGCCCGCCGGGCGGCGTGGAACAGGGTCCGGGAGTTGGCCACCGCCACCCGATGGTCGTTGGCGCCGTGGGGGAACCGGACCCAGTAGGTGTTGTACAGGGTCCGGGCCCCCTGCAGGGACCGGGCCAGGCCGACGGGGTCGTCGAAGTCCAGCGACCGCACGTC
>CAYVPF010000435.1:0-2184 GCA_964453355.1 uncultured Acidimicrobiaceae bacterium | reverse complement strand
GACCGAACTGGTCGTTATGGCCGATGAGGCCTGGTCGGCCTACCGGGTGCAGGGGCCGCCGTTCTTCGTCCTGGTCGACGGCACCGCCGACCGGGTGGTCACCGAGGGGGTGGCCTGGGGGGTGTCGCAGGTGGCCGAGCACATCCGGTCCGCCCGGCAGTTCCAAGGACCGGGGTAGGGGGGACATGGACACGGAGCTCTTCGACGTCCACACCGGCGACCGCCGGGTCACCGACCTGACGGACCTGGTGGCCCGGTTCTGCCGTGGCCGGGGTGACGGCCTTTGCCACGTGTTCGCTCCCCATGCGACCGCCGGCTTGGGGCTGATGGAGCTGGGGTCGGGATCCGAGGGTGACCTGTCTGAGCTGTTGGACCGGCTGCTGCCCCGGGACGACCGGTACCGGCACCGGCACGGCGCGGCCGGCCACGGCGCCGATCACCTGTTGCCCATTCTGGTCTGCCCGTCCCTGTCCTTGCCGGTGGCCGACGGGCAGTTGCTGCTCGGCACCTGGCAGTCGGTGGTGCTGGTGGACCTGAACGCCGACAACCCGCGCCGGCAGGTGCGCTGCTCCTGGTTGCCGGCGGCAGCAGGCTGAGCGAAATGGACCTGGGCCTTCGGATCCGGCAGCGGATGATCCAGGTTGGAGTCAGCCCGGCTGGCTGAGCCGGAAGGACTCGATCGCGTGGTCGAGACGAAGGAACATCCGACTACCGGAGTCGCCCTCGACATCGAGAAAGCCAAAGCGGCGGTAAAAGGCACGAGCTCCTTCGTCGATGGGATCGACGGCGATGAAGCGAGCAGCTACTTCCGCACCGGCCGAGATCGCCCTCGCAAGGGCAGCGATGAGAAGGTCCCGGCCCAGGCCCTCGCCCTGTCGTTCGGATGCCACGGCCAGACGGCCAAGGAGGACCATCCCGATCTCATAGTGGGGCAAGCCTCGGGCATAGTTGCTGGGCAACGCAGCCGGTGCCACGCCGCCCATGGCAAGGGAGTAGTAGCCGAGGATGGCGTCGCCATCGTCCACGAGCACGAAGGTCCGGGAGATGCTGCGGTCCTGATTCCCCAACGCATGGGAGACCAGCCAGTCATCGAGAGCCTTCACCCCGCAGGTGAAGGCGCCGATCTGGTGGTGGGCACCGAGCCGTTCAACCCGCACCGCGTCTCAATCCACCTGCTTCAGGACTCGCGCCTTTCGAATCTGGTCGACGAGGTCCTGAGGAGGTGGACACGGACGATCCAGTGCGGCGATAAACCGGGCGTGGTCGTCTGCCGTCAGGCTAATGGCGTGGTGGCCTTCGACCGTTGCCCGTGCGTCGGCGATGGCGCGGTCCAACAGGAACTCGGAGGCCGACACGCCGACCAGGCCCGCGGCTTCGACGATGAGATCATCTTCTCGGGAAGAGAGGCGCACCTCCCTGCGACGGTCCTTCATCTTCTGATCTCCTGTCCGTACGTTTGTACGGCACGTACTCTAGCGTGCCGCCGCCGGATGGGCGGTCAGTCCGCGACCTGGGCCTTCAGCCCGGCGACGATCAGCTCGATGCCGAGGTCGTAGTAGCCGTCGGACTCGTCGTCGCAGTCGACCAGGAAGTCGGCGACCCGTTCGACGTGGGGATAGCGCTGCGGCGGCAGGGTGAGCAGTGCGGCCCGCTTCTTCCGCATGACCTGGTCCCGTACGGCCTCGTCGGGTAACGCCGCGCCGGGCTGGCTCGTGACCAGCATGACGGCGGCGCACAGGAGGAACCGGGCGGCGTCGGCGGCGCGGGCGTCGTCGTAGCCGGCCCGTTCCAGGAGGTCGAGGGCTCGTTCGGTGAGGGCCAGGCCCGGTTCGCAGTCGATGACCCGGGTCGGGGCCAGCGCGGCCAGCGCCGGGTGGCGCCGGAACACGTCGACGAGGACCTCGAAGATCTGGTGCAGGTCGGCCCAGAGGTCGTCGCCGAGGCGTTGGTCGAGCCGGTCGTGGGCGTCGGCCCACAGCTGGTCGGCCATGGCGTCGAGCAGGGCCTGCTTGTCGACGAAGTGCCAGTACAAGGCAGTGGGGGAGACGCCCAGCTCCTTGGCCAGGCGACGGATGGTGAGGGCGTCGATGCCCTCGGCGTCGACCAGGTCGAAGGCCACGGCGACCACCGCGTCGCGGTCCAGTCGGCGACGGGCGCCAGTCTCAGTCTGGGTCGTCTCGGTCG
>CAYVPF010000434.1:0-2195 GCA_964453355.1 uncultured Acidimicrobiaceae bacterium | reverse complement strand
TCGGCATAGTTCTGAAAGACAGCGAAGGCTACTTGCTGGAAGATGGCACCAGCAGCCACGGCACGTCCAGGGCCAGGGCCAGCACGGCCATGACCACCACGCCGGCCGCCACCGTCCGGGCCGCCACCTCGTTGACCGGGTCCGGGAAGCTGAACAGGGACTGCTTCATGGACAAATCCTATCGGCTACGTCAGCTATTCGCCCGAGCCGGGGAAGGCGGACGTTCCTCGAACGTTCTTCGGGCGCGCTGAACGCACTTTGTGCGCGTATCCGCTCTAAAACCGCGCTCAGTGACTCAGGAAAATGTGCGCCCGGGAGCCCAGGAGCCCGGGAGCCCGGGAGCCCGGGAGCCCGGAGCCCGGAGCCCGGAGCCCGGAGCCCGTCGACCGGCCCCCCCGGACGCCGTCAGCCGACCAGGAGCTTGACGGCAGTGGCGACCCCGATGGCCACCACCAGGGCCCGGAACACCGGGGCCGGCAGCCGCCGGGCCAGCCGGGCGCCGGCCCATCCACCGACCAGGCTGCCGGCCGCCAGCAGGCCCACGACCACCCAGGCCAGGGAGGCGGCGATCATGAACACGACGGCGGCGATGCCGTTGACGAGCACCGACAGGATGGTCCGCAGGCCGCTGGTCCGCGCCAGGGTGTCCGGCAGGGCCAGTCCGAGGATGGCCATGAACATGACCCCCATCGCTGCTCCGAAGTAGCCGCCGTACACCGACGCCACGAACGTTCCGCCGAACAGCAGCGCCCGGCGGGTGGGGTGGTCGTGGCTCACGTCTCCGAGCAGTCGACGGAGCAGCGGCTGCACGGCGAACAGCGCTGAGGCCGCCAGTACCAGCCACGGGGCGACGTGTTGGAAGGTGGTCTGGGAGGTGGTGAGGAGCAACACGGCCCCGACCACCGCCCCGCCGGCGGCCACCGGCGCCAGGGTCCGCACCGTCTCCCGCTGGTCGCCGATCTCCGCCCGGAACCCGGCCACCCCGCCGAGATAGCCGGGCCAGATGCCCACGGTGTTGGTCACGTTCGCCGTCAGGGCCGGGTAGCCGAAGGCCAGCAGCACCGGGAACGAGATCAACGTGCCACCGCCCGCCACCCCGTTGACCACCCCGGCGCCGAACCCCGCCAGGGCGATCAGCAGGGCCCGGCCGGCCGTCAGGGGAGCGGTGGCCAGGACTTCGAGCATGCCCCGAGACTGTAGGCAGCGGGCGGCCAGGTCGGCGCCAGCGGGTGACCAGCCCGGCACCACCGGCTGCCGGGCTGGCGCCGGGGGGTGTGGTGGAGTAGTCGTTTCCGGTGGACTCGGGCCGGACGGAGGCGCTGAGCGACGGCACCTTCGCCGTCGCCATGACCCTGCTGATCTTCGACGTCCGCCTGCCCGACGTCCGTCTGGGCAACCACCTCCACGGCGTGGCTCACGACCTGTGGTTCCAGGAGTGGCCCCACTACCTGGGCTACGCCGTCAGCTTTGCCGTCATCGGGATGATCTGGCTCTGCCACCACACCATCTTCCGGATGCTCCGCGGCATCGACCACACCGGCATCCTGCTGAACCTCGGCCTCTTGGCCCTGGTGGTGTTCGTGCCGTTCCCCACCCAGGTCATGGCCGCCTACCTGGCCACCCACGACCGCGAGCAGACGTACGTGGCCGCCTTCTACGGCCTGTCCCTCGGCGCCACCACCTTGATGTTGGCGGTGCTGTGGCACCACGTGTCCCGGGGCCGCCGCTTCATCGAGCCCTGGATCCCCGACGACGCCGTCCGGCGGCTGACCCGCCGCTACTACCTGACCCCGGTGCTGTACCTCGGGGCCACCGCAGTGTCCCTGGCCAGCCCGGCGGTGGGGCTGGCGCTGTTCCTGGTCATCGCCTGCGGCTATCTCCTGCACACCGGCACCCGGGTGGCGCCGCAGCGGCCCGCCCACCTCGGCCCCGGGTCGTCGCCGGGCCCGTCGTCATCGGAAGACAACCAGCTACCGACCGAGTAGGCCGCCTAATCCCGTTGACGTCGTCGTGGTGGAGCCACCGGCCAGGCCGCCGAGGACCCCACCGAGCCCGCCGGCGACGCCGCTGACGGTGGATGTCAGGGCGCCCGCCACACCGCTCACGGTGGACCCGACGCCGCCGGCGACGCTGGACACCGCCGACCCCACCCCGCCGGCGACGCTGGAGACGGTCGATCCGGCTCCGCCGACCAG
>CAYVPF010000433.1:0-2201 GCA_964453355.1 uncultured Acidimicrobiaceae bacterium | reverse complement strand
AGGGTCCCCTTCCCGGGCCGCCAACCCGCCTTCCACTGGCACTCGGTAGAATCGAGTGCCAGGCAACCAGTGGAGCATCCGATGCCGAGGAGCAGCGAGAGGACAGACGGTCACCCCGGGGATGACAGCGGCGACGTCCGCGATCTGGACTCCCGCAAGGCCGCCATCTTGGAGGCGGTGGTGACCGAGTACATCGGCACCGCCCTGCCGGTCGGCTCCCAGCACGTCGCCCAGGCGGCCGGGGTGAACGTGTCCTCGGCCACCATCCGTTCGGAGATGGTGGCGCTGGAGCACGAGGGGTACCTGGTGCAGCCGCACACCAGCGCCGGCCGCATCCCGACCGACAAGGGCTACCGGTTCTTCGTCGACCACCTGGCCGAGCCCGGCGTCCTGGGCCCGGCCCAGCGGCAGAAGGTCAGCCGGTTCTTCGACCAGGTCCACGGCGAGATGGAGCAGATGTTGGAGCGCACCTCCGGCCTGTTGTCGGACCTGACCTCCTACGCCGCCGTCGTGGTCGGTCCCGGCCACGACGCCGCCGCCGTCCGGTCGGTCCAGCTGGTCGGCCTCGGGCCCCGCCACGTGCTGTTGGTCGTGGTCCTGGCCGACGGGGCCGTCGACAAGCGGTCCCTGGAGCTGACCGAGGACGTCGACGACGACCTGCTGGCCGCCGCCGCCGCCCGGCTGCAGGCCGCCGCCCAGGGCCGGACCCTCGCCGACGTGGTCGCCCCCCTGACGAGCGGCGACCCCGGCGTCGACCGGGTCGTCGGCGTGGCCGCCGGCGCGCTGGCCCGGTTGGCGGCCGACGGGGAGCCCGACCAGGTGTTCGTCGGCGGCCCGTCCCGGCTGGCCGGCGCCTTCGAGGCCGTCGAGACGGTCCGGGCGGTGCTGGCCACCCTGGAGCAACAGCTGGTGGTTGTCAGCCTGCTCCGTGACGTCTTGGACCTGGGCCTGTCGGTGGCCATCGGCGCCGAGCACGGCTACGAGCCGCTGGCGTCCTGTGCCGTGGTGGTGGCCCCGGTGTCCGTCGACGGCGGCCACGCCGGTGCCGTCGGCCTGCTGGGGCCGACCCGCATGAACTACCCGCAGGCCCTGGCCGCCGCCCACCTGGTCGGCGAGCGGCTGGGGGAGCGGATCGGAGGGACCCGGTAGGGATGGACGACCTGTACCAGCTGCTCGGCGTGGCCCCGGACGCCGCCGACGACGAGATCAAGCGGGCGTACCGGCAGAAGGCCCGGGACCACCACCCGGACGCCACCGGCGGCGATCCGCAGTCGGAGGCCCACTTCAAAGAGGTGTCCTTCGCCTACGAGATCCTCCGGGACCCCGAGCGCCGGGCCCGCTACGACCAGTTCGGCCCGGCCAGCTTCGGCCAGGGCGGCGGGGCCGGACCGCAGGGCTTCACCTTCGACGGGGGTCTCGGCGACATCTTCGAGGCCTTCTTCGGCTCCATGGCCGGTGCCCCCGGCCGCGGCCGCCGACGAGGCCCCCAGCCCGGGGCCGACGCCGAGGTGACCCTGCAGCTGGCCTTCGCCGAGGCCGCCTTCGGGGCCCCCAAGGAGCTGGGCGTCCGGCTACCGGTCACCTGCGACACCTGTACCGGTACCGGTGCCCGGCCGGGCACCCAGCCGGCCGACTGCCCCGACTGCCAGGGCACTGGGGAGATCCGCCGGATCCGCCAGTCCCTGCTGGGCCAGGTGGTCACCGCGGTGGCCTGCGGCCGCTGCCAGGGCATGGGGCAGGTCATCCCCGACCCTTGTGCCGACTGCCACGGCGAGGGCCGTCGCATCGAGGACCGCAGCTTCGCCGTCGAGGTGCCGGCCGGGGTCGAGCACGGCTCCACCCTCCGGCTGGCCGACCGCGGCCCGGCCGGCCTGCGGGGCGGCCCCAACGGGTCCCTGTTCGTCCATCTGGCCGTCGCCCCCGACGAGCGGTTCGAGCGGGCCGGCGACGACCTGCACAGCGCCCTCCACGTCGGTGTGGCCCAGGCCGCCCTCGGCGCCCAGCTGGAGGTGCAGACCCTCGAGGACCCCCGGCCGCTGGCCGTGGCCCCGGGCACCCAGAACGGCCACGTGGTCCGGTTGAAGGGGCTCGGTGTCCCGCACCTCCGCGGCCGCGGCCGTGGGGACCTGTTCGTCCACGTCACCGTCGACACCCCCACCACACTGACCCCCCGCCAGCAGGAGCTGCTGGCCGAGCTGGCC
>CAYVPF010000432.1:0-2201 GCA_964453355.1 uncultured Acidimicrobiaceae bacterium | reverse complement strand
GCCATCCGCCGGGTCTCGACGGCCGGATCCTCCCCGCCAGCGTCTTCCCCGCCGGCGGCCCGCTCCGCCCGGGCGGCCACCCACTGCCGGCTGGCTCCCTCCGCCATGCCCACCACGGCGTAGGCCAGGAACCGCCGGTGCTCCGGCTCCAGGCCGGCGGCGATCAGCGGGTCGATGGCCAGGGCGATGGCGTCCTCCACCCGGCGCAGCGCGTCGCCCAGCTCCTCGTCGCCGTCGTCGTTGCGGCCGTAGAGCAGCCGGAACGCCGCCTCGTGGGTCACCACCATGTGGAAGTAGGCGGCGAACCCCCGCTCCACCTGCTGGCGTGGCCCCTCGGCGGTGGACGTGGCCTCGTTGATGGCCTCCAGCAGGTCCTGGGCCACCGAGTCCACCAGCTCCAGGTACAGCGCCCGCTTGGACGAGAAGTGCTGGTACAGCAGCGGCTTGGTCACCCCGGCCGCCTCCGCCACGTCGTCCATCGTGGTCGCCCGGTAGCCGCGCTCGGCGAACAACCGCAGGGCCACGGCGAACAGCTGCTGTCGCCGCTCGCCCGCCGTCAACCGACGCGCCGGCTGGTCCTCACCGCCATACGGTTGGCCAGCCTGGACCACCCGTGCCATGGCCTACGAGGCTACCTGAGCACCGCGGCCAGCCGTCCTGGCAGGTCGGCCAAGGAGAAATGCCGGCGGGCCACCGCCAGGTTGTGGTCCAGCAGCTCCTCGTCCGGGCCGTCAAGCCACCGGGCCACCGTGTCGGGGTCGGCGGCGTCGAACCACGTGAACCCGAACCCGGCCAGCTCCCGGGCCACCGGGTACCACCCCACCGCCAGCGGCCGCCGGTGCACCGCCGACTCCACCGTCGGGTTGCCGAACCCCTCCCAGCTGGACGGCAGCGTCACCACGTCGCAGGCCGCGTAGGCGTCGGTCACCGTCGCCGCCGGCACCCCCGCTCCCGGCAGGCCTGCCCCCGGCAGCTCCTTCTCCGTCAGGGGGCCGTGCCGCACCGGGCACCGGGCACCGGCCAACAACCGGTCCAGCTCCGGCCCGTACCCGTCCTCGGCCGGACCCAGCAGCCAGTACGTGGCCCCGGCCGCCTCGGCCACCGCCAGCCCGCCGCCCACGTTCTTGCGGTCCAGGGCCCGGGTCGGCTGGAGCACCAGCCGGTCCCCGTCGGCCAGGCCCAGGGCCGCCCGGGTCTCCGCCCGCCGGCCCGGCACCGGCTGGGTGTCGAAGGCGTTGTACACCGTCACCGCCTCGATGCCCCGCTCGGCCAGCTGCCGTTGGCTCAGCCGGTTGATGGTGACGTGCCGCCACGCCGGGTCGTCCGGCGGCGGCGGCCGGTCGGCCAGGTGCGGCCGCTGCCACGGCAGGTCGTGGTGGTGCAGCACCGCCGGTCGGCCCCGCAGGCACCCGGCCACCACGGCGGCCGCCGCCGGGTTCAGTGGCAGGGAGCACAGGTTCTCGACCACCACCACGTCGGACCCCGCCAGGGCGGCGGCCACCGCAGCGGCGTCCGGTGGCTCGGGGGCGTCGATGGCCAGGCCCGGCAGCAGGTGGTCCACCGGTCCGTCCCCGGCCACCGTCGTCACCGTGTGCCCCAGCTGCCGGAGCGCCCGGTCCCACTTGGCCGCCTCCACCGACACCCCGTCGGTGCCCCCCAGCCGGAACGAGACCACCGCGATGTCCACCGGGGCACTGTACGGGCGGCCGGGAGGCCAGGTTGCCGTGAGGTACCGTTGGACCTCATGCCGAAGCGAGCACTCATCACCGGGGTGACCGGCCAGGACGGGTCGTACCTGGCCGAGTTCCTACTGGAACAGGGCTACGAGGTCGTCGGCGTCGTCCGCCGGTCGAGCACCGTCAACTTCGAGCGGATCGCCCACATCCAGGACCGGTTGACCCTGGTGGCCGGCGACCTGCTCGACGAGGGGTCCCTGATCGCCGTCCTGCGGGACCACCGGCCGGCCGAGGTGTACAACCTGGCCGCTCAGTCCTTCGTCCAGACCAGCTGGAGCCAGCCGGTGCTCACCGGGGAGACCACCGCCCTCGGCGTCACCCGCCTGCTCGACGCCATCCGCACCGTCGACCCCGAGATCCGCTTCTACCAGGCCAGCTCCTCGGAGATGTTCGGCAAGGTACTGGAAGTGCCCCAGCGCGAGTCGACGCCCTTCTACCCCCGCAGCCCCTACGGGGTGGCCAAGG
>CAYVPF010000431.1:0-2203 GCA_964453355.1 uncultured Acidimicrobiaceae bacterium | reverse complement strand
GACCGGGCTCGTGGAGTAGGTGAACTGGTCCGCCGATCCGACGGAGGAGGTGCCGGTCGGCGTGGTCACCGTCACGTTCACCGTTCCGGCGCCGACCGGGGCCACCGCGGTCAGGGAGGTCGACGAGCTCACGGTGATGCCCGTTGCCGGCGCGATGCCGAAGGCGACCGCCGTGGCGCCGGTGAGGTTGGTGCCGGTGACCGTGACGACGGTGCCCTGGGTGCCGGTGGAGGGCGAGACCGCGGTGACGGTGGGGGCGGGGCCTGTGGCTCCGGCTGGCCCGATGCCCGCCGCCAGGCCGGCCACGCCGGCCACGACAGCCAGGAAGGCGGTGGCCACTCCACGCAACCACCTTCCGGAGAGGTCGGTTCTCCGCATACTGCGGACCGTAGGAGCCGGGGTGTTGGCCGCGTCGCCCCGAATCCGCGCATCCGTCGCGCATTTCCGGTACGCGAAGGGGCCAGCCCGGCGTCAGTGCAGGCCCTGCTCCACGGCCACCTTTCGGAGGTCGTCCATGGCCGTGACCCCCAGGCGGTGCTTGATGTCGGCCAGGTGTGAGTCAACGGCCCGGGGACTGATGAAGAGCGATAGGGCGATCTCCCGATGGATCTTGTTGGCGAGCTTCATCCGCAGGACCTGCCGCTGGCGCTCGGTGAGCGGGCGCCGTTCGGGCTCGGGGCGGGGCTCGACGAAGTAGAGCAATGCCCCGCCGGCGATCAGCCGCAACACCGCGCCGGCATCCGATCGGTTGCGCAGGAGCCACCGCTTGGTGACGAAAGCGGGGATCCCGGCGTCCCAGGCCCGGGCCGCATCGCCCGGTGCCGTTCTGACGGTGCATATGGCCACCGGGAGGTCCTGCTGCGCCTCCCGTACCGCCCTGGCCAGGGCGATACCGTCGGGCCGCCCCGGCCCGAGATGCAGGTCGAGCATCACCAGGTCGAAAGGCTGGTCGTCCAGGGCGGCCAGCACGCTGGCCTCGTCAGGCTCGACCTCCACGGTCTCGACCCGTGCGGCGGACAAGATGGCCGCCACGGTGTACGCGTGATATTCGTCGTCTTCCACCAGGAGCACACGGGTCGCCGACGCCTCGCCGGACGCGCCGTTCCGTCCCGGACGCGGCGGGTCGGGCCGGTCAGCTGCGGTCCGTCCAGCCGACGCCTTCAGCGCCGTTACCGTCCGCAACCCCATCCGGTGCTTCGAGCGGGCCAGATGGGCGTCCACCGTGCGCTCGCTGATACCCAACGCCGTGGCGATCTGGTGCCTCGTCTGCCCGGCAGCGGCCAGAGCGACGAGCTCCCGTTGCCGCTGGCTCAGAGGACCCTCGGTGGCGTCGTGGGGATCCACAAGGTAGTGCCAGGCCCCGGCCAGCGCCATGCGGATCACGGCCCCCAGGTCGTCACCCCGGTCCCGGACCCAAGGAGCCGTAAGGTATCCGGGGATCCCGGCCCCCCAGGCCGAGATCGCTCCGGACCGAGCGTCACCCTCGGCATAGACGGCCACCGGCAGGCCCGGATCGGAGGTCCGCACGGCCCGGGCCAGGGCCACGCCGGATGGCTCCGCGCCACGCTCTCGGGCCCCGACCAGCACGAGGTCGGGGACGGCCCGGTCGACTACTGCCACCACGTCCGACGGCCGATCGGCCACCAGCACCTCGCAGCCGCTGGAGATCAACCCGTCCGACAGCGGCCCGTCACCGTCGACCAGCAGAACCCGTGGTGGTCGGTCCAGCCGGGCGGCCGCGGGGGCGCTCACCGCCCCGTCCCCGACCTCGTGCCGGTCCGGGCGCCGTCGCCGGCCCACAGCCGGCGGGACTCCGCCAGCGGCAGGACGATCCGGACCTGCAAGCCCCCGAGGGGTGAATCGTCCAGGTGGAACGATCCACCGGCCTCGGCGACCGCCCGGGCGCACTGTTGCAGGCCCCGACCCCCAGGCCGGCCATCCGGAGGCCGGGTCAGCACGTCCCGACGGGCCACCTCGGGGAGTCCGGGCCCGGAGTCAGACACGGTGAGGACGGCCGTGCCCGCCGGTCCACGGCACGCCACCACGGCGACCGGACCCCGACCCCCGTGCCGGAACGCGTTGGCCAGCAGCTCCCGCACCACCAGGCTGGTCTGCAGCGGGCGGACCCGGACGCGGACGCCAATGTCCACGCCCACTGTCCAGTCCGCCGCCTGGCCCAGGGCCCGGACCCGCTCGCCTACCT
>CAYVPF010000430.1:902-2208 GCA_964453355.1 uncultured Acidimicrobiaceae bacterium | reverse complement strand
CGTCGGGGGCCAGGTCGGCCAACCGACGGTCCAAGGCGTCGAGCTGTTGGTCGATGTCGTCGATGACGTCCACCCCGACATGGTGCCAGGAGGGTGTGACACCGGAGGGGCCGCAAAGAGGTGGGAAGCGACCACTGAAAGTGGGCACCAGCCGATGGAAGGGCCGCCGGCCCCGGTCAAGAGACCCCGGAAGCGGTCCCGGCTACGGCTCGGTAATGGCGTCGACCTCGGCGGCGGCCTTGGCGGCCTCGTCGTAGGCCCCTTCGATGTCGCCCTTGTCCAACTTCTTGGACACCTTGCGGACGGCGTGGACCACGACGGCCTCGACCTCTTCTTGGACCTTGTCGACGGCCACCACGACCAAGGCCGCCTCGCCGGCGTCGAGCAGGTCGCTCATCTCCTGCAGGTCGGCCCTGGGGATGTTGTGCCAGTAGTGGCCGACCACGCCGCCGACACCGGCCAGGACCACCCCGTCCAACGCCGCCCCGGCCAGCCAGGCGAAGCCCAGCGGGGGGACCAGGATGCCGATCAGGCCACCGACCACGGCCCCGCCCCAGGCCAGGTGCTTGGCCGTGGTGTCGTGCCGGTGGATCTTCAGCTTGCCGTCGGTGCCCTTGGTCAGCACGGCCGCCGACACGTGGCCGAGGTCGCCCTCCTTGTGCAGGGCCCGGACGGCCTGGTAGTCGGCTTCGGCGTCCTCGACGTCGGAGTAGGACGCCACGAAGATGATGAGCGGTTGGTCAGCCATGGGGCGAGCTTAGGTCCCCGATCGGTCGTCGGCCGGCGTCCCGACCCCGGTCCGGAAGGCCGGATCAGTGGCCGATGGCGGTGACCGGGCCTGTCAGGTTCTGCTGAGCCAGGCTGCCGGCGAACTGGGCGTCGCCGAAGGCGAACACCCCGCCGTCACCTCCGGCCAACCAGTAGCCAGGGGAGCCGGTCTTGGCGGTAATGCCGACCATCGGCGCGTTGAACGGGGACCCCTGCATGGACCCCAAGAAGGGGGCGTCGAAGGCGAACACCCCGCCGTCGGCGGCCACCAGCCAGTAGCCACCGGTGCCCGGGTCGGCGGCCATGCCGGTCACCGGTCGATTGAGGGCCCGACCGGCCATGGACCCCTGGAACGGAGCGTCGAAGGCGAACACCCCGCCGTCGGCGGCCACCAGCCAGTAGCCACCGGTGGCCGGGTCGGCGGCCATGCCGACGATGGGGGCGTCCAGGGGCTGGCCGCCCATCGAACCCTGGAACGGGGCATCGAAGGCGAACACCCCGCCGTCGGCGGCCACCAGCCAGTAGCCACCGGTGGCCG
>CAYVPF010000430.1:0-802 GCA_964453355.1 uncultured Acidimicrobiaceae bacterium | reverse complement strand
GGTCGGCGGCCATGCCGACGATGGGGGCGGTCAACGGCCGGCCGCCCATGGACCCGTCGAACGGGGCGTCGAAGGCGAACACCCCGCCGTCGGCGGCCACCAGCCAGTAGCCGCCCGTCTTGGCGTCGACGGCCATACCGACGACGGGGGCGGCCGGGACGACCCCGAGCGCCGGGAGGGAGCCGGCGAACCGGGTCTTGCCGAAGGTGAACACGGCCCCGTTCGACGTGGTCAGCCCGTAGCCTTGAGCGGCCGGCTGGGTGTCGAAGGCCGTGCCGACCATCTGGGTGAGATCGGGTGCCGTAGATGTCGTGACGGTCACCGTCACACAGCCACCTGTGGCCGACGGGGCCTGGTTGGAAACGGGCACGTACGACTGGGCGATGGGGTTCCACCAGGTAACCGGTTGCCCGGCATCGACACCGCAGACCGTGAACACCAACTGCGTGAAGGCGCTCCCCGGCGACACCGACACGTCGAAGAACACCCCGTTGGTGGCGAAGCCCGACACCGGGTCGCTGGGATAGGTGGACACGGTGACGGTGCCCTCACCGGTGGCCGATGCCGACAGGTACCCCGATGTCCCGACGGCCCCGACGGTGGCCGTGGCCGAGGCACCGGGACTGCTGCTGCTCCCGGTGGCCGTCTGGTTCGGCTTGACGGCCACCGGCACCACCGGGTTGGACGGGACCGATGCCGGTCCGGGGCCGGCGGCGTTCACCGCGGCGACCGCGAAGGAGTACAGATGGCCGGCCGTCAGTCCCGTCAGCTGTGCCGACCTGGCCGCGGCTGTCGTCGTGGT
>CAYVPF010000429.1:0-2213 GCA_964453355.1 uncultured Acidimicrobiaceae bacterium | reverse complement strand
TGATCTCGGCCACCGTGGTCCGCTCGTTGTAGACCGGGATGATGACCGAGAGGGTGCGGTAGTCGATGTCGGGCAGCGCCCGGCCGGTCACCGTCGACCGATCCCGGTGTACTCGAACCCCAGCCGTCGGAGCGCCGACGGGTCGAGGAGGTTGCGAGCGTCGACGATCCGCTTCGACGCCATCAGCTCGCCCATCTTGGCGAAGTCGAGGGCCCGGAACTCCGGCCACTCGGTGAGGATGGCGACCACGTCGGCCCCCCGGGCGGCCTCATAGGCATCGACTTCGATGGCGATGCCGGGGAGGTCGGCGGCCTCGGCGGCGGGGTTCGCCGTCGGGTCGAAGCCGCACACCGTCGCACCCCCGGCCACCAGGCGTCCGGCCACGGCGACGGCCGGCGAGTCACGCCGGTCGTCGGTCCCGGCTTTGAAGGTGAGCCCGAGCAATCCGACCCGCAGCCCCGCCAGCGGATGGGGGCCGGCGATCTTGGCCACCACCCGGTCCAGCTGGTCGTCGTTCACCGTCATGGCGGCCCGTACCAGGGGCAGGTCGTACCCGGCGGATTCGGCGATGTGGACCAGGGCGGCCGTGTCCTTCGGCAGGCACGACCCACCCCACCCGGGACCCGGACGGAGTGACTCGAAGCCGATCCGCCGGTCGTAGCCCAGCCCCAAGATGACGTCCCGGACGTCAGCGCCCACGGCCTCGCACAGGCCGGCCAGGGCATTGACGTAGCTGATCTTTACGGCCAGGAAGGCGTTGGAGGCGTACTTGATCGTCTCCGCCGTCGTGGTGTCCGTCACGATGAGCGGGGCCCGGGTCCCGCTGAACAGGGATCCCACGCTGGCCGCCACCCGCTGGTCGTCGGCGCCCACCACGATCCGCTCGGGATGCAGGCTGTCGGCCACCGCGGTGCCCTCCCGGAGGAACTCCGGGTTGGACACCACCGTGATGTCGGACCGGCCGGTGACCCGCTCGACCAGCAGCGCCGTCCCGACGGGCACCGTCGACTTGTTCACCAGCACAGTGCCGGCCCCCAGATGGGGGGCCACCTCCCGGGCCGCGGACTCGACGGCGCTGAGGTCGGCGGAGCCGTCGGCGCCCTGGGGGGTGGGGACGCAGAAGAACACGAACTTGGCCCCGTCCACGGCCTCGACGGCGCTGCTGACGAACCGTAACGTGCCCCGAGCCGTCCCTTCTTGGACCAGCTCGTCGAGCCCCGGCTCGACGATGGGGAGCTCCCCGGCCAGGAGCACGGCCAGCCGCTGCGGGTTTTTCTCCGCACACACCACCTGGTGGCCGAAGTGCGACAAGACGGCAGCGGTGGGCAGCCCCACGTAACCGGCCCCGATAACGGCAATGCGGCTGCGGTGCTCTGGGGGGGAATTCGTCAATGGGTCACCGTAGAGGAGATGGTCGGCACGAGGTGGACCCAGAGGATCACCAGGAAGGCGGTAGCCAGGGTCATAGTAACCAGTAGCGGTCGGACGTTGCGAAACAGGACCAGCACTGCGGCCACCGACAGCAGCGCCAGCAGCGGGAGGGTCGGATAGATGTACCGCGCCACCATGGCCCCCGACTCCCACTGCTGGCCCACGTCGATGTACCAGCAGAGCAGGATGTTGCAGACGAAGGGGACCACCAAGAGCCAGTAGCCCCCGGTGATCAGCCGACGGCCGAGCGCGACGGCCAGCACCACCGCCGCCGGCACCAGCAACACCTCGAAGAGGGTGCCGAAGTACGACAGCAGGTTGTGGCTGACCAGCTGGCTGCCCCACTCCTGGGGCATCAGCGGCTGGAACAGGAGCTGCACGGTCAGCCCGGGAGCCTGGCTGAGGGCATAGTGGGCGTGTGTCGGGTTGACGATGGCCACCTGCTCCTTATCGGCCAGCGAGCTGGACGTGAGAGCGTGGTACTTGACCTCGTTGAACACCAGCCAGGGCAGGACGACCAGGACGGCGAGCACCCAGGACCCGACCGCCAAAAGGATGTCCCGCCGGCGGTGATGCTGCCACAGCACCGCCACGGCGACGAGGACGAACGCCGGAATGAGGTCGGCGAGGTAGAGGTCGGTGGCCACCCCGCAGCCGACCAGGAACCCGCAGAGCAGCAGCCGCGACGGCGACCGTCGCTGCCAGGTGATCCACAGCTCGGTCGCCGTCAGCACGACGTGTCCGCGGCCGCGGACGGGCGCCGCAGCCTCGACGACGCCGAG
>CAYVPF010000428.1:0-2220 GCA_964453355.1 uncultured Acidimicrobiaceae bacterium | reverse complement strand
GTTCCCGGCTTCACCGCCTCGGCTCCGAGCCTCACGGAACTTCGAGCAGTCGTTTCGGAGTGCCTCCCCGAGCTTTCTGCTGATGTCGGCGAGGCCATCACCATCGCCTCTGAGACGTTGGCCGACGCCGTGCCTGCTCCACCGGTCCCGGATCCCTCCGTCACGTTGGAGACACAGGAGCGGCTCATCTTGGCGGGAAGCGCACCTGGGACGAGGCTGCGCATCCCCGTCCCCGCGTAGCCTCGTGGTCGCCATCCAGGCGGCCGTTCTCTGCGAGTTCGCACAAGTACGGGAGGGTCTGCTCTTTGTGAGTTCGGGGGGGGTCTCCCGAGTCATCCGTCCGATCAACGAACCGCGCCCTCTGCCGCTGCACTTGGCATTGCTGCTTGAGGTTGGCCCGGAAGAGACGGCTCAGGTTCACGAGATCCGCGTGACGGTCACGCGAGACGGTGGAGCGCAACAGATTGGGACTGCGTCAGCAGCGATGCAGCTCCCTCCGGGCTTCGTCGCTGCCAACAACCTTGAGCCAGGTGAGGCTGTTCTTGTGCCCCTGAGCATCCCCCTGCAGCCGATCGTTATATCCGTCAATGGCACCTATGACGTGCGGGTGTCCGTCGACAGCAACGTCCCAGAGATTCGGACGATTCGGTTTCTTCCGCCTCCAAGCCCGGTCTGATCCCAACGAGGCGCGGCTATGGCGGATCGGCGTGCCGTTTCCACCTGTAGGACGTAGCCGGGCATCACGGTCCCGGGCACGGGAAGGATGGCGTGCTCCGCACAGCGGTTGTACCTGGCTGTTTCGGCGTTCGTGGTGCCGTCCCGGAAGGTGATGCTCCAGACGGCGTCCACCTCGCAGCCCTCATGTTCACACTGGACCATCTCCCCCTCCTGTGTCCGATTGGTGTCCTGCCGTGGCCAGCGGGCCGGGGTGAGTGGTATTTTCCCTGGTCACAGCGTTGCAGTCCGAGTCGGGGAGGGGGGATTTGAACCCCCGACCTCGTGCACCCAAAGCACGTGCGCTACCAGGCTGCGCTACTCCCCGGGGCCGGCGGCAGGCGCCGGCCGTCGGCCCAGCGTAGGTCGGTTCAGCGGCCGCCCCGGACCAGCCGGCCGGGGCGCTCCCCGGTGGCGACGCCGTCCTCGTAGGTGGCCACCCCGGTCTTGATGATGGCCACGTACCCGGTGGCGCCCTGCAGCAGCCGCCGGCCGCCGGCCGGCAGGTCGGCGACTACCCGGGGGTTGCCCAGCTGCAGCCGGTCGAGGTCGATCAGGTTCAGGTCCGCCAGCATCCCCGGCTCCACGGTCCCCCGGTCCGTCATGCCGTACATCCGGGCGGTGTCGTGGGTCTGCTTCTTCACCACCCACTCCAGCGGCAGCCGGTCCCCGCGGCTGCGGTCCCGGGTCCAGTGGGTCAGCATGAAGGTGGGCATGGAGGCGTCGCAGATGATGCCCACGTGGGCCCCGCCGTCGGCCAGGCCGACGGCCGAGCGCGGGTGCAGCAGCATCCGGCGGGTGTGGTCGAGGTTCTTGGACGAGTAGTTGAGGATCGGGATGTACAGCAACCCGTACCCGGCGTCCTCCAACATGGCGTCGTAGGCGACCTCCAGCGGGTGCCGGCCCTGCCGGGCGGCGATGCCGGCTAGCGACCGCTCCGGGCCCGGCTCGTAGTCCGGTGGTGACCCCAGCAGGTAGGTGTCGCCGTAGGCCTTGGCCATCATCTCGACGATCGCCGGGTCGGACGGCTGCCACTCGACGATGGACCGTCGCACCTCGGCGTCGGCCAGGGCGGCGTGCAGGGCGTCCGGATCGAGGCCGCGGGCCTTCAGGGCCCCGTAGGCGGGCACGTGGTCGAAGAACGAGTAGCTGGTGTGGTGGCCCGATAGCAGGCCGGTGGGGCGCCCGGCCACCTGCGGCCACAGGTCGGCGCCGGCTTCGGTGGCGGCCAGGCACTCGGCCAACTGCTCGATCCACAGCTCCGGTTGGCTGTCCACCTGCAGCAGCACGAACGTCACCGGCCGGCCGATGGCCGCCGACAGCCGGCGCATCCAGTCGATCTCCTTCTTCGGGTCGTCCACGTCCTCCCCGGCCGACCCGGCCGGGGCCAGCTCGAAGATGCCGGCCCCCACCTCGCCCAGGGCGGACCCGAGACCGAACAGCTCGTCCTCGGCGGCGAACGTGCCCGGCACCGGCTCGCCGTCGACTGCACGGTGCCCGGCCGTG
>CAYVPF010000427.1:0-2221 GCA_964453355.1 uncultured Acidimicrobiaceae bacterium | reverse complement strand
TTCAGCCCCGACGGCCTGACGTTGGCAACGGCCGGCTGGGACTCGGCCATCCGATTGTTTTCCACCCAGACGTGGAAGATGCTAAGCCAAACCAAAGTCAATGGCGGCAACGACGCCCGGATGTACACCGTGCGTTATGGCAGCGAAGGGGGCTGGCTGGCGACGGCGTCGCTCGGGAGACGGGCGAGTCCTCGCGAGACCAGGTCTCGCAGGTCGCAGCTCACGAGTTGGCTGTTCGAGGCTCGAGCTGCCGCCACGTAGGCGGCGTCGTACGCGGAAATGCCGTGCTCTTCGGCGATGGTGGCGGCGCTGATGATGAGTGTCGTCTCGACCCGGACCAGTCCACCGTCGTCGGCCAGCGCGACGACACGTTCGCGCAATCGGAGAGCCGCCGATTGGTCCCGCCATGAACGTATCGCCACGTTGGTCACCTCGTAGAAGGCGAGATCGAGAGTGGCCAACGGATCTCCACCCTCAAGCAATCGTCTGGCATCGCTGTGGTTGACGTCGTCGGGGTCCTCGCTGGCCAACAGGACGCTGGCGTCGAGAAGCCAGACGTTCAACGCTCCGGCCGGGTCGCCTTGACCAATTCGGCGACGTGACCTCCGTGGCCGGTAGGAGGTCCGTCCATACCGCCGATCTCGGCCATTCGTTCGGCACGGCGAACGGTGCGTCGGCGCAAGGTTTCTTCTGCCAGCTCGCGCAGGAAGCCGCTCCTGGTCGTTCCGCGACGATCCGCCTCGACATCGACGGCCCGAAGCAGATCATCGGGCAGAGACACCATCACCTTCGCCACGGCATGAGTATACCCGGTATTGCTAATCGTCGCCCAGGTCCAGCCGGTACAGGAGCTCGATCATGGCCGTGATCCCCGGGTACCGGGCGGCCAGGTGGACCAGTTCGTCCCCGGTGGCATGGATGCCGGCCCGGGACAGGAGCAGGGACGTGGCCCCGACGGCGGCGTCGGACGGCGGCGAGGCCGGTGGAAGGGGCCCGGCCGGCGGCCCGGGGAGGCCGGCCGCCGACGGGACCGCCCCGCCGCCGGCCCATCCGGTCACCAACGGGGGCACCCGCCGGTGCCAGTCGGTCACCCCCTGGAAGGCGTCGCCGACGGCCACCAGGAGCGGCTCGGTGAACGGCGGGGAGGCCAGCTGGAGGGACAGGGGCAGCCCGCCGTCGTTGAAGCCCATGGGGACGGCCAGGACGGGGTGGCCGGCCGGGTTCCAGTACGGGGTGTGCATGAGACCGAACAGGTCGTCCATCCGGTCCAGCTGGTCGTAGCGGGGGGCCCCCAGGGACAGGGTCGGCATGACCACCAGGTCGACGGCGGCGAAGGTGTCGGCCAACCTCCGCTGGACGGCCCGCCGGACCTGCTGGGCCCGGACGACGTCGGCTCCGGCCACGAAGGCCCCCTGGGCCAGGAAGAGCCGGGTGGGCGACCCGTAGTCGCCCCAGCGGGGACCGAGGGTGGACCGGTGGTAGGCCAGCGCCTCCGCCAGCATCGTGACCGCGTTGACCGCCATCATCTCGGCGTAGAGGGGCAAGGCGGCTTCCACCAGGGTGGCGCCGAGGCCGCCCAGGACGCCGACGGCGGCGGCAAAGGCCGGGGCCACGGCCGGGTCGGTCCCGTCGGGGAAGTGGCCTTCTCGGACTACCCCAATCCGCAGCCCGGCCAGTGACGACCGGAGCTGGCCGGCCATGTCCGGCCCGGGCCGGTCGACGGAGTCCGGGTCACTCGGGTGGTGGCCGGCCATGGCCGCCAGCATGACCCCACAGTCCCGGGCCGTCCGGGCCATCGGGCCGACATGGTCCAGGCTGTACCCGAGGGGCACGCACCCGGACTTCGGGACCCGCCCGTAGGTGGGCATCAGGCCGGTGACGCCGCAGAAGGCGGACGGGATGCGGATGCTCCCCCCGGTGTCGGTGCCCAGGCCGCCGAGGAAGAGGCCGGCGGCCACCCCGGTGGCGGTTCCCGAGCTGGACCCTCCGGGCCAGGTGGCCGGGTCCCAGGGGTTCCTCGGCCACGGGAACGGCTTGGCCGGGTCCGGGGAGCCGATGGCGAACTCCATGGTGTTCGTCTTGCCGGTGACGACTGCCCCGGCGGCCCGGAGCCGGGCGACCACCGGCGCGTCCTTCCCGGCTCCCCACCGGCGGTCCAACACCAGGCTTTGGGCGGTGGTCGGGCCTTCGACGGTGGCCAGGATGTCCTTGATGCCGAGGG
>CAYVPF010000426.1:0-2227 GCA_964453355.1 uncultured Acidimicrobiaceae bacterium | reverse complement strand
CCGAGGCCGGCACCCTGGCGCCCCGGGGTCCCCGGGAGCCGATCGACGGCCCGGCCAACACCCACGTGGTGTGGCACGGCGGCCGGTTGCTGGCCCTGGTGGAGTCGGGGTTCCCGCACCGGCTGACCACCGAGCTCGACACGGTGTGCGTCGAGGACTTCGACGGGTCGCTGACCTCGCCGATGACCGCCCACCCCCACGTCGACCCGGACACCGGGGCCATGGCGTTCTTCGGCTACGACGTCTTCGGGCCGCCGTTCCTGCGGTACCACGAGCTGGACCCGGCCGGCTCCCTGGTGCACTCCACCGACGTCGACATCCCCCGGGCCACCATGCAGCACGACTTCGGGGTCACGGCCACGCGGGTGGCCTTCTTGGACCTACCCGTCGTCTTCGACGTGGACCTGGCCGCCGGCGGCGGCCGGATGCCGTTCCGCTGGTCCCCCGACGCCGGCGCCCGCATCGGGGTGCTGGACCGCGGCGAGGACGGCACCGGGACCCGGTGGGTCGGCATGGACCCGTGCTACGTGTTCCACGTCATGAACGCCTTCGACGACGGCGGTGCCGTCGTCCTGGACGTCTGCCGGTTCGACAAGACCTTCGACACCGAGCCCGGCCAACTCGTCGGCTCGGAGTTGCCCACCCTCGAGCGGTGGCGCGTCGACCCGGTGCTCAACCGGGTGACCGTCACCCAGCTCGACGACCGGGCGGTGGAGTTCCCCCGGATCGACGACATCCTGGCCGGCCGGCCGTACCGGTACGGGTACTGCGCCGAGATCGGCCTTACCGACGACACCCAGACGTTCGACGCCCTGGTCCGCTACGACCTGGTCCGCGACGAGGCGGTCCGCTGGGACCCCGGCCCGGACCGGCACCCGGGAGAGCCGATCTTCGTCCGCGACCCCGACGGCCGGGCCGACGACGAAGGCTGGGTGCTGTCCGTCGTGTACGACGCCACCACCGACACCAGCGATCTCGTGATCCTGGACGCCTCGTCGTTCGGCCAGGAGCCCGACGCCGTCATCCACCTCCCGGCCCGCGTGCCGTTCGGGTTCCACGGCAGCTGGGTGCCGGCCGCCCGCTACCGGTAGGCCGCCTCCGCCGCCTCGGCCACGGCCCGGTGGATGCGGTCGTGCACCGCCACGTTCTCCACCCGACCCGGCACCCGGGCCCGGACCACCGCCAACCCGCCGTGACCCACCCGGGCGGCCAGGGCTTCCTGCAGCCGGCCGGCCGTGTCGACGTCGGCCACCTCCAGCCCGAACCCCGCCGCCACCTCGGCCACGTCGGGAGCCTGGGGGGTGCCGAACAGCTGCTCGAACCGGTCGGCGGCCAGGGCGGCGGCCTGGGGCAGGAAGCTGAAGATGCCGCCGCCGCCGTTGTCGACGACCAACAGGGTGCAGCCGGCCCCGCCGGCGCCGCCGCCGGTCGAGCGGACCAGCGAGGACACGTCGTGGAGGAACGCCAGGTCCCCCAACAGGCCCACCACCGGTCCGGCGGCGGCCGCCGCCACCCCTTGGGCAGTGGATGCCACCCCGTCGATGCCGTTGGCCCCACGGTTGGCCAGCACCACCGGCGGCCGGGCCATCGGCGGGGCGTACCACTCCAGGTCGCGCACCGGCATCGACGACGCCGCCACCACCGTGCTGCCGGCGGGCAGCCAGCCCAGCAGCCGCCGGGCCACGCCCGGCTCGGTCAGCCGGTGGCCGTGCTCCCGTTCGTCGGTGGCCACCGCCCGGTCGATGGCGGCCTGGGCGGCCACCCCCACCCGGCGCCACCGGTCCCGCCACTCCCCCGTCGGTCCGGCTGGCAGGCCGCCAGTGGCCTCGGCCAGCCACCGGCCGGGGTCGGCCACCACCCGGTCGGTGACCACCCGGTCGGGATCGGCCCAGCGCCACCACGGGTCGACGGCGACCACCTGGGCGCCGGCGGCGGCGGCCTGCCGGACGAACCCGGCCAACACCTTGGAGGCCCAGCCGTCGCCCAGGCACAGCACCACCTCCGGCAGTAGCGCCTCGGCCACCTCGGCCGACCGCAGCACCGCATCGGCGGCCGCCACCACGCCGGGATGGTCCACCCGACAGCCCGATCGGGGGTCGGCCAGCACCGGCCACCCCAGCCGGTCGGCCACGGCCAGCACGTCGCCGACCGGACCGCAGCCGGCTCCGGCCACCACCACGCCCCGCCGGCCGGCCCACCCGGTGGTCACGGCGCCGGCCGCACCGAC
>CAYVPF010000425.1:0-2228 GCA_964453355.1 uncultured Acidimicrobiaceae bacterium | reverse complement strand
TCGAACCGACGTAGTCGAGATTGGCGTCGGTCACCGTGGCCCGGTGGATCTTGGCCTTCATCATCCGTCGTCGCATGGCGTGGGCTGGTCCTTTCCTCAGTCCGCGGTCCGGGCACTGTCGCCGCCGGAAGGCGTCGTCACCACCGGGCGGTGTCGCGGGGCGTCACAGTTGTCGATGAGCCGCACCGGGCCCACCTGGGCGGCGATCAGCAGCCGGACCGCACCGGCGGCCTCGAGGCGGGCCGGCGTGGTCAGGTCGCCGGCGTCCACCGCGACGGCGTAGTCCAGCTGCACCGACGGCTCGGTGGCCACCACGGCGGCCATGGTCGCCGCCACGGCCGCCGGGCGGTCCTCGCCGGCGGCCACCGCCTGTCGACCCGCGGCCAGGGCCCGGGACAGCACCGGCGCCGCCGCCCGCTCGGCCGGGGACAGCCGGACGTTCCGGCTGGAGACCGCCAGGCCGTCGGCCTCACGCACCGTCGGGCAGCCGACCACCTGCACCGGCATGGACAGGTCGGCGGCCATCCGGCGGACCACCGCCAGCTGCTGGTAGTCCTTCTCGCCGAAGTACGCCCGGCAGGCCCCGGCCATGGCGAACAGCTTGGCCACCACCGTGGCCACGCCGTCGAAGTGGCCCGGCCGCGACGCCCCTTCCCACCGGTCGCCGACGCCCCGCACCGACACCGTGGTGGCCACCGGGGCCGGCCAGTCCGGGTACATCTCGGTCACCGACGGGGCCAGCACCGTGGTGGCCCCGGCCGCCCGGCAGAGCTCCAGGTCCTGAGAGAGGGTCCTCGGGTAGTGGTTGATGTCGTCGGGGTCACCGAACTGGAGCGGGTTGACGAAGATCGTCACCCCGACATGGTCGCACTCGGCGGCCGCCTGGACGACCAGCGACCGGTGACCGGCGTGGAGCGCCCCCATGGTCGGCACCAGCCCCACGGTGGCCCCGGCGCCCCGGGCCGCCTCCAGTGCGGCGGTGAGCTCGGCGACGGTGCCGACGACCTCCAAGGCCGGCAACCGCCGGTCAGACCACGCCGGCCGGGACCGGTGGCATCCGGACCTCGGGGACGTCCTCGATCTCCGCGAGGTCGCCATCCACCGGGCCATCAGTCACCGAGCCGTCGGGCGCCACGACGTCCGGACCTCGCCCGACGGCCAGCTGCAGGGCCAGGCCCACCCCGGCGTTGTAGCCGGCCCGCTCCTCCGGCGGCAGAGCTTCCAGGTGGCGGGCCAACGTGGCCCAGTCCCCCCGGGCGGCCGGACCCGTGAGGGCCTGGCGGGGCCCGAGCCGGGCCACGTCGTCCACGGCGGCCCGGGTCAGGTCCAAGAAGGCGTCCAGCGGGAGTCCGGCGGCAGCGGCCACCCGCTCCACCTGGCCCAGCAGCGCCACCACGTGGTTGGCGGCGATGGCCGCCGCCGCGTGATAAGCGCCCCGGTCGGCATCGGCCACCTCCACGACCCGGCCCCCGAGGGACTCGGCCATCCGCCGGGCCACCGGGTCACCGGCCACGGCGAAGGTGGCCCCGCCGGCCAGCCGTCGGGCACCGTCGTCGGGGTTCGGCAGCGGCACCAGGGGGTGCAGGGCGGCCCGGCGGCGGTGGGGGGCCAGGACGTCCAGGCCGAGAGAGCCGGACAGGTGCAGCACCACGGTCTGCGGCCGGGGCCGCACGGCCGACGCCACCGACGCCACCGCGTCATCCGGGGTGGCGATGATCAGCACGTCCACGTCGTCGGCGGCATGGCTGACGTCATCACGATCACAGAACCCGGCCACCTGCCATCCGACGGCCGACAGGGCGGCAGACAGCGAACGACCGGCACGACCGGCACCGACGAAACGTACGGTAGGCACCAGACCCTCCTTCGGCGCTCCGGCCCTCTCAGGGTGCCGGTCGCCTTCAGTGACGGGGACTGCAGACGACTACAGCATACCCAGCCGGGCCACCTCGCCACCAGCGGCCTCGACGGCGGGGCCGTCCACCAGGTCAGGGGCCAGGTCGGCCAGCGGGGCCACGACGAACCGCCGCTCCCACAGCCGGGGATGGGGAACCTGCAGGTCCGGCTGGTCCACCACGGCGTCGCCCACCAGCAGCACGTCGGCGTCCAGGGTCCGCGGCCCGAACCGAACGGTGCGCTCCCGGTGGGCCGCCCGCTCCAACTGCCGGCAGCGCTCCAGCAGCCGGCGGGGGGTGTCGGTGGTGGCCAGCTCCACCACCACGTTCAGG
>CAYVPF010000424.1:0-2261 GCA_964453355.1 uncultured Acidimicrobiaceae bacterium | reverse complement strand
GCCCCGGGGCCGGCGGCACGGCGGGGGTCGGCAGGGTGAAGGGCAGGTGCAGCCGGGCGGCCAGGTCGCGGGCGATCCCGGCGATGCACCAGGCGTCGGGCCGGTTGCCCTCGACGGTGATGTCGAACACGACGTCGGGCTCGATGCCCAGCAGCTCGGCCACCCCCAACCCGGGCCGGGCCCCTTCCACGTCGTTGAGGATCAGCAGCCCTTCGTGGTCGTCGGACAGCCCCAGCTCCCGGCCGGAGCACAGCATGCCGTTGGACACCACCCCCCGCATCTTGCGCCGGGCGATCTCGAACCCGCCGGGCAGGACGGCGCCGACCGGGGCCAGCGGCACCAGGTCGCCGACGGCGAAGTTGGTGGCCCCGCAGACGATGTCGAGCGGCCCGTCGCCGGTGTCGACGGTGACCAGCCGGATCCGGTCGGCCCCCTCGATGGCGGCGATCCCGTCCACCCGGGCCACCACCACCGACTCCAGCCCCTCCCCGACCCGGTCGACCCCCTCGACCACCAGGCCGAGGTCGTCCAGGACGGCGGACAGCTCCGTCGGGTCACCGTCGAACGGGGCGAAGTCCCGCAACCAGCTCAGCGGCGCCTTCATCAGAACTGCTCCAGGAACCGGGCGTCGTTCTCGATGAGCGCCCGCATGTCGGCGATGCCGTGCCGCATCTGGGCGCACCGGTCGATGCCGAAGCCGAAGGCGAACCCGGACCACTCGGCCGGGTCGATGCCCACGGCGGCGAACACGGCCGGGTCGACGATGCCGCAGCCGCCCAGCTCGATCCAGCCGGTGCCCGAGCAGGTGCGGCAGCCGGCCCCCCGGCAGATGGTGCAGGTGATCTCGAACTCGGCGGACGGTTCGGTGAACGGAAAGTAGGCCGGCCGCAGCCGGGAGTGGATGTCCGGGCCGAAGTAGGCGGCGGTGAACGTCTCGATGGTGCCGGCCAGGTCGCCGAAGGTGATGCCACGGTCGACCACCAGGCCCTCGATCTGGTGGAACACCGGCAGGTGCCGGGCGTCGGGGGTGTCCCGGCGGAAGCACCGGCCGGGCATGACGGCGTGAATGGGCAGCGGGTGGTCCTCCATCAGGTGGATCTGCACCGGGGAGGTGTGGGTGCGCAGCACCACCGTCTCGGGCTCGCCGAGGTCCAGGTAGAAGGTGTCGTACATCCCCCGGGCCGGGTGGGCCGGCGGGATGTTGAGGGCCTCGAAGTTGTACCAGTCGCTTTCGGCCTCCGGCCCCTCGGCCACCTCGAAGCCCATGCCGACGAACACGTCCTCCAGCTCGTCCCGGGTCTGGGTGACCAGGTGCAGGTGGCCCCGGGACAGCTCCCCGCCGAACACCTCGGTCAGGTCCAGCCGGTCGGCCGTGAGGCGGGCCGCCCGCTCGGCCGCCGCCAGCTGCCGTCGCCGCTCGGCCGCCACCGCCTCCAGCCGCTGTCGGGTCTCGTGCAGTACCCGGCCCGCCTCCCGGCGCTGGTCCGGCTCCAGCGCCCCCAGCTCCCGGTGGGCCAGGGCCAGCGGCCCGCGCTTGCCCAGCAGGTCCGATTCGATCCGCCCCAGGTCGTCGGTGGAGGCGGCCCCGGCCATGGCGGCCTCGGCGTCCCGCTCCAACTGGTCCACGTTCATCGGGGCATCGTACGACGCGGCCACTGCGTACTCGTGCGCCTCCGGTGCAGTGCACTTGTGCGCCTCGTCACCTGGCGCGCCTCTGGCACTGCGTCACCTGGCGCGCCTCTGGCACTGCGTCACCTGGCGCGCCTCTGGCGCAGGGCCTCGAAGCAGAAGACGGCACAGGCCATGCCGACGTTGAGGGACTCGGCCCGGCCGGCCATGGGAATGCCGACGGCCCCGTCCAGGGGGAGCCCGGCGGGCAGGCCGGCGGCCTCGTTGCCGAGGACCAGGGCAGTGGGGACGGTCCAGTCGAGCTCGGCGTAGTCCTGGCCGTCCCGGACGACGGTGCCGAGCCGCCGGAAGCCAGCCCGGCCGAGGTCGTCGAGCACCTGCTCCGGCGGGCCGCCGACGACGAGAGGGACGTGGAACAACGAGCCGGCGGACGACCGGACGGTCTTGGGATTGTACGGATCGACGGTGCCGCCACAGCACACCACGCCGGCCGCCCCGGCGGCGTCGGCGGCGCGCAGCACGGTGCCGGCGTTGCCGGGGTCCCGGACGTCGGCCATCACCACCAGCAACCGGCTGCCGGCGGGGTCCGCCCCGGCACCGGCCCCATCGCGGCCCGCCCCACCGCCACCGAC
>CAYVPF010000423.1:0-2265 GCA_964453355.1 uncultured Acidimicrobiaceae bacterium | reverse complement strand
CGCTAAACGATAAGAGATTACAATCAGAGCGATGAAGGAAAGCCTGCGGGCCCGACGGGGGGAGCAGTTGCGGCAGCCCCGGCTGGCCGAGCTGGTGGCCGGGGCGCTCCGTGACGAGATCCTCTCCGGCGACCTGGTCGAGGGCGACTCGTTGCCCCGCCAGGAGGACCTGCTGGAGAGCTTCGGGGTCAGCCCCCCGGCGGTGCGTGAAGCCCTGCGCATCCTGGAGACCGAGGGCCTCATCCGGGTCCGTCGCGGCAACGTCGGCGGTGCGGAGGTCCGCGGGCCCAGCGCCGAAGGCGTCGCCTACATGGTCGGCCTGGTGCTGCAGTCCTGGCACACCACCCTGGCCGACGTCGGCGGGGCCGTCTGCGAGGTCGAGCCGGTGTGCGCCGCCCTGTGCGCCCGCCGCACCGACCGCTACCAGGCCATCGTGCCGGTGCTGCGGGCCATCGTCGACGAGCAGCGCGACGTCGTCGACGACAACGTGGCCTTCAACCTGACCAGCCGGCGGTTCCACGAGGCCGTCGTGTCGGGCTGCGGCAGCGACACCCTGCGGGTCGTCGTCGGGGCCCTGGAGGCCGTGTGGACCAGCCACGAGCACCGCGTCTACGAGGTGGAGCCCGGTCCGGGCCTCGACGTCCGGCGGTCGGCGCTGCGGGCCCACGAGAAGCTGGTGGACGCCATCGAGGCCGGCGACGACACGGCCGCCGCCGCCCTGGCCCGCAGCCACCTGGAAGCCACCCAGGCCTACACCATGTCGCTGCGCCACACCAAGATCCAGGCCGACCTGGTCCGGTCAGCTCCTCGGGACGTCCCGCCAGGGTGACCCCCGGTACGGGTCGGGCTCCCGGGGCAACCCGAGCACCCGCTCGCCGACCACGTTCTTGTTGACCTCCGTGGTGCCCCCCTCGATGGTGTTGGCCCGGCTCCGCAGCATCCCCCGCACCTCGTACGGCAGCCCGTCCGCATAGCTGTCGCCGGCCACCGGGCTGCCAGCCACTGGGTCGCCGGCCACTGGGCTGTCCGGAGGAGGGACCCAGGCGACGGCGTCCAGGCCGAGCAGGTCCACCGCCCGCAGCTGCACCCGCTGGTTCAGGCCGCCCTGGTGGACCTTGCCGATGGAGCTCTCCGGCCCCGGCGACCGGCCGGCCCGCACCCCGGCCCGGACCCGCTGGTTGGTCCAGTCCCGGATGCGTTCCTCGGCGTACAGCGCCATCAGGTCCTGGCGGACCAGCGGGTCGTCCCAGCCGCCGGGCCGGCCGGCGGCGGTGCGGCGGCGGGCCTCGGCCACCAGCCGGCCGACGCCGCTGCCGCCGATCCGGTCGACCCCGCCGGAGCCCGACCCCGACACCATCTGGCGCTCCCCCGACAGCGTGGCGTTGGCCACCGTCCAGCCGTCCCCGACGGCGCCGACCCGCTGGTCGTCGGGCAGGCGGACACCGGTCAGGAACACCTCGTTGAACTCCACCTCCCCACCCATGTGCCGGAGCGGCCGCACCTCCACCCCCGGGTCGCGGAGGTCGACGACGAAGTAGGTGATGCCCCGGCGCTTGGGCACGTCGGGGTCGGTGCGGGCCAGCAGCACGGCCATCTCGGACACGTGCGCCCAGGTGGTCCACACCTTCTGGCCGTCCACCAGCCAGCCGTCCCCGTCGCGGACCGCCCGGGTGGCCAGCGACGCCAGGTCCGACCCGGCGCCGGGCTCGCTGAACAGCTGGCACCACCGCTCCTCGTTGCGGACCAGCGGCGGCAGGTACCGGGCCCGCTGGTCGTCGGTGCCGTGGGCGAACAGCGCCGGGGCCGCCAGGTTGAGGCCCAGCGGGTTCAGCCGGCCGAGGTTGTAGGGCGCCAGCACCGGCTCGATCGCCCGGGCCAGCGGGACCGGCAGGTCGAGGCCGCCGTAGGCGACCGGCCAGGTCGGCACCACCATCCCGGAGGCGGCGAACACCGGGTACCACGCCTCGTAGTCCGCCCGGCTCCGCACCTTCCGCACCGCCGGTGGGCCACCGCGGTCTCCGGCGGCCACCCAGGCGGCCGGCACCTGCTCGACCACCCACCGCCGGACAGCGTCGACGACCTCGGCAATGGTGCTGCCCGGACCGACCGACAGCCGTCCCGGCGATCCGCTCATCGAGCGTCCCGCCAGGCCGTCCGCCGCCCTTGCCGGCCGGTCCGGTCCAGTGCTGTGTCTCCCGGTTCCGGCAGCCTCAGCCCGCTGTGGAGCCGGGTGCCCCGAACTGCCCTGTGATGAGCTTGGTGGGC
>CAYVPF010000422.1:0-2286 GCA_964453355.1 uncultured Acidimicrobiaceae bacterium | reverse complement strand
GCGGGTTGTACCGGGCGGCCGGCGCGCTGGCGGGAGGGCTCGTCCGCGGGTTCGACGCCCGCGTCGCCGTCTCCGATCAGGCGCGCGACACCGTACGGCGGGCCCTGCGGGCCGACTCCGAAGTGCTGTTCAACGGGGTGGAGGTGGACCGGTTCGCCACCGCCGACCCGTGGCCGACCCACGGCCCAACCGTCCTGTTCCTGGGTCGGCACGAGCGGCGCAAGGGGCTCGGGGTACTGCTGGACGCCTTCGCCGGCCTGTCTGCACCGGAAAAGCAGGCCGGACCGGGCGGGCAGGCCGGAGAGCCGGTGCTGTGGGTGGCCGGGGACGGCCCGGAGACCGAGGCGCTGCAGCGGCGGCACCCGCCGTCGGCCCGGCTGGACTGGCTCGGGGTCCTCGACGACGCGTCGGTGGCTTCCCGGCTGGCCGGGGCCGACGTGCTGTGCGCGCCGTCCCTCGACGGAGAGTCGTTCGGGATGGTGCTGTTGGAGGGCATGGCGGCCGGGTGTGCCGTGGTGGCCTCGGACATCCCGGGGTACCGGGCCGCCGCCGGCGGCCACGCCCGGCTGGTCCCACCCGACGACGTCGCCGCCCTCCGTGAGGCCCTGGCAACCGCCCTGGCCGCCGGGTCCGGCGGGGCGGATGGCCCCGGCGGGGATGGGGACGGCGGCGCCGCCCGCCGGGCGGCGCTAGCCCACGCCGAGCGCTGGTCCATGGGCCGCCTGGCCGCCCAGTACCTGGAGGTGTACAGCCGCGTCGTCGCCGCCGGGACAGGCACGCCCGGGACGGGGGAGCGGGCCGGGTAACCTGGCCGGCGCATGGCCGACCCCCCGTCCTCCTCCACGCCCGGCCCCGGCGGCGCCGGTCCGGCACCAACCGGTGGCGGCCAGCCCGGATCGGGCGGAGCCGGGGGTGTCAGGGGATCCGGTGACGGCGCCCGATCTGGTGGCCAGGGGTCGGGTGGCCAGTCGGGACGCAGCCGCTCCCGGCACCGTTCCGGTTCGCGCGGTCGCGGCTCCGGTGGCCAGTCCGGTGGAGGGCAATCCGGGGGCGGACAGTCGGGCGGTGGGCAGTCGGGCGGTGGCCGGTCAGGGACGGCGTCCACCGGCTCGGCCGGGGGGGGATCGGGCTCCGGGAGATCCGGCGCCGGGGGATCGAGCAATGGTGGAGCCCGGTCAGGTGGATCGGCCCGGTCCGGCGGTTCGGCCAGATCCGGTGATTCGGGCGGTGGGAACCGGCAGTCGGGGGGTGGCCACCGGAACCGATCGCGCCAGGGGCGGGGCGGCCAGGACGGGGCGGGGTCAAGGAGCGGTGGGGGTCGGCCCCGAAACCAGGGCGGCGGCGGAACGCGTTCGCCGCGGGACGGTGCGGCGGGCCCCAACGCCGCCCGGACGGTGGCCGCGCCGGTCACCAGTGTCGCCCCGGTGGTGGCGTCGGAAGGCGAGCAGGAGAGGGCGGCCAATCGGCGGCGGGTGCGCGTGCTCTGTGGCGCCGCCGGCGCGGTGCCGGGGCTGGTGGCCGGGCTGGTCGTCGGGGTGGTCCTCGGCCTGACGGTCAGTGCGCTGGCGGGACTGCTGGCCGGCATTGTGCTGGCCGTGGCGGTGGCCGTGGCGGTGGCCGCCGCGGTCGAGCGGGGGAGCGGTCCGGCGGTGCTGCGGGGTCTGGGTGGGGAGGCGGCCGACGAGGACGACTATCCCCGCCTCGGCAACCTGGTGGAAGGCCTCTGTGCGTCCTTCGGGGTGGCCCGGCCGGAGCTGTGGGTCGTGCCGGATGCGGTGCCGAACGCCTGCACGGTCGGGATGCCGGTAGGGCGCAACGTGCTGGTGGTCACGACCGGCCTGCTGGACCGCCTGGACCTCATCGAGATGGAAGGGGTCGTGGCCCACGAGCTGGCCCACGTGAAGCGGGGGGACCCGGCCGCGGCCTCGGTGGCGGTCGTCGTCCTCGGCCCTGTGGTCCGGGCCACCGGCAACGACGGCTGGGTGCGCAAGGCTCTGGGAGCGGGCCGTGAGTACCGAGCCGATCAGCTGGCTGCCCTGACGGTCCGCTACCCGCCCGGTCTGGGTGACGCCCTGGAAGTCCTGCAGCGGGCCCCGGCGCCGGCGCCGGGGTCGGTGTTCACCGGCCGCCGGTGGCTGGCCACCCGGTGGCTCTGGATCGACCCGATGGTCGGTGCCCGGGATGCCGTCACGGTGGGCGACCTCGACGCCACCTCGGTCAGGCGCAGCGCCCTGGCCGAGTGGTAGTACAACCCCCGTAGCCAGGGAATATGTGTCCGAGGCGACC
>CAYVPF010000421.1:0-2293 GCA_964453355.1 uncultured Acidimicrobiaceae bacterium | reverse complement strand
GAGCGTGGGGTGGAAGGTGGCCATGCCCCAGTGGAAGCCCCGGGCCGGGGCCTCGGTGGCCGACGACAGCGGCGATCCCAGCATGACGGCGTCGGCGCCACAGGCGATGGCCTTGGCGATGTCCCCGCCCTTGCTCATCCCGCCGTCGGCGATGACGTGCACGTACACCCCGGTCTCGTCCAGGTGCCGCATCCGGGCGCCGGCCACGTCGGCGATGGCCGTGGCCTGCGGGACCCCCAGCCCGAGGACCCCGCGGGTGGTGCAGGCGTTGCCCGGGCCCACCCCGACCAGCACCCCGACGGCGCCGGTCCGCATCAGGTGCAGGCCGGCCTGGTACGAGGCGCAGCCCCCCACGATCACCGGCAGGTCGAACTCGCGGATGAACCGCTTCAGGTTCAGCGGCTCCACCGTCTTCGACACGTGCTCGGCCGACACCACCGTGCCCTGGATCACCAGCAGGTCCAGCTCACCGGCCAGGATGGCCGGGGTCAGCTCCACCGTCTTCTGCGGCGTCACCGACGCCGCCGTGGTGATGCCGGCCTCCTTCATCTGCCGGATCCGCTCCGTCACCAGCTCGAGCTTGATCGGCTCCTGGTACATCTGCTGCATCCGGGCCGTGGCCTTCTCGTCGTCCAGCTCCCGGATCTCGTCCAGCAGGTTGGTCGGGTCCTCGTAGCGGGTCCACAGCCCCTCCAGGTTGAGGACCCCCAGCCCGCCGAGCCGGCCCAGCTCGATGGCGGTGTTGGGCGAGATGACCCCGTCCATGGCCGCCCCCAAGAGCGGCAGCTCGAACCGGTAGGCGTCGATCTCCCAGCTGACGTCCACGTCCTCGGGGTCCCTGGTCCGGCGACTGGGGACGATGGCGATGTCGTCGAACCCGTATGCCTGCCGGCCCGATTTGAAGATGCCGATCTCGATCTCTGCCACTTCGTTCCTCCGGCCCTAGGACATGGACGCCGGGCCCGACCACCGACGTGCCCCCCACGATACCGTGCCGCCCGCCGCGGCCGGAGCCCCTTTGGGGGCCGTTCAGATCCCGGTGGGGTCGGCGCCGAGGGCGACGCAGAGCAGTTCGTACAGCATCCGCCCGGTGGCCCCCCAGACGGTCTCGCCGGCGACCTGGAAGAACCGGATGGGATAGGCCCCGTGACCGTCGGCCCCGCGGCCGGGTCGGCCGGGGAAGGACCACCACTCCTCGTGGTAGGTGCGGTCGGCGGTCAGGTCGGCCAGGGCGGTGTCGAAGATGCGATCGACCTCGGTCGGACTGGGCACCAGGTCGGACGGCGGACGGTCCAGGACGCCGACCACCGGGACGACCAGGGCGTTGGACACGAAGGTGAGCACCGGCCGGAGCCAGCCGACCGGGCGGACGGCGGCCGGGTCCAGGCCGACCTCCTCGTGGGCTTCCCGCAGGGCGGCCGCGACCGGACCCTCGCCGGGCTCGGTGCCGCCGCCGGGGAAGCTGACCTCCCCCCGGTGGGACCGCAGCCGGGACGACCGCCGGGTCAGCAGCACCCGGGCTTCGCCTGCCTCCTCGAACAGGGCCACCAGCACCGCCGACTGCCGGAAGGCGTCCACCGGCGGGGCGCCGTCGGGCACCTCCACGGCGAGGTTGGCCGGGGGCGGCTCCGGACCGGTCCAGCCGGCCCGGTCCAGCCGGTCCAGCACCCGGGCCACCGTCAGGCCGCGGCGGGCCGCCGGGGCCAGATCGGTCCAGGGGGCCGGGCCGCCGGGCCGGGCGGTCTCCGGCCTCGGGATCACCTGGGGCGGCGTGTCGGGATCGGGGGAGGACGGTCGCATGGTCGCCGCCAGGCTACGGCCCGGGGGGCGCCCAGGGCGCGGTGCACACGCGCGCCCAGGGCCGCCGTCCGGGGAGGTCACAGCCCTGCTGGCGACTACGCTGGACGCCGGCATGAGGTTCACGACCGCGGAAGTGGCCCTCGCCGTTTCGGGTCGGGCCGGCGACGCCACCGTCGTGGTGGCCGGCGTGGCCACCGACTCCCGGGCCGTCGCCGGTGGGGAGCTCTTCGTCCCGCTCCGGGCGGCGCGGGACGGCCACGACTTCATCGAGACGGCGCTGGCGGCCGGGGCGGCCGCCTACCTGACCGAGGGACCGACCGAGGCCGGGGGCCGGGACCGGGCGGTGGTGGTGGCGGACGCGGCGGCGGCGCTGTCGACCCTGGCCGCGCACGGCCGGCGGCGCCTGGACGCGGTCGTCGTCGGGATCACCGGCTCGGTGGGCAAGACCACCACCAAGGACCTGGTCAGCGCGGCGATGGCCGCCGACCGGCGG
>CAYVPF010000420.1:0-2304 GCA_964453355.1 uncultured Acidimicrobiaceae bacterium | reverse complement strand
TCCCCCACCCGGCCGGCGACCAGGGACCGGACGGCGTCGGGGTGGATGAAGGCGTCGCTGTCTCCCCCCATCCGTCCCACTCCGGTATCGGTCAGCACGGCGGCGAGGCGCTCGGGATCGCCGGCGGCGGCGCGGAGGGCGAAGTGCTTGAAGTCGTCGGGGTCGGTGAGGTCCACCGTGCCCGCCTGCAGGTACACCACCAGTTCCATGGGCGCTGACGCTATCCCCGACGGCGGCCCACCTACCGGTGCCGGGCGGGCACCCCTGTTCCTGGCCACCGTTCCTGACGGATCGTCAGCTGCCCGCATAGGCTCCGGCGATGCCTGACAACGCTGGACGTGATCCCGAGGAGGTGGCCAAGACCCTGGGGGGCTGGCTGGCCACCAAGCTGCCGGCCGGAGCCGACCCGGTGGTGGCCGAGGTGAACGCCCCGGCCTCCAACGGGTTCTCGAACGAGACCATCCTGTGCCGGGCCACCTGGACCGAGGACGGCCGCCGGGCCGACCGACGGCTGGTGGTGCGGGTGGCACCGACCCGCCACCTGCTGTTCTTGGACGCCCACTTCTCCACCCAGTACCGGGTGATGAAGGCCCTGGCGGACGGCCAGGCCGAGGTGCCGCTGCCGCCGCTCGGCTGGTACGAGGAGGACACCTCCTGGCTGGGGGTGCCGTTCTTCACCATGGACCACGTCGACGGGCTGGTGCCGCCGGACAACCTGCCGTACACGATGGAGGGTTGGGTGCTGGAAGCCACGCCGGAGGAGCAGGAGCGGATGTGGTGGACCGGGCTGGAGGCCCTGGCGGCGGTGCACCGGACCGACTGGCGGGGGCTCGGCCTGGACTGGCTGGGCGATCCCACGCGGGGGGCGCCGGGGCTGGAGCAACAGCTGAACTACTACCGGGAGTTCCTGGACTGGTCGGCCAAGGGCCGGCCGCAGCCGGTGACCGAGGCCATCTGGGAGTGGCTGGTGGCCAACCGGCCGGACGAGGACGGGGACGTGGTGCTGTGCTGGGGGGACAGCCGGGTGGGCAACATCATCTGGCAGGACTTCGCCCCGGCGGCCGTCTTGGACTGGGAGATGGCCACCCTGGGGCAGCCGGAGCTGGACCTCGGGTGGTGGCTGTTCTTCGACCGGCAGTTCACCGAGGGCCTCAACGTCCCCCGGCCACCCGGGTTCCCGTCCCACGAGGCCACCATCGAGCGCTACACCGAGCTGGTGGGCCGTCCGGTGCGGAACCTGGAGTACTACGAGGTGTTCTCCGGCTTCCGGTTCGCCGTGGTGATGTGCCGGCTCACCGACCTGCTGGTGGAGAGCGGGCAGCTGCCCGAGGACACGGACATGGGCACCAACAACCTGGCCACCCAGTTCACCGCCTCCCTGCTGGGGCTGCCGTCGCCGGCGGTGTCGATGACCTCCCCCCAGCGCCTCTGAGAGGTGCCGATGGGCGGGACCTATGAGGGGTAGGAGGTGCTGGGGTTGGCCGGGTCCAGGAGCCCGGCCTGACGCAGCCGGTCGACCAACCAGCTGACGCTGTCGGGGGCGGCGATGGCGTCCTGCCAGCCGTCCAGGGCAGCCTCGATCTTGTCCCGGGTGTCCACGTGGCTGACGATGATGACCGTCATCCCCTCGACCTCGGTCTCGTCGGCCTGGTGGGTGCCGGAGTAGTGGATGCCGCCGAACGGGTCGGCGTAGCCGTGGGGCACCGGCTCCCGGAGGACGTACAGCTCCCCGGTGTCCTCCACCCAGCTCAGCTCGTGACGGATGTTGTGATCGTCCGTCCAGTCTCGGCCGAACTCGACCTCCGCTGACTGACGGCGTCGTTCGTCGGCGTCGTAGAACTCCTCGATGTCCACCCGGGGCACTGTAGTGGGAGGCGGCCGGTGGGAGGTGGCCGCCGGTCTCGCCCGACGGGGCGGACGGCGGTGGGAGCACCGGGAGGATAGGCCGGGTCGACGCTGCGGCCATGACCGACAGCGAGCTCCGACCCATCGACCGACTGGCCGCCGACTGGCGGGCGGCCAGCCGATCCGGCCCCTCCCGCCAAGCCTTGGCGGCGCTGGCCGACGCCGAAGACGTGGTGGCGTCCCTCGGGGTGTCGGACTTGGGGGACCTGGTCGACACCCTGCGCAGCCCCCCGGACGCCGCCGGGCGGGACCGAGCGGCCCAGGTGGTCCAAGCCATGATCCGTTCGCAGGCCGTCCACCCGTTGGTGCCGAGGGCGATCCTGCAGGCGGTGCTGCCGGGACTGGTGTCGGTCGCCCGGCGGCTCTCCTGGGGGTCCGGCGGCGACTGGAACGGGGGCG
>CAYVPF010000419.1:0-2336 GCA_964453355.1 uncultured Acidimicrobiaceae bacterium | reverse complement strand
CGCGACGAGCTGGCCCAGTTGACCAACGACCGGCGGCAGCGGGTGATCGCCATCTACGGCGGCACCGCCTACGGCCCGACCCGGCGGGAGCTGGCCCGCGGCGTGGACATCGTGGTGGCCTGTCCCGGCCGGTTGCTGGACCTGGTCGAACAGGGCGACATCGCCCTGGACCAGGTCAGGATCGCCGTGCTGGACGAGGCGGACCGGATGGCCGACATGGGGTTCCTGCCGGCCGTCCGCAAGCTGCTGGACGGTACCGAACCGGACCGGCAGCTACTGCTGTTCTCGGCCACCATCGGCAACGAGGTGGACTCGGTGGTCCGCCAGTACCAGCGGGACCCGGTCCGCCACGAGGTGGCCGGAGACCGGTCCAGCGTCGGCGAGGTGACCCACCTGTTCTGGCAGGCCGACCGGACCGAACGGGTCGCCCTCGTGGCCGACTTGGTCGGCGACCACGGTCAGGCCATCGTGTTCTGCCGGACCAAGCGCGGCGTGGACCGGGTGGCCCGCCAGCTGGGCGCCGCCGGCGTGCAGGCGGTGGCCATCCACGGGGACCGCACCCAGAAGCAACGGGAGCGGGCCCTCGACACCTTCGGCCGCGGCCACGCCGGCGCCCTGGTGGCCACCGATGTGGCCGCTCGAGGCATCCACATCGACGACCTGCCGTGCGTCATCCACTTCGACCTGCCGCCGGAGGCCACCGACTACGTGCACCGGTCCGGTCGGACCGGGCGGGCCGGAAACCGGGGCACCGTGGTGTCGCTGGTGACCGACGAGCAGCGGGCCACGGCCCGCAGCCTGCAGCGGGCCCTGGGCTTGCCCCAGGGGTTGCTGCCCCCCGGCACCGGACCCCAGGTCCTCACGCCCCAGGACAGGGCGCCCCGGGGCAAGACGGCGCCGGGCAAGACGGCGCTGGGCATCGCTCCGCAGAGCATCACGCCGCAGGACGACGACAGATCGAACGGCAGCGAACCGCAGGGCCATCAGGGGCCGAACGACAGGGCCGGCGACGGCCGCCACAACGACGGTCGAAGGAACCGCCGCAAGAACGGCAGGGACATCCGGGACGGCAGTAGGAACAGCAGGATCAAGACCAAGGCCTTCGGGCCGGTCCCCGGCAGCACGCCGGCGGCCGGACCGACGGGAAGCAGCACCGGCAGCACCCAGGCAGCACCGAACGTACAGGCAGCACCGAAAGCGAAAGCAACAGAAAGTAGAGGGATCATGCCTACCGGCACCGTCAAGTTCTTCAACACCGAAAAGGGCTACGGCTTTGTGTCCCGTCCCGACGGCGAGGACCTGTTCGTCCACTACAGCAACGTGCAGGGCTCCGGGTTCCGGACCCTCGAGGCCGGCCAGCAAGTCGAGTTCGACATCGCCCCGGGCCGCAAAGGAGACGAGGCCAGGAACGTCAAGATCATCTGACGTCCCCGGCACCGCTCACCATCGACCGGACGGCCCGCCAAGGGCCGACGGTCACAGGAAGGAGGTGTGTATTGGCGAGGCCGCGTTCCACGTTTGGAAAATTGCAGCGCGATCAGGCCAAGAAGGCCAAGGCGAGAGCTAAGCAGGAGGATCGGGTCGCCCGGCGGGAAGACCGGCCCGACACCGACGACCCGGTGGCCGGCCCGATGGAGGACCAGGAGGCACTGCTGGAGCAGTTCGCCCGGCTCCACGAAGATCTGGCCGACGGCCGCATCTCGTTGGATGACTTCGAGACCCGGCAGGAAGACCTCCGCAGCCGGCTGCGGGTGGACTGACCGGCCCGGGGCCCACAAGGTGTCATGACGATGGGGTGGCCTCCGGCCACCCCATCGTCGCGTCAGCCGGCCGGAGTGTGGGTTGGCCGGCCGTCAGCCGGTCGGCGCGTCAGCCGGTCGGTCACGGATCTCCAGCCACCGCCGGAAGCCGGCGGCGTTGGAGTGGACGCCGTTGAGGGTCTCCAGCTTCTCGCGGTGCTCCTCGGGGACGGCTCCGAGGTCGTCGGCGAACCGGGCGGACAGGGCGGCGGCGATGTCGTCACCGCGCCGGTAGGCCCGCTCGGCGACGTCGGCCCACTGCCGCAGGGTGTCGGCGGCCTCGTCCAGCAACTGGTCGGCGTCGGTCAACAGGCCGTAGTGGGCCAAAGCGATCCCCGACGGCCGGCGGGCGGCGAACCGGGTCATGGATTGGAGGGCCTGGTCCAGGTCGAAGTCCGGGGGCGGGGTCGCCGGACGGAGGACGCCGGCATCGGGCAGCCGGACCCCGACGGCGTCGCCGGCGAAAAGGATGCCGCTCTGCGAGTCGTGGGCGGCGACGTGGTGCTTGGCATGGCCGGGTGAGTCGACGGCCACCAG
>CAYVPF010000418.1:0-2346 GCA_964453355.1 uncultured Acidimicrobiaceae bacterium | reverse complement strand
CTGGTGGAGCTGGACCGGCTGGCCGTCGGCTGGCTCCTGGGGCCCCACGCCCGGGACCGGGAGGCCTGGGAGCGGCTGCAGCGCCGGGTGGGTGAGCTGCAGGTGCGTCGGGAGGCGGCGGTGGACCAGGCGGCGGCGGACCGGCGGCAGATCGAGCGGGACCTGCACGACGGGGCCCAGCAGCGGCTGGTGGCCCTGGCCATGGATCTGGGCCGGGCCCGGGACCGGTTCGACAGTGACCCGGAGCGGGCGCGGCAGTTGCTGGAGGAAGCCCACTAGGAGGCCAAGGCGGCGCTGGCCGAACTGCGGGACCTGGCCCGGGGCATCCACCCGGCGGTGCTCACCGACCGGGGGCTGGACGCCGCCCTGTCGGCCATCGTCACCCGCTGCCCGGTGCCGGTGACCCTGGCGGTGGACGTCCCGACGCGGCTGCCCGCCGCGGTGGAGAGCGCGGCCTACTTCGTGGTGGCCGAGGCCCTGACCAACGTGGCCCGGCACGCCCGGGCCAGCCGGGCCCAGGTGACCATCGCCCTGCAGAACAACCGGCTGGTCGTCGAGGTGAGCGACGACGGCATCGGCGGGGCGGACGCCGGGCGCGGCACCGGGCTGACCGGGTTGGCCGACCGGGTGGCGGCCCTGGACGGGTGGATGGCGGTGCTCAGCCCGGTGCAGGGGCCGACCAGCGTGGTGGTGGAGCTGCCGTGCGGATCGTGATCGGCGAGGACGCCGTGCTGCTCCGGGTGGGCCTGATCCAGGTCCTGGACGAGGCCGGCGAGGAGGTGCTGGCCGCCGTCGGGGACGCGCCGTCGCTGGTGGAGGCCGTCGGGGCCCACCGTCCGGACGTGGCCATCGTCGACGTGCGGATGCCGCCGGGAATGACCGACGACGGCCTCCGGGCGGCCATCGAGATCCGCCGACGGTGGCCGACGACGGCCATCTTGGTGTTCTCGCAGTACGTGGAGCAGGCGTTCGCCGCCGAGCTGCTGGCCACCGGGACGGCCGGGCTGGGGTACCTGTTGAAGGACCGGGTGGCCGACGTCACCGAGTTCGTCGGCGCCGTCCGGCGGGTCGGGGCCGGCGGCACCGCCCTGGACCCGGAGGCGGTGGCCCAGCTGCTGGCCCGCAGCAGCCGGCAGGACCCGCTGGACCGACTGACCCCGAGGGAGAGGGAGATCCTGTCGCTGATGGCCGAAGGACGGAGCAACCAAGCCATCGCCCGGACGCTGGTCATCAGCGACGGGGCGGTGGAGAAGCACGTCGGCAACGTGTTCACCAAGCTGGACCTGCCGCCGGCGGAAGGCGACAACCGGCGGGTGCTGGCCGTGCTGCGGTGGTTGAGCTCGTGACCGTCGCCGCTCCCCCGCCCGGGGCGCCGGCCCCGCCGCCGCCCACCGCCCCACCGACCGACCGCCGACCGACCGATCCGTGGACGCCGCCACCCCCACCGGACCGGCGCCCCGGGGCCCGGTGGGCCTGGATCGCCGTCGGGCTGGTGGCCGCGGCGGTAGCCGTCGGCCTCTGGGTCCCGAGCTTCGTCGTCAACGAGTTAAACACCTCCCACGCCACCGTGTCCCCCACCCGGCAGGTGATCACCTCGCCCGTCTCGGCCCTGACCGTCGACGTCGCCGACGGGTCGGTCACCGTCGAGCGGGGAACCGGCTCGGGGGCAGTCGTCGAGAGCTCCGGCTCCCGCAGCGAGCGCGTCCCCACCAACCAGGTGCGCCTCACCGGGCACACCCTGGCGATCAGCTCGTCCTGCGGATCCGGGGTCTTCAACGACTGGTGCGTGCGGAACTACGTGCTCCAGGTGCCGGCCGGCACGTCGGTCACGGCGGAACTGGGGACAGGGGCCATCGCCGTCTCCGGTATCGACGGAGCCCTGAAGCTCGGCAGCGAGGACGGATCGGTGACAGTGACCGGCGGGGGCAGCCACGGGCCGGTGCAGGCCATGTCGGGCACAGGATCGATCGACATCGGCCAGCCGGCCCGCAGCCCGGGGCCACTCCCTACCAGGTGCACGACCAGTCGGCGACAGGCCGAGTGACGACGGCGGTGGCCACCGACCCGATGAGTCAGGCCGACTTGGCGGCGTCTCCGGCATGCGGGCGGACGGGTCCGTGGGTGGCGAGCAGACGGGTCCTACGCCTTCCCTTGACCACGCTGACTTCCAACGTGCCCCCCAGCGCTTGAACGTACTGCTCCAGTACGTCGATGGTCACGTTGTGGGACCGCTCGATGGCGGCGACGCGGGGCTGGGAGACCCCGACGCGCCTTGCCAGCTCGCGCTGGCTGAGCCCGGCGTCCTCCCGCAAGGCCGTGAGCCTGTTGGCCAACAGCAGCTCTTGC
>CAYVPF010000417.1:0-2364 GCA_964453355.1 uncultured Acidimicrobiaceae bacterium | reverse complement strand
CCGGCCGATCGCCGGGTCCCGGCCCCGCGGGGCCACCGAGGAGCAGGACCGGCTGCTGTCCGGCGAGCTGGTGGAGGACCCGAAGGAGGTGGCCGAGCACGTCATGCTGGTGGACCTGGCCCGCAACGACGTCGGCCGGGTGGTGACGTTCGGCACCGAGCAGGTCGACGAGCTGATGACGGTGGAGCGGTACAGCCACATCATGCACCTGACCTCCCAGGTGTCCGGCCGGCTGGCCGACGGCCAGGGCCCCATCGACGTGCTGCGAGCCACCCTGCCGGCCGGCACCCTGTCCGGCGCCCCCAAGGTGCGGGCCATGGAGATCATCGACGACCTGGAGCCCACCAAGCGGGGCATATACGGCGGGGTGGTCGGCTACTTGGACTTCTCCGGCAACCTGGACACGGCCATCGCCATCCGCACCATGCTGGTCGCCCCGGACGGCCGGGCGTCGGTGCAGGCCGGGGCGGGCATCGTGGCGGACAGCGACCCCCAGAAGGAGGACGAGGAGTGCGCCCACAAGGCCGCCGCCCTGCTGGCCGCCGTGGCCGCCGCCCGCGCCATGGCCCCGGGGTGGCGTGCCGCCGCCTCCTGATGCCATGACCGAGCTGGCCGACGACTATGGCGCCCTGCGACACGGCCTGGCCGCCTACCGGCGGCCGAGGGACGTGCTGTCGGTGGCCGGGCCGGATGCCGCGGCGTACCTGCAAGGGCAGTGCAGCCAGGACCTGGCCGGCCTGGCCGTCGGGGCGGTGGTCGACGCCCTGCTGCTGGAGCCCGACGGCAAGCTGACGGCTTTGGTGAGGGTGGGCCGGGTGGCCGACGACGGCTTCGTGGTGGACACCGACGCCGGGTTCGGCGACCTGGTGGCGGCCCGGCTGGCCCGGTTCAAGCTGCGGTCCAAGCTGGACTTGGTCCCGTTGGCCTGGCCGTGTGTGGCCCTGCGCGGCCCCGACGTCCCCGCCGGGCTCCCCGGCCCCGCCGACGGACTGGCGGCGCCGGTGGACTGGAACGGGGTAACGGGAATGGACCTGCTCGGACCGGGAGCCGACGACCTGGTGCCGGCGGCGGCCCGCTGGGTGGGCGACGACGCCTGGGAGGCGGTCCGGGTGGAGGCCGGGCTGCCGGCCATGGGGCGGGAGCTGGACGACCGGACCATCGCCGCCGAGGCCGAGTTGGTGGACCGGACGGTCAGCTTCACCAAGGGCTGCTACACCGGCCAGGAGCTGGTGGCCCGGCTGGACGCCCGGGGCAACAAGGTGGCCCGCCGGCTCTGTGGTTTGGTGATGGCGGGTGCCCCGCCCGGCACCGACCCGGCCGCACTGGTCGGGGCCACCCTGGTGGTCCCCGGCGGCGACAAGCCGGTCGGGACGGTGACGTCGGCCGCCTGGTGCCCCGGCCTCGGTGCCCTAGGGGCCCTCGGGTACGTGCACCGGTCGGTGGAGGTCCCCGGGTCGGTGCAGGTGCAGGTCGCCGGCGGGATCGCCGCCGAGGCCCGGCCGCGGCCGCTCGTCTGACCCCGGCCGGGACCACCGCAGCCGGCCAACCGCAGCCGGCCATCAGGGCCCCGCTACGCTGGGACGACCATGCCCACGTACCTGTCGGAGATCGTGGCTGCCCACCGCCGAGCCGCCGCTTCCGACGGGCGGGACCTGGACGGGCTGCGGCGGGCCGCCCTCGACTGCCCGCCGGCCCGCCGGTTCGCCGACGGCCTGGCCCAGGCGGCCACCGGTGGCCTGGCGGTGATCGCCGAGGTGAAGCGCCGGTCGCCGTCCAAGGGAGACCTGGCGCCGGGCCTGGACCCCGCCGCGGTGGCCGCGGCCTACGCCGCCGGCGGGGCCACCTGCCTGTCGGTGCTGACCGACCGCGACTACTTCGGCGGCTCCCCCGACGACCTGATCGCCGCCCGGGCCGCCGCCGCCCTGCCAGTGCTCCGCAAGGACTTCACCGTCGGCCCCGCCGACGTGCTGGACGCCCGCCTCATGGGGGCCGACGCCGTCCTGCTGATCGTCGCCGCCCTCAGCGACGAGGAGCTCGCCGACCTGGCCGCCCTGGCGGCCGAGGTCGGCTTGGACGCCCTGGTGGAGGTGCACGACCAGGCCGAGCTGGACCGGGCCTTGGCCATCCGGCCCCGGCTGGTCGGGGTCAACCAGCGGGACCTGGCCACCTTCACCGTCGACGGCGCCCGGGCCGAGCAGCTGGCGGCGGCCATCCCCGACGACGTGGTGGCCGTGGCCGAGTCCGGCATCGGCGGCCCCGAGGACGCCGCCCGGCTGGCGGCGGCCGGGTTCCAGGCGGTCCTGGTGGGGGAGACCCTGGTCCGGGCCGCCGAACACTCGGGGGCGGACATTGTCTGCTGCGGCA
>CAYVPF010000416.1:0-2366 GCA_964453355.1 uncultured Acidimicrobiaceae bacterium | reverse complement strand
AGGCCGAGGGCGGCGCCGAGGACGATGCCGGTGGCCACGTCCCGTCCCCGCGGCCGGCGGACGCCGAGCAGCTCCATGGTGGCGGCCCCGGCCAGGTTGACGACGACGAACCCCGACAGGGGGCTGACCCCGACCAGGAAGGCGCCGGAACCGCCGACGGTGCCGATGTCGGACAGGGCGTGGCCGGCGAACGACTGGCCGCGGATGACGGTGAACACCCCGACGACGGCCGACACGACGGCCACCACCCCGCCGGCCGCGAGGGCCAGCTGGACCGGGCCGTTGCCGAAGAACCCGTTCACCGGACCACGCCTGTGCCGTTCACCGGACTACGTCCGTGCCGGCGACCACCAGGACGCGGCCGTCGACGCGGAGCACGGTGATGGGGTGGCCGTACAGCTCGGTGAGGACCTCGGTGCGGACCACCTCGTTGGTGGTGCCGCTGGCCACCCGGCCGCCGGCGACGTACACCACCCGGTCCATGACGGGCAGCAGCGGGTTCATGTCGTGGGCGGACAGCACCACGGCGATGCCCTGGGACCGGGCGATGCCGGACAGGAGGTCGACCACCTCCTGGGCGGAACGGATGTCGAGGTTGGCCAGCGGCTCGTCCAGCAGCAACAGCCGGGGCCGGCCGATGAGGGCGTGGCCGATGAGGACGCGCTGCTGCTCGCCGCCGGACAGCTCGCCGACGCGGGCGTCGGCGAACCGGGTGGCATCGACGGCGGCCAGCATGTCGTCGACCAGCTGCCGGCGGCCCCGCGACGGCAACGGCAGGCCGAACCGGTGGCCGTCCAGGCCGAGGGCGACCAGGTCGCGGGCGCGGAGGGGGACGTCGGGGTCGAACAGCACCTTCTGGGGCACGTACCCGATGGACCGGTTGCGGTGGCCACGGGGGACCCCGCCGATCCGGACGACGCCGGCCGCCGCAGGCTGCAGGCCGAGGACGACACGGAAGATGGTGGTCTTGCCGGCGCCGTTGGAGCCGATGAGGCCGGTGAGCTCGCCGGCGCGGACGGTGAAGTGGACGTCGTCCAGCACCAGCCGGCCGCCGAGGCGGACGGTGATGCCGTCGAGGGCCAGCACCTCGTCGGAAGTCACAGCTTCGGCGACGAGCGGCCGGGGCCGAGGGCGGCGGACAGGGCGTGGACCTCGGCCAGCATCCAGGACTGGTAGTGGTAGCCGGGGGTGGGCATGGTCTCGTAGACCCCGACGACCGGGATGTGGTTCTGGTGGGCCAGCTGCAGCAGCGACTGGGTCAGTGGATCGGTCACCTGCTGGTTGTACACGAACGCCCGGACCTTGTGCCCGGTGAACAGGTCCTGCTGGAAGCTGACGTCCTGGGGGGACGGGTCGACGCCGTTCATGATGTCGGCCTGGAAGGTGAACGGGGTCACGTTGTCGAGGCCGGCGGCCTGCAGCAGGTAGTCGGCGACCGGCTCGGTGGTGGCCACGGCGGCCCCCGGGTGGGCGGCCTTCAGGGCCCGGATGGCCCGGTACCAGGGCTGCAGGGAGGCCACGAAGGCGGCCACCTTGGACCGGAAGTAGGCGCGGTCGGCCGGGAGCAGCACGGCCAGGTCGGCGCCCACGGCTTTGGCCACCGCCGGCATGGTGGTGGGCTTGTACCAGAGGTGCGGATTGGGCGTGGAGTCGGGCAGGCCCAGCAGGTGCTGCACGTCGACAACCTGCCGCCGCCGGCTCGGGGCGTCCTGCTCTATCTTTGTCATGAAGGTGTCGTAACCCAGCCCGTTCTGCACCACCAGGTCGGCGGCGCTGACGGCGGCGGCCACCTTCGGGCTGGACTCGAACGTGTGCGGGTCGGTGTTCGGGTTGCTCATGACCGCGGTCACCGCCACGTAGCGGCCGCCGATCTGGGCGATGACGTCGGCGTACTCGTTCTCGGCCCCGACGGCCACGATCTTGGCCGGGGCCGCCGACGCCGGTAGCGGCACCGGCAGCCCGGCGGCCACTACTGCCATCGCCGCTACTGCTCCGATGATCCGGTACCTCATGCCCGTAATGATAATGACTCTCATTTTCAGAGTCCAGTTAGCGGCCCTTCCATCGGCGGCTGCCCACTTTCAGTGGTCGCTTCCCACCCCTTTGCGGCCCCTCCGGTGTCACACCCTCCTGGCACCATGTCGGGGTGGACGTCCTGGACGACATCGACCAACAGCTCGACGCCTTGGACCGTCGGTTGGCCGACCTGGCCCCCGACACCCTGAGCGGTACCGACGCTGCCCGGTTGGTGGAACGGGGGGTCCGGTTGGGCCGCCTGGGGGCGTCGATCTGCACCCGCTACGCCAAGCGCGTGGCCGACACCAAGGCTTACGAGAAGACCGGCCATCGTGACGCCGCCAGCTGGC
>CAYVPF010000415.1:0-2368 GCA_964453355.1 uncultured Acidimicrobiaceae bacterium | reverse complement strand
ACCACCGTGGCCAGCGGCAGCAGCAGCTCCCGGTAGGCGTCGATCCCGCCGTCGCCCATGAGGGCGTGGCCGCTGGTGGACACCAGCACCGGGTCCACCACCAGGTTGGGCAGCAGACCCCGCCGGGCCAGGTCGGCCAGGGCGGCCACGATCGCCGGGTTGGCCAGCATCCCGGTCTTGGTCGCCGCCGGGTGCAGGTCCGCCGCCACCACCTCCACCTGGGCCACCACCACGGCCGGTTCCAGGGCCACCACGGCGGTCACGCCCGTGGTGTCCTGGACGGTGACGGCGGTGACGGCGCAAACCCCGTGTAGCCGGTGGGCGGCGAACGTCTTCAGGTCGGCCTGGAGGCCGGCGCCGCCGCCGGAGTCCGAGCCGGCGATGGTGAGGGCCACGACCGGAGTCACGGCAGCACCCTACCGACGGCCGTGACCCGGTCGGTACGCTGGGAGGATGGAATCGACCGCCGACGCCTTGGCCATCGGGGGAGAAGAGCTGGCGTCCCGGCTGATCCTCGGGACCGGCGGCATGACCAGCCTGGCCGCCCTGGACGGCGCCCTGGCGGCCTCCGGCACGGCCATGGCCACGGTGGCGGTCCGCCGGGTGGGGGCGTCCGGGCGGGGCGCCCTGCTGGACCTGCTGTCGGCCCGGGGCATCCGGGTGCTGCCGAACACCGCCGGCTGCTTCACCGCCTCGGAGGCCGTCCTCACGGCCAAGTTGGCCCGGGAGGCGTTCGAGACCGATTGGGTCAAGCTGGAGGTCATCGGCGACGACCGAACCCTCCTGCCGGACCCGGTGGAGCTGCTGGCCGCGGCCGAGCAGTTGGTGGAGGACGGCTTCGTGGTGCTGCCGTACACCACGGACGACCCGGTGCTGGCCCGCCGGCTGGAACAGGTCGGCTGCGCCGCCGTCATGCCGCTCGGATCGCCCATCGGCAGCGGGCTGGGCATCCGCAACCCCCACAACATCGCCCTCATCCGCCAGGCCGTCACCGTCCCGGTGGTCCTGGACGCCGGGGTCGGCACCGCCTCGGACGCCGCCCGGGCCATGGAGCTGGGTTGCGACGCCGTCCTGGTGGCCAGCGCGGTCAACCGGGCGCAGGACCCGGCCGAGATGGCCGCGGCCATGGCCCTGGCCACCGAGGCCGGCTGGCGGGCGCGGCGGGCCGGCCGCATCCCGGCCCGGTTCGGTGCCGAGGCCTCCAGCCCGTGGGAGGGCCTGGCCGACCTGTGAGGGCCGGCTTTTCTGACGAAAACACCACCACGTAACTACCTCCGTGTGGTCCCGGTGCAGTACAGTCGGTGCCGTCGGACTGCAATGGGAGGGTGTGACATGGTCGAGCAGGCTGAGGGTTTCAGGGGCCCGCAGGTGTGCACGCTGGTGGGCATCACCTACCGCCAGCTCGACTATTGGGCCCGCACCGGGTTGCTGCAGCCCTCCCTAGCGACGGCCCAGGGCAGTGGGACCAAGCGGCTGTATTCCTACCGGGACGTCCTGGAGCTCAAAGTGATCAAGCAGTTGCTGGATGGCGGACTGTCCCTGCAGTCGGCCCGACAGGCGGTCGAGTGCCTCCGGGAGAACCTGGGGGCTGACGTGGCGTCGGCCAACCTGGTGCTGACCGGCACCCACTCGGTGCTGGCCCAGTCGAACGGTGAGGTGGTGGACCTTCTGGCCGGCGGCCAGGGCGTGCTCAACATCGTTCCCATGTCCGGCTTGGTGGGCGAGCTCGAGGCGGCCATCGTGGAGCTGGTCGCCACCCGGGACGGTGTGGCTAATCCGGTGACGACCCCGGCGCCGCGTCCAGCCACCCGCCGAGCGGCCGGGGAGTGACCGACCGGCCGCTGGAGGCCGTCAGCCGGCACCCCTCAGCGGGGCCGGCTGGTCGGGTGCGGTTCGCCCACCCCTCCGAGCGGCTGTTCGCGGCCCTGCTGGACGTCCACGACATCCGCTGGGAGTACGAGCCGGTGGAGTTCGCCCTGCGGTGGGACGACGACGGCTCCCCCCGGTCGGGGTTCCGTCCGGACTTCTGGTTGCCCGACCACCGGTGCTTCGTGGAGCTGACCACCGCCGACCAACGGCTGGTGACCAAGAAGAACGCCAAGGTCCGGCGGCTGCGGGAGCTGTACCCGGAGGTGGACGTGGTGGTGGTGTACCAGCGCGACTTCCTGGGCTTGGTGGAGCGGCACGGCCTCGATCTGGCGTCGTCCAGCGCCGCCTAAGCTGCACCCGTGGTCGAGGCCGCATCTGCCGACCCCCCCCGCCGTTCGCCGCTGTACCAGGCCCATGTGGCCCTGTCGGCCAAGATGGTGCCGTTCGGCGGCTGGGACATGCCGCTGGCCTACCCGGACGGGACCGTGGCGGAGCACCG
>CAYVPF010000414.1:0-2387 GCA_964453355.1 uncultured Acidimicrobiaceae bacterium | reverse complement strand
GTCCGGGATCGCCTCCGCGCCCAATGAGCCCGTCGCCCCCGGTGAGCCCGTGGCCCCCGGTGAGCCTGGCGCCGGCGGGGGTCGTCACGGGGATCGGCAGCCTGCCGATCGCTGATCCGACCGAAGCCATCCAGTTCGTCGAGGCGTACTGCCCCCGGCTGCCCTTCTGGCCGCAGCCGCCGGCCGTCGACCTGGTCGCCATCACCCTGGCGCAGCTGGAGCGGGGCGACAGCCGGCAGGCGTCGTCCTTCGACCGGTTCGCCACGGCGGCCGTCGGTGGGGCCTTTCCCGAGGCGGTGGCCATCAAGACGCAGGTGACCGGTCCGGTGACCATGGCCGGCCTCCAACAGGTGGCCGGGGAGGTGCCGGCCGCCAGCCCCGACGTGATCACCGCCGTGGCCCACCGGGTCGGTGACGCGGCGGAGCTGCAGGTCGGTCGGCTGCGGGCGGCCGGCGTCCCGATCGTGGTGTACGTCGACGAGCCCGCCCTGGTGCTCGTCGCCCCGGCGGAGCGGGCCCACGCCCTGGCAGCCGTCGCCGGCGTGCTCGAGCGGATCCGCCAGGCCGGGGCCCTGGCCGGCCTGCACTGCTGTGCCGTCGGGGCGCCGGCATCGTTCTACGGGATCCCAGCGGACGTGATCTCCTTCGACGCCACGCAGTACCAGCCGGCCAACGCCGTCGACAGTGCCGTGCTCGGCGACCCGGCCCGACTGGCCTCCTTCGGCCTGATCCCGACTACGGCCCCGCTCCCGGACCCCGGGTCGGCGTTCTCGTCCTGGCTCTCCTCCGCCTCGTTGACCGGCGATCCGGGCGACCTCGCCCGCCGGACGATCGTGACCCCCAGCTGCGGGCTGGGGGCGGCCGATCCGGCCCACGCCGAGGCGGCGTTCCAGCTGGCCGCCGTGGTGGGCGGGCTGATCGCCCAGGTCGCCGAGGCCCCGACCCGGTGAAGGCCGCCCACCGCCGCTACGACGGCGACGGCACCGCTCCCCCGCCGGCCGCCTCCCGGGCGGCCATCCAGGCGGTGATCATGGGGGCGAAGTTGGCCGGGTTGTAGGCGTCCTCTTCGTAGGAGAACCGCATGTCGCCGGCGTAGTGCAGCACCGTCAGGTTGGCCTCCTCGTACACCTGGCCGTCCCCGGGGTCGGCCATGCGGTTGAGGATGCGACAGATCCACCAGCCGCGCTCTTCGTCGCAGACGCACCAGTCGTGCGGGAAGGCGGTCATCTCGCTGTTCGGCCACTGGTCCATCGTCTCGGTGATCCAGTCCAGGATCTGCTGGCGCCCGGAGAAGCGGCCGAAGCAGTGCTCGACGTAGACGGCGTCGTCGGTGAACAGGTCGGTCCAGGCCGACCACTCCCGGCGGGCGGCGCAGTCGTTGGCCACCGCTACGAAGTGGTCGTGGGCCTCTTGGAGCTCCCCCCGGCTCCAGGTCACTGCTGCCTATTCACTGCTGGTAGCCCTCCACGGTGCCGGCCGGCCGCTCGTGGGCCGCGCCGGGGTTCTGGCCGGCGTCGCGGAGGGCCCGGCGCTGCCGCAGCAGGTCCCACAGCTGGTCCAGGGTGATCTCCAGCTTCCGCAGCCGCTTCTGGTCGTCGGCCGACAGGCCGTCGCCGGCGTGGGTCTCCTCCAGCTGCCGTTCCTCATCGGCCAGCTGGCCGATCTGCTCGATGATGTCTCGATCTTCCATGTCCGGGAGGTTAGTGCCGTCCCCGTCGAGAACGGTAGGGGGCACATATGCTTCGGGAGGGTCGGGGCGAGGGTCCCGACGTTGGGGACATGCACGACATGACCGACGCCGATGCGACCACCGGATGGCTTCTGGGCTCAGACCCGTCGATCCGCTGGCAGGTGCTGCGTGACCTGCTCGATGCCCCGGAGCCTGTCTGGGGGGCGGAGCGGGCCAAGGTGGAGACCACAGGCTGGGGAGCTCGGCTTCTCTCGTACGAGGACGAGGACGGTCAATGGGCGGGTGGCGCCGTCGTCCCCGGGGATTTCGACGCCCGCGAGTGGCGGGAGATCGGCCAGCCGTGGACGGCCACGGCCTTTTCGCTGACGCAGCTCCGGGAATTCGGTCTCGTTCCCTCATCGGCGCGGGCCAGACGCGCCGTCGAGCTGATCGGTGCCAACTGCCGGTGGGACGAGGGTGGCCAGCCCTACTGGGAGGGCGAAGTCGAGGAGTGCATCAACGGCCGGATCGTCGCCGACGGCGCCTACTTCGGGGTTGACGTGTCCGGCATCGTCAGCCGGCTGGTGGACGAGCGGCTCGAGGACGGCGGATGGAACTGTGAGCGGGTCAACGGCTCGGTCCGCTCGTCGTTCGCCACCACCATCAACGTGCTGGAGGGGCTTCTCGAATACGAGAGGGCTGTGGGAGGCACCGCCGC
>CAYVPF010000413.1:0-2392 GCA_964453355.1 uncultured Acidimicrobiaceae bacterium | reverse complement strand
GGGTACTGGCGGTTCCGGATGGTGACGGCCTACGGGGGGACCGGCGAGGGCCCACCGCGGGGGCGGGACGTGGTGAGCTATCTGGCATGGTGTCGCAGGATGGGGCGGACGTGCCGGTAGCCTCTCCCGGCATGGAGCGGGTCCTCCTGCTCAATGCGACGTACGAGCCGCTGGCCCTGGTGTCGGATCGTCGGGCCATCGTGTTGGTACTGGCCGGCCGGGCGGAGCCGGTGGCCTTCCGGCCGTCGGGCCGGGTGTTCCACTCGGCGCAGCTGTCGGTGGAGGTGCCGGCCATCGTCCGGCTGTCGCAGATCGTCCGCATTCCCCGATGGGCGCGGACGCCGCCGTTGACCCGGCGGGCGGTGCTGCGCCGGGACAACGGGGTCTGCGCCTACTGCTCCGAGATGGCGGACACGGTGGACCACGTGGTGCCTCGGAGCAAGGGCGGGCAGCACGAGTGGACCAACGTGGTGGCGTCGTGCAAGCGGGACAACCTGTTGAAGGGCGACCGGCTGCTGTCGGAGCTGGGCTGGTCGCTGCCGTTCAAGCCGCGGGCCCCCGACGGGCACCTGTGGCGGCTCCGTCACCTGGCCGAAGTGGACCCGCTGTGGGAGCCGTACCTGGCTGCGGCGTCCTGACCACCTGGTTCGACGTCGACCGGTTCCGGTCCCGCACGGACCGGCTGGTGGTGGTCCGGGGGGTGGACCGCCCGACGGTGGTCCTGGGCAGTACCCAGCCCGAGGGGGTGGTGGACGCCGACCGGGCGGCCCGGGCCGGGGTGGCGGTGGTCCGCCGGCGCAGCGGTGGCGGCCTGGTGTACCTGGCCCCGGGGGATCCGGTGTGGGTGGACGCCTGGGTGCCCCGGGGAGATCCGCTGTGGCAGGACGACGTGGTGGCCGCCGCCGACTGGGCCGGCGAGTGGTGGCGGTCCGCCGTGACGGCGATCGCCGGGCCGGCGGCCGGGACCCTGTCGGTGCATCGCGGTCCGTCGGCGCCGGCGCCCTGGTCCGGGCTGGTCTGCTTCGCCGGGATGGGCCCGGGGGAGGTGGCGACGGCGGCCGGGCACAAGGTGGTGGGGTTGGCCCAGTGGCGGAGCCGGCAGGGGGGGCTGGTGCACGGCTGCGCCTACGGCCACTGGGACCCGGCGCCGTTGGCCGATGTGCTGGCCGTCGAGGACCGGGCGGCCGCCGCCGCGGCGCTGGCCGGCGTGGCCACCGGGTGGATGGACCTGGCCGGCGGGGACGATGCCACGAAGGACCAAGCCGCTAAGGGAAGTGGAGCCGGGGGTCTGCTGGAGGAACTGCTCGGCCGGCTGCCGGCCGGTCCGGTGTGGGAGGTGATCCGGGAATGAGGGACCGGCCGGCGCCGTTAATCCACCTATGCGCGCCCTAGGGTTCTTCGAGTTCGGCGGTCCCGATGCCCTGCAGGTGGTGGACCTGCCGGAGCCCCACCCGGAGCCCGGCGAGGTGCGGATCCGGGTGCATGCCGCCACGGTCAACCCCACCGACACGGGGCTGCGGGCCGGCCGGAACCCCGACCGGCTGGCCGGGCTGCCGGCTCCCCACGTCCCCGGCATGGACCTGGCCGGGGTGGTCAGCGAGGTCGGCGACGGGACTGCCTGGCGGGTGGGGGACCCGGTCATGGCCATGGTGGTGCCCCTCCGGGCGGCCGGCGGGGCGTACGCCGACCAGGTGGTGCTGCCGGCCGGGTCGTTGGCCGCCGTTCCGGCCGGTGCCGACTTCGTGGCGGCCGCCACCCTGCCGATGAACGGGCTTACGGCCCGGCTGACGTTGGACCAGCTGGCCCTGGCCCCGGGGCAGACCCTGGCGGTCACCGGCGCCGCCGGCGCCTACGGGGGGTACGTGGTGCAGTTGGCCAAGGCCGACGGCCTGCGGGTGGTGGCCGACGCCGCCGAGGCCGACGAGGCGCTGGTGCGGCAGCTGGGCGCCGACGAGGTGGTCCGCCGGGGCGACGACGTGGCGGACCGCATCCGGGAGATCGTCCCCGGCGGGGTCGACGGCCTGGCCGACGGGGCGGTCATGAACGAACTGGTGGTCCCGGCCGTCCGTGACGGCGGCGGCCTGGCGGTGGTCCGCGGTTGGGACGGCACCACTGACCGGGGTATCGGCGACCGGGGGATCACGGTGCACCGGATCTGGGTGTCCAAGATGGACGGCGACGGCGCCGCCCTGGACCGGCTGCGGCAGCAGGCCGATGCCGGCATCGTGACCTTGCGGGTGGCCCGGGTGTTCCCGGCCGCCCAGGCCGCCGACGCCCACCGGCTGCTGGAGGCCGGCGGCACCCGCGGCCGGATCGTCCTGGACTTCTCCGACTGATCCTCTCGGCCTGATCTCTCCGGGGCGGCCCCCTCCGGGTGGGCCCCCCGGCTGAA
>CAYVPF010000412.1:0-2394 GCA_964453355.1 uncultured Acidimicrobiaceae bacterium | reverse complement strand
CGCCGTCGAGAAGCTGGCCCTGGCCCTGGACCTTGAACGGCAGGCCATCGACCGGTTGAACCGGGGCATCGCCCAGTGCGTGGCCGCCGGCGACAACGGCACCCGGGAGCTGTTGGCCGACATCTTGAAGGGCGAGGAGGACCACGCCGACTGGTTGGAGACCCAGCTGGAGCTGGTCCGGCAGATCGGCGAGGGCCACTACCTGGCCCAGCAGGTCCGCGACTGACGGCTCCGCGCTGCGGGGGGTGGACGGAGGGGTCATGAACAGGCGGTGTCGGGTGCTCGGTGTCGTGGCGGCGCTCTGCGGCGTGGTGGTCCTGGCCCTGCCGGCGGCCGGTCCGGCCGCGGCGGCGGCCAAGAAGGCGGCGGTGCTGCGGGTGCTGGTGACCAACGACGACGGGGTCGGCGCCCCGGGGATCGACGCCGCCGTCCAGGCCCTCCGGACCCTGCCCCGGACCGTCGTGACGGTGGTGGCCCCGCTCACGAACCAGAGCGGCACCGGCGGAAAGACCACGCCCGGGCCGCTGGTGGCCACCAAGGCCACCACCGCCTCCGGCTATCCGGCTGAGGCGGTGCACGGGTACCCGGCCGACACGGTGATCTGGGCCGTCCGGGACCACGGGATCCGCCAGCGGCCCGACCTGGTGGTGTCCGGCATCAACTTCGGGGAGAACGTGGGCCCCCTGGCCACAGTGTCCGGCACGGTGGGGGCGGCCCGGGAGGCCGTCCGGCTCGGCGTGCCGGCCGTCGCCGCCAGCCAGGGCGTCGATGACGGGGTCACACCGGACTTCTCCCAGGGGGTCGTCCAGCTGCTGGCCTGGGTACGGGCCCACCGCGCCGCCCTGCTGGCCGGCCGCTACCGCACCCCGCCGTCGGCCGCCCTCAACGTGCCCACCTGCCCGACCGGTTCGGTGCGGGGCCCGGTCAAGGCGCCCTTGGCCTCCAGCCTGACAGGCATCAACCTGGGCCAGGTGAACTGCGACGACACGACGGCGCCGGCCACCTTCACCGACGATGCCGAGGCGTTCGTGGACGGTTACGCCGTGCTGTCCCCGCTGTACCCCAGTTGACGGCCGGTGGCGGTGCCGAGGATCCGCGTGGCTCCGACTTGCACACGGCAATTACTCAAATATGATTAGTTGACTCAACTTTTGGCGCTTCGGCGGTAGTCGCGCCAGGACCGCCGGGCGGTGCCAACCCTAAGGTGTCGGGCACCCGCGCCCGTGGAAAAGGAGACTGTCATGGTGTCCCGTCGACCGTTGCGTGCCGTCGCCGCCCTGCTGGCGGGGGCGTTGGGCGGTGCCGTGCTGGCGCTCCCGGCGGCCGGGCCGGCCTCGGCGGCCGGCAACCTCTCCGGGGTGACCCTCAACGTCGCCGACCAGTTCAAGGAGTACCAAACGGTCTTCAACGCCACCGGGGCGCTGAAGGGGGCCAAGTACAAGGTCAGCTGGAGCGACTTCACCAACGGGCCCGAGATCGTGGCCGCCGAGACCGGCGGCTCGGTGGATCTCGGCGACATGGCGGAGACCCCGACCATCTTCGCCCAGACAGCCGGCGACCCGATCAAGGTGGTGGCGGCCACCGTGGGCGCCAACCCCAAGGCGTCGCCGTTCGCTCTCATGGTCCCGGCCGGCTCGTCCATCACCAAGGTGTCCCAGCTCCGGGGCAAGACCATCGCCGTCCAGGAGGGCACGGTGGAGCAGTACTTCCTGATCCTGATCCTGGCCAAGGCCAAGATTCCCTACACAGCCGTGACCATCGACAACCTCACAATCATCGACGGGTCCACGGCCGTCGAGAACGGCCAGGTCGACGCCTACTTAGGCAGCCAGCCGCTGACCGGGCTGGACGTGCACGCCGGCAAGGCCAGGGTGCTCACCACGACCGCCGGCTACGGGATGCTGCTCGACTACCTGACCGCCCCCCAGTCGGCGCTGAGCAACCCCGGGAAGAAGGCGGCCATCGCCGACTTCGTCCAGCGGTTCTACAAGGCCCAGGCCTACCTGACCAAGCACCCGCAGCTGGCGGCGGCGACCTACGTCAAGACCTACGGGGTCCCCCAGGCGGTGGCCCTGGCAGCGGTCAAGTCGGTGCAGGTGAAAGGCTCCCCCGTCACCAAGGCCATGATCGCCTACCAGCAGACGGAGGCCAACACGTTCTTGAAGCTGGGACTGGTCAAGAACAAGCTCAACGTGGCCAAGATCTTCACACTGCCGTTCAACCAGCAGATCTCGAAGGCGGCGGGGCTGAAGGGGTGATGTGGCCGTGACGGTGGCGTCCCCGGTACGGGCGGCCGGCGGGTTGGAGTCGCCACGAGTCGAGCGGACCCGGCAACGGAGCCGGCGGGCCAGCCTGGCCCTCCGGGTGCTGCTGCCGATCGCCATCTTCGGGCTC
>CAYVPF010000411.1:0-2408 GCA_964453355.1 uncultured Acidimicrobiaceae bacterium | reverse complement strand
ACATGACGCCGGCCGACGGCTGGTAGAACCGTCGGCAACGTCCAACCGGTGTCGGTGGGCCAGCAGCAGCAGGAGGACGGCGGATGGGGATCTACGAGATCGACGGCGTGGTACCGGTGGTGCACCCGGAGGCGTTCGTCCACCCCGAGGCGGTGCTGATCGGTGACGTGATCGTCGGCCGCGGGTCCTACATCGGGCCGTTGGCCAGCCTGCGTGGCGACTTCGGCCGGGTGGTGGTGGGGGAGGGCGCCAACGTGCAGGACGGCTGCGTCATGCACTCGTACCCCGGCGCCGACGTCACGGTGGAGGACGAGGGCCACGTCGGCCATGCCGCCGTCCTGCACGGCTGCACCGTCTGCAGCCTGGCCCTGGTCGGCATCGGGTCGGTCATCCTGGACGGCGCCGTGGTCGGCCCCCGGTCACTGGTGGGGGCCCACTCCTTCCTGCCGGCCGGCTTCGTGGTGCCCGAGGCCACCCTGGTGGCCGGCAGCCCGGCCCGGGTGATCCGACCGCTGGACGAGAAGGCGTTGGCCTGGAAGGCCAACGGGGTCAAGGTGTACCAGGAGCTGGCCCGGCGGTCCCTGGCCACCCTGCGACCGGCCATCCCGCTGACCGAACCGGAGCCGGACCGCCGGCGGGTGGTGACCGATCGGGACGCAATTCCCCTGCATGAGCTGCGATCTTCCTGACGGGAACCGTCCGCTTGGTAAGCAAGCAACCGACCGGCTAAACTATCGACCAGTCGGCACTGGGTTGCGGCCGGTGCACCCCCCGCACGGCCGTGACCTTGTGCCGACCCTTACGGCGGCCGGGAACCGGGCGGCGGCGGTTGGTCGGACGGCGGCCGACCAACCGTCCCGGCACGGTAGACCGGGAGCCATGCGCACCAGAACGCTTGGACAGCACCTCGTCGTCTCCGCCCAGGGCCTCGGCTGCATGGGCATGAGCGAGTTCTACGGCGACGGCGACGAAGACGAGTCCGTGGCCACGATCCACCGGGCCCTGGACCTCGGGATCACGTTCTTCGACACCGCCGACATGTACGGGCCGTTCACCAACGAGGTCCTGGTCGGCCGGGCCCTCGGGTCCCGCCGGGACGAGGCGGTGCTGGCCACCAAGTTCGGCAACCAACGGGCCGCCGACGGCAGCCGTATCGGGGTCAACGGCCGGCCGGAGTACGTGCGCTCGGCCTGCGACGCCTCCCTGGAACGGCTCGGCGTTGACCACATCGATCTCTACTACCAGCACCGGGTCGACCCCGACACCCCCATCGAGGACACCGTGGGGGCCATGGCCGAGCTGGTGACGGCCGGCAAGGTCCGGTACCTGGGCATGTCGGAGGCGGCCCCGGAGACCATCCGCCGGGCCCACGCCGTCCACCCCATCACCGCCCTGCAGACCGAGTGGTCACTGTGGACCCGGGACCCCGAGACCGACGGCGTCCTCGCCACCGTCCGGGAGCTCGGCATCGGGTTCGTGGCCTACTCCCCCCTCGGTCGCGGCTTTTTGTCCGGGGCCATCTCTGCGCCCGAGGACCTGGCCGCCGACGACTTCCGGCGGCACAACCCCCGGTTCCAGGGCGACAACTTCGCCAAGAACCTGGATCTGGTCGACCGGGTCAAGGAGCTGGCCGCGGCCAAGGGCGTGACCCCGTCCCAGCTGGCCCTGGCCTGGGTACTGGCCCAGGGCGACGACGTGGTGCCGATTCCGGGCACCAAGCGGCGGACCTACCTGGAAGAGAACGTGGGCGCCGACGACGTTGTCCTCACGGCCGACGAGCTGGCGCAGATCGACGATGTCCTCCCACCCGGGGCCAGCGTCGGGGACCGCTACGCCGACATGTCCCCGCTGCACCGCTGAGCCGGTTGGTCAGCTGGTGGCCACCCGGTCGGCGCCGGACTGGAGGCGGCGCAGGGTCTGGTCGGCCTCGACCATGATCCGCTGGATCAGGTCCTTGCAGCTCGGCAGGTCCTCGATCAGACCGGCCACCTGACCGCTGGCGAGGGTGCCCTTGGTTGTGTCGCCGTCGACGAGGCCGGCGGACAACAGCACCGGGGTGTTGGCGGCCATCAGCACCTGGCTCCACTGGAGCTCCTGGTTCTTCTTCATGTTGAGGCCTTCTTTGATGATGTCCTTCCAGGGCGTCTTGGTGCTCTTCTGGAAGGCCACCGACAGCTGCAGGGACCGCTGCCAGCGCTTGAAGGCGTGCTGGGAGATCAGGGTCTCGGCCAGCTCGGTCCGGAGCACCCGCTGGGGCACCCCGTCGATGGCTTTGGTGACCACGGTGTCGTTGACCGTCTTGCCCAGGTAGATCCGCTTGATGTTGTCCGGCACCGGGCTGTCGCTGGTCAGCAGGAACCGGGTCCCCATGGCGATGCCGGCGGCGCCGTAGGCCAGGGCGGCGACCA
>CAYVPF010000410.1:0-2415 GCA_964453355.1 uncultured Acidimicrobiaceae bacterium | reverse complement strand
GTCCTCGCCCCCCGGTGCGGCCACGGGACGTTGACGGCGTCGAACTCCTCCTTCAGCCATCCCACCCCGATGCCCAGGTCCACCCGGCCACCCGACAGCCAGTCGACGGTGGCCACCTCCTTGGCGGTGTACACCGGGTTCCGCTGCGGCAGCAGCAGCATGGCCGTGCCCAGCCGCACCGACGACGTGTGGGCGGCCAGGAACGACAGGGTGTTGAGGGGCTCCAGCAGCCCGGACCCCGGGGGCGCCGGGATCCGGCCGTCGTCGGCGTACGGGTAGGCCGAGGTGTACTGGTCGAACAGCACCACGTGCTCGCCCACCCAGATGCGATGGATGCCCCGGTCCTCGGCCTCCCGGCCCAGGACCGCCAACAGCTCGGGGGTGGTGAACGGGTTGGCCGTCGGCATCCACAGGTCGAAGTGCACGGTCCTCCTCGGACGGGTTTGGTGGCTCGGGCGGGTTCGGTGGCGGGGGTGCCGGCTCAGCCGGCCGGGGCGATCAGGCCGTACAAGACGAAGTCACACATCTCGTCGGTGGCCTCGTCGATGGGCAGTGGCCGGGGATCGCCGGCCCGGACCGACAGGGCGCCGAACACCTGCTGGCCGATCAGGGCGGCGGCCCGGGCCGGGTCGATCTTTCGGAACAACCCCTGCCGGATGCCGTCGTCGACCAGGTCCTACAGGATGCGGGCCATGTCCAGGCCGATGAACGCCAGCTCGGCGTCCACGGCGGCGGCCCCGGGCTTGTTCCCGGTGGCCTGGGTGGCCACCGCCAACCGGAAGAAGGCCGGGTTCTCGTCGATGCGCTCCAGCAGGCCCCGCACCACCGCCCGCAGCCGGTCCGGCGGCCCGGTCTGGCCCTCCCAGGTCGCCACGATGGCGTCCTTCAGCTGCTCGTACATCCGCTTCAGGCAGGCCCGGAGGAGCTCGTCGCGGTTGGCGAAGTACACGTACACCGTCGACCGGGCCACGCCGGCCTCGGTGGCGATGTCGTCCATGGCCACCTCGGTGGTCCCCCGTTCCCCGAACAGCCGGCGGGCGACGTCGATGATCTGGTCGCGTCGGAAGTCGCGGATGACTTCTTTCAGCTCGTCGGGGGACCGTCGGGGCACAGGGTCGGGGGAGTGGCGGTCAGTGTCGGCGAGGGGTCACGGGGCCGGCGGGGTCAGGCCCCGAGAGGGGCCGACGGCGTGAAGGCCACCGGCAGGTGCTTGACCCCGTTGATGAACTGGGACTGCAGCCGCTGCACGTCGCCATTCTGGTGGATGTCGGGCAGACGGTCCAACAGGTGCTCGAACATCACCCGGATCTCTATGCGGGCCAGGTTGGCACCGAGGCAGAAGTGGGGACCGCCGCCGCCGAAGGCGATGTGGGGGTTGGGGTCACGGCCGACGTCGAACCGGTCGCCCTCGCTGAAGAGGTCCTCGTCCCGGTTGGCGGACGTGTGGAAGAAGACGATCTTGTCGCCCTCTTTCACCTCGGTGCCCCGCAGTTCGAGGTCGCAGGTGGCGGTGCGCCGGAAGTTCATGACCGGGGTGACGAACCGGAGCATCTCCTCGGCGGCGGAGGGGACCAGGGACCGGTCGGCGAGCAGCCGCTGCCACTGGTCCGGGAACTGGAAGAAGGCGTGCAGCGCCCCGGACATCAGGTTCCGGGTGGTCTCGTTGCCGGCCACGGTCAGCAGCAGGAAGAACAGCTCCAGCTCCATGTCGCTGAGCCGCTCCCCCTCCACCTCGACCTGGGTGAGGGCGCTCATCAGGTCCCCGTGGGGGTCGATCCGCTTCTTGCCGAACAGCTCGCTGGCGTACCCGTAGAGCTCCATGGCCGCCATCAGGGCGTCCTCGGCGGTGAGCCCGTACTCGGGGTCCTCGCTGCCCACCATCCGGTTGGACCAGTCGAACATGTTGTGGCGGTCGTCGTGGGGGACCCCCAGGAGCTCGGCGATGACCTGCAGCGGCAGCTCGGCCGAGATGTCCGTGACGAAGTCCGCTTCCCCCTTCTCGCACACCGAGTCGATGATCCGGTCGGCGGTCCGGTGGATGCTCTCTTCCAGGTCCCGCACCATACGGGGGGTGAACCCCTTGTTGACCAGCCGCCGGTACCGGGTGTGCAGCGGCGGGTCCATGTTCAGCATCATCAGGCTCTGCTGGGCGATCTCGTCGTCGGTCAGCTCGAACGGCATGGTGCCCTTGCGCTGGGAGGAGAACCGCTCGAAGTCGCGGTTGACGGTGACGCAGTCGTCGTACTTGGTGACCGCCCAGAAGCCGGGTCCGGTGGGCTCCTCCTGCCAGTGCACCGGGTCGTTCTTGCGCAGCCACGCCAGGTACTGGTGGGGGACCCCGGCCACGTAAGACCGGGAGTCCGAAAGGTCCACGGCGGGAATGTCGGTGATGGTCATGCCGGACGTCTCCTCTGA
>CAYVPF010000409.1:0-2426 GCA_964453355.1 uncultured Acidimicrobiaceae bacterium | reverse complement strand
CGGGTCACCCTGGCCGAACCGGGAGCCCTGATCGCCGCCTTCGACACCGGCATGGTGGTGCACGCCGGCGACGACCTGCCGACCGCCGACTACCTGGCCATCCTGGCCGACCTGCCCGAGCTGGAGCCCCCCAGCCGCCAGCTGGCCGGCCCCGACGCCGCCGAGTCTCCCGCCCTGTTGGCCAGCGCCCTCGAGTTCCTGCTGGAAGGCCTGCACCTGACCAAGCGGCTCAACAAGGACGCCTCCGGCTCCCGCGCCCTCTACCGGAGCCGCAAGTGATCTCGGGGAGGCGCACATGACGGCGGGGTACGACTACAGCCGCTGGGACGGCTCTCAGGAGCACCTGGATCTCGACCCGGACGAGCTGCTGGCCGAGGTCACCGACGACCTGCTGGCCGGTGGCGACCTCGACGACGCCCTACGGCGGCTGATGCGCAGCGGCATGCAGACGGCGTCGGGGGAGCAGGTGATGGGGTTGCGCGAGATGCTGGAGCGGCTCCGCCAGCGCCGGGCCGACCTCCTGTCCCAGGGCGACCCCGACGGCGAGATGGGCCGCCTGGCCGAGGCCCTGGACGAGGTGATGGAGACCGAGCGGTCGGCCATCGACGGCCTGGAGGCCGACGCCCGGGCGTACGGCGACGACCGTCGGCAGGACGTCACCGGCGACGTGGCCGCCGAGAAGCGGATCGCCCTGGACCTCCTGCCCGACGACCTGGCCGGTCGGGTGCGGGAGCTGCAGCACTACGACTTCGTGTCCTCGGAGGCCCGCGAGCAGTTCGAGCAGCTCGTCGAGGAGCTCCGCCAGCAGGTGGCCGACACCTACTTCAAGGGCATGTCCGACGCCATGTCCTCCATGGACCCCGACCAGCTGAACCGGATGCGGGAGGCCTTCGACGCCCTCAACCAGATGATCGAGCAGCGCGAACGCGGCGACGCCCTGGACCCGACCTTCGACGAGTTCATGGACCGGTTCGGCGACCTGTTCCCCGGGGCGCAGTCCCTGGACGAGCTGCTGGAGCAGCTGGCCCAGCGGATGGCGGCGGCCGAAGCCATGTGGCGGTCCCTGTCGCCGGAGCAACGGGACCAGCTGCGGCAGCTGGCCGACACCCTGCTGGAGGACATGGACCTGCGGTGGCAGGTGGAACGGCTGGCCGGCAACCTGCAGCGGGCCGTCCCCGACGCCGGCTGGGGCCAGGGGTACCGGTTCACCGGCGACGACCCCATGGGCCTGGGCCAGGCCACCGACATGGCCGCCCAGCTGGGGCAGCTGGACCGGATCGAGGACGTGCTGCAGTCGGCGTCCGCCTCCTCGTCACTGTCCGAGATCGACCTCGAACAGCTCCGCCACCACCTCGGCGACGACGCCGCCCGGTCCCTCGACCGGCTGGCCCGGCTGGCCCGTGACCTGGCCGACGCCGGCCTGATCGAGAACCGCGGCGGCCGCCTCGAGCTGACGCCCCAAGGTGTCCGCCGGCTGGGCCAGCGGGCCCTTTCGGACCTGTTCTCCCAGATGGCCCGGGACCGGCTCGGCGACCACAAGGCCACCTGGTCCGGCACCGGCCACGACCGCGAGGAGACCACCAAGCCCTACGAGTTCGGCGACCCCTTCAACCTGCACCTGACCCGCACCGTCCACAACGCCGTCCGCCGGGGCGGGTCCGGCGTGCCGGTCCGGCTGGCGCCCGAGGACTTCGAGGTGGTCGAGACCGAGGCCCTCACCCGGTCCGCCACCGTCCTTTTGGTGGACCTGTCCATGTCGATGCCCATGCGGGACAACTTCGTGCCGGCCAAGAAGATGGCCATGGCCCTGCACACCCTCATCTCCAGCCGGTTCCCCCGGGACTACCTGGGCATCGTCGGCTTCTCGGAGGTCGCCAGGGAGATCAAGCCCGAGGACCTCCCGACGGCCATGTGGGACTACGTCTACGGCACCAACCTGCAACACGGCCTGCTGCTGGCCCGCAAGCTGCTGGCCCACCAGCACGGCACCAAGCAGATCATCGTCGTCACCGACGGCGAGCCCACCGCCCATATCGACCCGGACGGTGAGGTGTTCTTCAACTACCCCCCCGTCCCCGAGACCCTGCGGCGGACCATGGCCGAGGTCGTCCGCTGCACCCGGTCCGGCATCACCATCAACGTCTTCGCCCTCGACATCGAGCGGACCCAGTTCCCCTTCGTGGACCAGATCGCCCGGATCAACGGCGGCCGCACCTTCTCCACCACCCCCGACGCCCTCGGTGGCTACGTCCTGGTGGACTTCTTGACCCACCGCCGGGTGTTGCGGCCGGCCGGGTAGGCGGAGCCGGGTGCTCCGCCCGGCCGGCTGAGCCGGATACTGGGTTCCGCGGCCCAGGTTCGGTCCGCGGCCGGCCGGCCGGAACGTGCTATTTACCGGTTCCCCTTGCGCATCCCCGCCGGATGGG
>CAYVPF010000408.1:0-2431 GCA_964453355.1 uncultured Acidimicrobiaceae bacterium | reverse complement strand
CACAACAGCGGGCAACATCACAGCGTCCGCCATCGCCGTCTCCCGGTTGTCGGTGGCCCGGATCGGCCAGGCTTCGACCGGCCTCCGGCTCGCCATCCCGCTCACGGTCCAGGGCACGAAGCTCACCATGAACGCCGACTTCGTCGTCATCCGCAAGGGCAAGAGCATCGCCATCGTGGCCCCGGTCGGCCTGTCAGGGGCCACGCCTACCAACTTCGTCGTGTCGGTGGCCAAGAAGGCGGCCGCCCGCCTGCACTGATCGCCCGGCCGGGCGGCCCGGGATCAGGCGACGGCGACGGCCAGGCCGGCCAGCCGCTCCAGGGCGGCTCCCAGTTGGTCATGGTCGTCGGTCGGCACCCCGACGGACAGCCGGTAGAGGCCGGCGTCGGCGTACCGCTTGGCCCGGTCGGTGAGCGCGGCCAGCACGGCCGGCTCGTCGGTGTACCACGGCGTCCCCGGCACCTGGCCCTCCATGGCGACGGCGGTCACCGGCGGGACGGTGCCGCCGGCGCGCTCGGCCAGGGCCGCCATCTTCTCCGGCAGGTCGTCGGAGGCCAACGGGTACCAGCCGTCGCCGAGGTTGACCACGTCGTCGAAGGTGGCCTTGGTGCCGGCGGCCCCGATCAGCACCGGCGGGTGCGGCTTCTGTACCGGCTTCGGGTACAACCAGCTGTCGGTGAACCGGACGAACTCCCCGTCGACGCCCACCACGTCCTCGGTCCACAGCCGGCGGAGCACGGCCAGCTTCTCCCGGAACACCGCCCGCCGCTTGGCCGGGTCCACCCCGTTGTTGGCCAGCTCCAACGGGTTCCAGCCGTAGCCGACCCCCACCTCCACCCGGCCGCCGGAGATGACGTCCAGGCTGGCCACCGCCTTGGCCAGCTCCAACGGGTTGCGCTCGGCGACCAGCACCACGCCGGTGCCGATGCGGATGCGCTCGGTCACGGTGGCGGCCACGGCCAGCTGGACGAAGGGGTCCAGGAACCGCTTGTAGAACTCCGGCAGCCCGTCCGGGTAGTCCGGCTGCACCGTGGCCACCGGGGTATGGGTGTGCTCCCCCAGGAACAGGGCATCGAGCCCGTGGGCTTCGATCATGGGGGCCACCTCGCGCATGGGCAGGGTGGTGTCGTTCAGGATGAGGTTGGTGCTGATCAGCATGACCTGTGCGAGGCTAGGAGCATGGTGGCGACTGAGCAAGCGCTTGTTGGCAAAGCGCCGATCCGATGGCAGGCCTGGTTCGGCGACACCGACCTGGAGCTGTCGTTCCCGGCCGGTTGGCGGGTCGTACGGTGCCCGCCCCGGGACGGCGCCGACATCGGGGACCGCGGCATCGCCGAGGCCTTCGCCAACCCCGTCGGCACCCCCCGCCTGGCGGAGCTGGCCGCCGGCCGGCGGTCGCCGGTGGTGGTCATCGACGACCTGTCCCGGCCCACGCCGGCCGACCGGCTGGTGCCGCCGATCCTGGACGAGCTGGCGGCGGCCGGCATCGCCGACGAGCAGGTGACGGTGCTGGTCGGGGCGGCCAACCACCGGATCATCATGCGGCAGGACTTGCTGAAGAAGCTCGGGGCCGACGTCATGGCCCGCTGCCCGGTCCGCAGCCACTTCTCCTGGGCCGGCTGCGACCCGGTGGGGACGACGTCGCGGGGGACCCCGATCGAGCTGAACCGGGACTTCCTGGCGGCCGACCTGAGGATCCTGGTCGGGTCCATCGTGCCGCACCCGGTCACCGGCTTCTCCGGCGGCGCCAAGCTGGTGGTGCCGGCCGTGGCCAGCATCGGCACGGCGGCCGCCTTCCACACCGGGGTGCCGCGACCGGGGGAGGGGGTGGGTATGGCCGAGACCACCGCCCGCCGGGACGCCGAGGAAGCGGCGCGGCTGGCCGGGGTGGACTTCATCGTGAACGCCGTCCCCAACACCGAGCGGGGGATGGCCGCCCTGGTCACCGGCGACCTGGTGGCCGCCCACCGGGTGGGGGTGGCGCGGGCCCTCGAGGCGTTCGCCACCGAGGCCCCGGCCGGTGCCGACATCTGCGTGCTGTCGGCCTACCCGAAGGACAACGAGCTGCTGCAGTACTCGGCCGCCTTCACCCCGCTGGTCAGCGCCCCCGAGCCGATCGTCCGGCCCGGTGGGACGGTTGTGATGGCCACCGCGGCCAGTGAGGGGGCGGGGTTCCATTCCCTGTTCGGCCGCGGCATGCGTTTCGGCGGCCCCGCCCCCCGCCCTCCCGGCGACTGCGACCTGGTGCTCTTTGCCCCCGGGGCCGCTCGGGGCGACCTGGAGCCGGAGGACCGGGACACCGTGCCGCTGTTCGGCACCTGGGACGACACCGTGGCCTGGCTGCGGGCCAAGCACGGGGAGGCGGCCACGGTGTCCGTGTTCCCGTCGGCCGTCACCCAGCTGGTGACCCGGACGGTGCCCCTGGGGTAGG
>CAYVPF010000407.1:0-2432 GCA_964453355.1 uncultured Acidimicrobiaceae bacterium | reverse complement strand
CCACCGGGCCGAGTGGAACACCGCCCCGGTGAACCGGTCCAGGCCGGCCACCGCCGGCAGCTTCGGCTCGCTCAGCGGTCCGCGGGCCGACACCAGCACCCGGGCCGTGAACCGTCGGACCGACCCGGCCGCCGCCCCGCTGCCGTTGCCCTCGTCCTCGGCGCGGCCGACATCGCCGCCGCCGCCGCTGTCGCCGACCGACACGTCCAGCACCCAGTGCCCGGCGCCTTCGTCCCAGGCTGCCCGGGTGACGGTGTGGCCGAACCGGATGTGGGGCCGGACCACGAACCGGTCGGCACACCGCTGCAGGTACACCTGGATCTCCGGCTGTGGCGAGAACGACCGGCTCCAGTCCGGGTTGGGGGCGAACGAGAACGAGTAGAGGTTGGACGGCACGTCGCAGGCCGCCCCGGGGTAGGTGTTGTCCCGCCAGGTCCCTCCCACGTCGGGACCCCGCTCGAACACCACCAGGTCGGTGTGCCCGGTCCGCAGCAGGCCGGCGGCCATGCCGAGCCCGGCGAACCCGGACCCGACGACGGCGACGTCGACGTGGGTGCCCATCAGTTGGCCGTCGGGGTGTCGGTCCAGATACCGAAGGCCCGCCACAGGGTCTTCGACACCGGGTTGAGCAGGCCCAGGTCGCCACAGAGCCGGCGGACCTTGGCCACTGACTGGCCCAGCAGTTCCCGGCCTTGCGGGGACCGGCGGGCGTCGCGGAGAACGGCGGGGGGGATGTGGTTGACCCGGCCGAACGACCGGGACGGGAACAGCATCTGCCGGGCCATCACTCCGAGCAGCGCCGGGGTGGCCACGGCCAACACCTGTCGGCGCCCCCAGCCCAGGGCCGGCACCGTCTCCTTCAGGTACCGGCGGGCGAACGACAGGTGCCGGGCCTCCTCGGTGACGTGGATCCGCATGATCCGCTCCACCAGCGGGTGGGCCACCCCGGACCGGAGCCGTTGCCGCTGCACGTGGTCGATGGGGTCCTCCCCGCCGAGGACGAAGAGGAAGAACAGCGACGGGAACAGCCGGTTCAGCGGGATCACCGCCGCCTCGGCCAGCAGCTTCAGCGGCACCGGGAGCCCCTTGACCGGCAAGCCGGTGCGGTTGACGAACTCCTGGAACATCATGGTGTGCTGCGACTCCTCCGCCACCTCGTGGTGCAGGAACCGGAACTCCGGACGGCCGTTCGGCAGCCGGTAGGCGTAGCTGAGCAGGCCTCGCTGCAGCACGTTCTCGAACTCCCAGCCGGTCCGCATGCCGACGGCCACCCGGGACAGCCCGATACGGGCCTGGATCTCGGGAGGCTGCGCCCGGTACCAGTCGGTGGCCGTCAACGGGTCGGTGTCCCACAGCACCCATCGGGGGTCGGCCGGGTCGATGGCCATGGCGGCGTCGTCCCAGTCCACGTCCTCGTAGGCGTCGAAGTGCTTGTCCACCGACTGCCGGCTCAACCGCTCCACCTGGGCGGCGAAGCCGGCGGGGTCCGGTCGGTCGGTCGGGTTGAGGGTGACCGTCATGGCATCTCCTCGGGGTTCGGTGGCCGTTGCCTGGTGAGTGGGCGGTGCGGTCCACCTACCCATCACACACAGTAACAGTGTAGACTGGTACAGTCAAGTGTGATATAAAAAGACTATGGCCGACGAGCGGGAGTACCGGATCGACGAGCTGGCCCGGCAGGCCGGGACCACGGTCAGGAACGTGCGGGCCTACCAGGACAAAGGCCTGATCCCGCCGCCTCGGCGGGAGGGTCGGCTGGGCATCTACTCCGACGCCCACCTGGCCCGGCTGCAGATGATCGGCGCCCTGCTGGACCGGGGGTACAGCCTGGCCAACATCGCCGAGCTGCTGGCCGCCTGGGAGAAGGGCCAGGACATCGGGGCCCTCCTCGGCTTCGAGGCCGCCCTGTCGGCGACCTGGACGGACGAGCCCCCCGTGGTGGTCACCGCCAAGGAGCTGGAGGAGCTTTTCGGCGACAACGGCGACGGGGCCGAGCTCATCCGCTGGGCCGTGGCCGCCGGCCTGCTGGAGCCCGACGGGGACCGGTTCCGTATCGACAGCCCCATGGCCCTGGACCTCGGGGTGCTGCTGGTCCGTAGCGGGGTACCGGCCGGGGACGTCCTGGTGACCGGTCGCGACGTCCGCGAACGGGTGGACGACATCGCCCGGGGCTTCGTGGACCTGGTCGACATCCATCTGATCGAGCCGCTTGGCGACACCCTGCCGGCCGACCAGGTGCCGCGGCTGGCCGAGCTCATCGGGGAGCTGCGGCCGTTGGCCAAGCTGTACGTGGACGCCGAGCTGTCCCGGGCGATGGAGCGGCACATCCGGGACCGGTTCGGGCAGCACCTGCAACGGTTCGCCGACGCCCACCGGGGCGGCGCGACGGAGGGGGCGGAAGCGACGGGCGCCGAGTAGCTCGGGGCCGGGCC
>CAYVPF010000406.1:0-2446 GCA_964453355.1 uncultured Acidimicrobiaceae bacterium | reverse complement strand
GAACAGGATCCGACCGATCAACGCGTCGGCGTCCTTCATCTCGTCGATCGACTCGTGTCGGAACCGCTCGCCCAACCGCTCGTAGCCCCAGTTGGCCAGCATCTTGGCGTCGACGAAGTACTGGTTGATGGCCGTCAGCTCAGCGGTCAGCACGTCGTTGAGCAGCTCGACGATGGCCTCGTCACCATTCATCGGAAACCTCCTGGCTCGCCGTCGACTGCCGCGGGGCCGCAGACCGGCCGGAAGGTCAACCGTAGCCCGCTGGTCAGGCCGCGGACGTGCCGACCAGCTGCCGGGGCTGCGTGTCGGCCAGCAGCCGCTCCAGCAGCGCGTGGCAGCCGCCACAGCCACCGCCGGCCCGGCAGCGGCTCGTGACCTCTTCCACGGTGGACGCGCCGGAGGCGATGGCCGCCTGGACGGTCCGGTCGCTGACGGCCGCGCAGGAGCACGCCATCACGGGACCGGCACCTCCTGGGTGGCGTCGCAGACGCTGACCGGCAGGCCCTGGCGGACCAGGGCGGCGGCCGTCTCCATGGAGATGCGGCAGGTGGTCGGCAGCCGATGGCCCATGCCCACCGCCTCGGCCCGGACCGACTGGCCGTCCACGACCACCCGGACCCACTGCACCCGCCGCAGCGGCATCTGGCCGCCGTGCGCTGTCCGATGCCGTGCTTCAGTGCGATGCCGTGACCGAGTCAAGCCCACCGCAATAGCTTAGGGCACCCTAATTAATAGATCAAGGGGTGCATGAGAGATTTATCACCGCTGGCCAGAGACACAGCCCATGGCCAGCCGACGATCACCTGGATCAGTCATCGACCAGCGACGACAGGTCGCCGGCCAGGGCGGCCACGGCGGCCCGGTCCACCGACAGCTCCAGCCGGGAACCACGGCGCTGGGCGGTGACCAGGCCGCCGTCGCGCATCTGCTTGACGTGGGCGCTCACCGTCGGCTGGGCCAGCCCGAACGCCCGGGCCAGGTCCCCCACCGAGGCCGGGCCGTGAGCCAGGTGGTCGAGGATGGCCAACCGGGTCGGGTCGGCCAGGACCCGGAGCCGACGGGCCACCGGCTCGGCCCGGAGCCGGGAGGTGCTGTGGCGGGCGCCGACGCCCAACAGCACGCAGTCGGGCAGGTCCAGGTACAGCAGCTTGCCGAACAGGGAGCAGACGGCCAGCACCACCGGCCGGCCGGCCAGCTGGGACTGCTCCATCTGCGGCAGCAGGTCCACCACCAGGTCGCAGCCATCGGTCACCAGCTGCTGCTGCCACGGCAGGCCCCGGTCCAGGTCGCGGCGCACCCGGTCGGCTGCCGCCCCGGCCTCCGCGGCGCCCTGGTCCTGCCACCAGCCGTCCACCGGCGCCCACAGGTCGCGGAGCAGACCGAAGTAGTCGGCCCGTCGGGGCCGGTCGGTCCGCAGCACGGCCAGCCGGTCCAAGATGGCGGCCCGGTCGGCCGCCGTCTCCGACGCCAGCCGCATGTCGGCCGGCACCGACGCCGTGGCCGAGCCGACGGCGTCCAGCAGGGCGTCCAGGTCGGTGACGTCCAGCGCCCCGCCGTACTGGGCCAGCACTCCGAACTCCGGCAGGCACTGGGTGCCGTCTCCCCAGAACGACCGCACCCGCTCGATCAGGTCCGGGTCGAGGGCGTCGAGTACGGGGTGGGCATCGCGGAGGGACTGTTTCCAGGCCGCATGAGCCGTCCAGTCCAGGTCCAGCGCCAGGGTCGGCGCCACGACCGTCACCCGGCCCGGGCCCGGCCCCTCGCCCAACTGCTCGATCTCGGCAATTTCCATAGGCAGATGACTATATCGTTTCTTAGTTGAATCGTCAATCAATCGCCGTTACAATGGCGGCATGGCAGGCGAGATGAGCAGCGGTTGGCAACGGCGCCTGGTGGAGGACCGCCAAGCGGCCCAGGGACGGCTGGCCGGCAAGAACACCCGCCGCGCCGCTCGGGCGGACGGTCGGACCGTCAGCCGCCGCCGGCCGACGGTGATCCGGATCGTCAGCCGTCACGTCGGGCTCGCCCTGGTCCGGGCCGGCCGCCGGCTGGCCGGCCCCGACGATCTCCTGGACCGGCGGCTGGCCCTTATGGCCGCGGCGGAGGGCCGTCACCGCTAACCAGCTCTGGCAACTGGTTGCAGGTCACTTGCATGACCGAGCGCCTGACGGGGCATAGCTCTGTCGTCCGGAGGACAGGAGGCAGATGGATGGCCCCCTCCGGTGATCGCAGTGAGGTGCGTCGATGGTGGAGACGGTGGCCGCCGGAGAGCCGACGACCGACCCGAGGGCAAAGGCCGATGCGGTGGCGGCGGCCGACGTCGCGCCCCGGCCCACTGCCCCGGCGACCGCCGCCTCGGTGGTGGACGTCGACGAACCGGGCAGCCTGGGTCGTGCCCGGCGGCTGCTGGCCACGGTGGCCAAGGAGGCCGGCCTGGCCCCACCCC
>CAYVPF010000405.1:0-2464 GCA_964453355.1 uncultured Acidimicrobiaceae bacterium | reverse complement strand
CTCAGCCGCCTTTGGCGGCGGCCCAGGAGCTGCCCCAGGCGGTGGACACCTCCAGGGGCACCGACAGGTCGGCGGCGCCGGTCAGGGCGTCCTCGGTGATGGCCGCCACCGCGTCGTCCTCGCCGGCGGCCACCTCCACGATGACCTCGTCGTGGACCTGCAGCACCAGCCGGCTGGCCAGCCCGGCGTCCTCCAGGGCCCGGTCCAGCCGGACCAGGGCCACCTTGAACAGGTCGGCGGCCAGCCCCTGGATGCCGGCGTTCATGGCCTGGCGCTCGGCGGCCTGGCGGACCCGGTAGTTGCGGTCCGACAGCTCCGGCAACGGCCGCTTCCGGCCGAGGGCGGTCCGGGTGTACCCGCGCTGGCGGGCCTCGACCACGGTGCGGTCCATGTAGGCGTGCACCGACGGGAACCCGCCGAAGTACCGGTCCATGATCTCCGCTGCTTCTTCCACACTGGTGGACAGCCGGCGGGCCAGCCCGAAGGCCTCCATGCCGTACACCAGGCCGTACGACACCATCTTGGCCCGGTCCCGCTGGGCCTTCGTCACTTCCTCCGGCGGCACCGCGTAGATGCCGGCGGCCACCGCCCGGTGGATGTCGTCGCCGGCGGTGAAAGCGGCCACCAGGCCGCGGTCCCCGGACAGGTGGGCCAGCACCCGCAGCTCCACCTGGTCGTAGTCGGCCACCAGGAACCGGTGGCCGTCGGCCGGGATGAACGCCCGCCGGAACTGCTGGCCGGCCTCGGTGCGGGTGGGGATATTGTGCAGGTTCGGCCGCTCCGACGACAGCCGGCCGGTGCGGGCCACGGTCTGCCGGAACGAGGCGTGGATGCGGCCGTCGGCGGCCACCTCGGCCAGCAGGGCCTCGCCGTAAGTGGACCGCAGCTTCTCCAGTTCCCGGTACCGCAGCAGGGTGTCCACGACGGCGTGGTCGTCGCGCAGCGACTCCAACGTGGCCGCGTCGGTGGAGTACCCGGTCTTGGTCTTCCGGCCCGGCGTCAGCTTCAGCTCGTCGTACAGCACCGTCCGCAGCTGCGGGGTGGAGTTGACGTTGAACTCGTGGCCGGCCAGCCGGTGGATCTCGGCCATCAGCTGCTGGGTCTCGGTGACCAGGGCGTCGGCGATGCGGCGGAGCTCGACCGTGTCCACCCGGATGCCGACCACCTCCATGCGGGCCAGCACCCGGACCAGCGGGGTCTCGACGTCGTCGTGCAGCGTCCGCAGCCCCTCGCCGTCCAGTCGGTCCCGCAGCACCGGCACCAGGGCGGCCACCCGCCGGGCCTCGGTGGCCACCACCCGGGCCTCCGCCGCCACCACCTCGTCGGCGGCCAGCTCGGCCGGCGCCTCGGCGTCGTCCCCCATCCCGCCCAGGGCCAGCTGCCCCACCACGGCCCGGCCCTCCGCCGGGCCCGACGGGCTGCCGGCCCCGGACACGGCGTCCAGGCTGTAGTCGCCGCTGGACGGGTCCAGCAGGTAGGCGGCCACCTTCGTGTCCATGGCCAGCCCGCCGCCGTCCACCCCGAGCGGCAGCAGCGACCGCAGCAGCTCCTTGACGTCGTGGCCGGCCACCGGGCCGCGGTCCAAGGCGGCGGTCAGCGCCATCCGCAACGGTCCGTCCTCCAGCAGGGCCGGGTCCAGCCACACCCCGTCGCCGTCCACCACCACCGCCATCCCCCGCAGCGGCGACCGGCCCGGGGTGCCTTCCCAGCGGCCGGCCACGGCCAGCACCGCGTCCGAAGTCAGCCCGTTCATCAACGCACCTACCGCCGTCACCGCGGCGTCGGCGGTGGCCGGACGATCGGGATCCAGGTCTTCGACGACCCCGATCAGCTCCCCCAGCCCGGTGCCGGGGGCGACAGGGGCGGCGTCGCCGGCCGCCGGGGCGGAAGCCGCCAACGGGTCGTCCAGGGGTGCACTGCCGTCCCGGGGAGGGCCGAAGCTGCCGTCGCCGAGCAGCCCCGTCACCCGCTGCCACACGTTCTTCAGCTCCAGGGTGGCGAACACGTCCCGGGCGGTGTCCAGGTCCCAACCGCCCAGCGCCAGCTGGTCCACGGTGACGTCCAGCGGGACGTCCCGCACCAGCATGGTCACCGCGGCGTTCGACCGGGCCCGCCCTTCGTGCTCGGCCAGGTTCTGCCGCAGCTTCGGCGTCTGCTCGTCCAGGTGGGCGTACACCCCGTCCAGGTCCCCGTAGGCGTTGATCAGCTTGGCCGCCGTCTTCTCCCCCACCCCCGGCACCCCCGGCAGGTTGTCGGAGGTGTCCCCGCGCAGCGCCGCCAGCATCGGGTACCGGTCCGGGGTCACCCCGGTGCGGTCCACGATGCCGGCCTCGTCGTACAGCGAGTAGTCGCTGACCCCCCGGCGGTTGTACATCACCCGCACGTACGGGTCCTCGACCAGCTGGAAGCAGTCCCGGTCGCCGGTGACCACCACCACCGGGTGCTGCCGGTCCCGGGCTTCCGT
>CAYVPF010000404.1:0-2473 GCA_964453355.1 uncultured Acidimicrobiaceae bacterium | reverse complement strand
ACCTGCGCCCGCCGCCGAAGTTCACGGTGGAGGAGTGCAAGGAAAAGGACATGACCTACGCCGCCCCGGTGTTCGTCCGGGCGCGGTTCTTGAACGCCACCACCGGGGAGATCAAAGAGCAGACCGTCTTCATGGGGGACTTCCCGATGATGACGGACCGGGGCACGTTCATCGTGAACGGCACCGAGCGGGTGGTGGTCAGCCAGCTGGTCCGGTCGCCGGGCGTCATCTTCCAGCCGGGCCGGGACATCAAGACCATCTTCACCGGCACCATCCACCCGTACCGGGGGGAGTGGGTGGAGCTGGACGTGGAGGCGAAGCCGGGCAAGGACGTGACCGCCGGGGCCCGGGTGGCCCGGAAGCGCCGGCTGTCGCTGTTCGTGCTGCTGCGGGCCTTGGGCTACGGAGACGACGCCTTCCTGGAGCGGTTCGTCCGCCACTTCACATTCCTGGAAGGGCAGTGGGAGAAGGAAAAGGGCCTGGCGCCGACCCGGGAGGAGGCGCTGCTGGAGATCTACAAGCGGGCCCGCCCCGGTGAGCCGTTGTCGGTGGAGGCCGCCCGGCAGTACTTCGAGAACGCCTTCTTCAACCCCAAGCGGTACGACCTGACCCGGGTGGGCCGGTACAAGCTGAACCGGAAGCTGGGCCCGGAGATCGAGCGGATCTCGGAACTGTTCGGCATCGAGTTGGAGCGGCCGGCGCCGGGGCAGGGAGTGCTGAGCCCGTCGGAGATCCTGGCGTCGGCCACCTACATGCTGCACCTGGCCCTGCACATGGCCGACGGTGAATCGACCTACCGGATCGACGACCAGGACCACTTCGCCAACCGGCGGATCCGGTCGGTCGGGGAGCTCATCCAGAACCAGGTCCGGGTGGGCCTGTCCCGGATGGAGCGGGTGGTCCGCGAGCGGATGACCACCCAGGACGTGGAGGCCATCACCCCGCAGACCCTCATCAACATCCGGCCGGTGGTGGCCGCGGTGAAGGAGTTCTTCGGCACCAGCCAGCTGAGCCAGTTCATGGACCAGAACAACCCGCTGTCGGGGCTGGCCCACAAGCGCCGGCTGTCGGCTCTCGGCCCAGGTGGCCTGTCCCGTGAGCGGGCCGGCTTCGAGGTCCGTGACGTGCACAGCTCCCACTACGGCCGGATGTGCCCGATCGAGACCCCGGAAGGCCCGAACATCGGCCTGATCGGGGCCCTGGCCACCTACGCCCGGGTCAACGAGTACGGGTTCATCGAGACCCCGTACCGCAAGGTGACCGACGGCCGGGTGACCGCCGAGGTCATGTACCTGGCGGCCGACGAGGAAGAAGAGCACGTCATCGCCCAGGCCAACGCCTCGATCGACGACGTGGGCAACTTCACCGAGGACCGGGTACTGGTCCGCCGGGGCCCGCAAGGCACCGGGGTGCGGGTCGGGGTGGCCAACACCTCGTACGGCACCACCAGCGAGATCGACTACGTGCCGCCGTCCGAGGTGGACCTGATGGACGTGTCCCCGAAGCAGATCGTGTCGGTGTCCACCGCCCTGATCCCGTTCGTGGAGCACGACGACGCCAACCGGGCCCTGATGGGGGCCAACATGCAGAAGCAGGCCGTCCCGCTGGTGGTGCCGGAGGCCCCGTACATCGGCACCGGCGTGGAGGCTCGGGCGGCCCGCGATGCCGGCGACGTCATCCTGGCCGAGGGCGATGGGACGGTCACCGAGGTGTCCGGCGACCAGATCGTGGTCGAGTACCGGGCCGGCCAGAAGGACCGGCTGGGCCACACCCTGGGCCGCAAGATCTACCGGTTGGCCAAGTTCCGGCGGTCCAACCAGAACACGTCCATCAACCAGAAGGTACTGGTGGACGAGGGCCAGAAGGTGGTGACCGGCGACCTGCTGGCCGACGGGCCGTCCACCCACAACGGCGAGCTGGCGCTCGGCAAGAACCTGCTGGTGGCCTTCATGCCGTGGGAGGGCTACAACTACGAAGACGCCATCATCCTGTCGCAGCGGCTGGTGAAGGACGACGTGCTCACGTCGATCCACATCGAAGAGCACGAGGTCGACGCCCGGGACACCAAGCTGGGCGCCGAGGAGATCACCCGGGACATCCCGAACCTCTCCGAGGAGATCCTGGCCGACCTCGACGATCGGGGCATCATCCGCGTCGGCGCCGAAGTCGAGCCCGGTGACGTGCTCGTGGGCAAGGTCACTCCCAAGGGTGAGACCGAGCAGACGCCCGAAGAGCGCCTGCTGCGTGCCATCTTCGGTGAGAAGGCGCGTGAAGTGCGTGACACCTCGATGAAGGTGCCGCACGGTGAGTACGGCAAGGTGATCGACGTGCGCGTCTTCTCCCGCGAGGAGTCGCACGAGCTGCCGCCCGGCGTGAACGAGCTGGTGCGCGTCTACGTGGCCCAGAAGCGCAAGATCTCCGAGGGCGACAAGCTGGCCGGCCGCCACGGCAACAAGGGCGTCATCTCCAAGAT
>CAYVPF010000403.1:0-2476 GCA_964453355.1 uncultured Acidimicrobiaceae bacterium | reverse complement strand
ATCCCAGTCGGGGTCGAAGGCCGGGGACAGGCACCGGATGGCGGTGTAGTCGGCCAGGGCCGGCAGCACCTGGTCCTCCCAGGCCCGGTGCACCTCGTCGAGGGAGATGGTCATGGCCAGAACCTACCCGGGGACCGGCGCCAGGCCGGGAAGGGACCGGCGACGGCCGGCGTTGTACGTAGCGACATGAGCGACGACACGGCAGGCAACATCCCCCTCTCGGTGCTGGACCTGGCCACGGTGGCCGAAGGTTCCACCCCGGCTCAGGCCCTGGCCGAGGTCACCGACCTGGCCCGGGAGGCCGAGGAGCTCGGCTACCGGCGACTGTGGGTGGCCGAGCACCACGGCATGCCGGCGGTGGCCAGCTCGGCCCCACCGGTGCTGATCGCCCACCTGGCGGCCAATACGACGACCATCCGGGTGGGATCCGGGGGGGTCATGCTGCCCAACCACTCCCCGTTGGTGGTGGCCGAGCAGTTTGCCACCCTGGAGGCCCTGAACCCCGGCCGTATCGACCTCGGCATCGGCCGGGCGCCGGGCACCGACCAGCAGACGGCCCGGGCGCTGCGCCGGACGGCCGACCTCGACGCCGACCGGTTCCCGGAGGACCTGGTGGAGATGATGGGGTACTTCACGGGCACCGTCGCCCACCCGCGCCCGGTCCCCGGCGAGGGGTACCGGCCGGAGATCTGGCTGCTCGGCTCCAGCCTGTTCAGCGCCCAGCTGGCCGGCATGCTGGGGCTGCCGTTCTCGTTCGCCCACCACTTCATGCCCCAGTACACCGAGCCGGCCCTGGAGCGGTACCGGTCGTCGTTCCGGCCGTCCGCCGTGCTGGCCGAGCCGCACACCATGGTCGGGGTGGCGGTGGTCTGCGCCGACAGCGACGACGACGCCCGGTACCTGGCCGGCCCGTCGGCGCTGTCCATGCTGCAGCTCCGCACCGGTCGGCTGGGGCCGCTGCCGTCGCCGGAGACGGCCGCCGCCTACCGGTACTCCATCCCCGAGCAGGACCTGGTGGACTCCATCTCGGCCAGCTGGGTGGTGGGGGACCCGGCCACCGTACGGGCCGGCCTGGACGACCTGGTGGCCCGCACCGGGGTGGACGAGCTGATCGTGTCCACCCGGGTCCACGGCTACGCCGACCGGCTCCGGTCCTACCGGCTGCTGGCCGAGCACTGGGGGACCGCCCCGGCGGCCGCCGACGGGTCGGCGGCGGGGGTCCCTGTTGCCGGCTGACCTGGGCGGCGGCTGACTCCGGCGGTCAGCTGGCCTGGCTGACCGAGCTCATGTTGAAGTCCGGGATGCGCAGCGGCGGCATGGCCACCCGGTTGGCCCACTCCCCGAACTCGCGGCCCAGGGTACGGACGGTATCGCCGGCCTCGGCGGCCCGGGCCAAGAGGTCCACCGGGCTTTCGTTGAACCGGAAGTTGTTGGTGGCCCCGACCACCTGGCCGTCCTCCACCACGTACACCCCGTCCCGGGTCAGCCCGGTCAGCAGGAGGGTGGCCGGGTCGACTTCCCGGATGTACCACAGGCAAGTCAACAGCAGCCCGCGCTCGGTGGCCGCCACCAGGTCGTCCACCGTGCCGGTGGCGTCCGGGAGGGCCAGGACCAGGTTGTCGCCCGGGGCCGTGGCCGGCACCTGTGACCGGGCGGCCCCGGCCCGGTGGTAGGTCAGCCGGTCCAGGCGGCCCTGCCGGAGCCAGTCGGTCCGGTCCAGGGGCAGGCCGTTGTCGAACACCGACACGTTCGGGCCGGAGGCGGAGGTGGCCAGGAACGGGGCGCACTCCAGGCCGGGCTGCGCCGGGTCACTCCACAGGTCGAACGGCAGCGCCGACAGCACGTCGCCGACCCGGGTGCCGCCGCCGGGGCGGGAGAAGACCGTCCGGCCCTCCTCGGCCTGTTGGCCGCCGGCCGACTCCACCAGGTACGACATCATGTCGGCCACCGCCGCCGGCGGCAGGATGGTCTCGTACCGGCCGGCGGCCAGATCGATGTGGTTGGCCGCCCAGTCCAGGCCGCGGACGACCTGCTCCTCCAGGTCGGCCAGGGCGACGGTGCCGAAGTCGGCCGCCCCGGTGCCGGCCCAGGCCGACCGGGACCCGTCGTCGGACCGGCCGACCAGGTGCAGGGCACCGGTCGGCTGCTGGTGCCGGCGCCGCAGCCCGGTGCTGGATCCCAGATAGGTGGTGGCCACCCGGTGCTCGGCGAACCCGGACAGCACCAGCCCGGCCGCCCGGGCCCGCTCGAACCCGCCGGCCAGCCCCGACAGCACCCCGCCGAGCACCCCCAGGTCGGTGGTGCCCGGGGCCACCCCGAAGTCGGTGTCCTCGCCGCCGTGGACCAGCGGCTCGGCGTCGTCGGCCGGCCCGGACCCACGGGCGTCCACGTCGGCCGCCGCCACCAGGGCGGCCGGGTCGACGTCGCCGGCCCGCCGGGCCACCCGGCTCGCCGTCTCCTGGAAGCGCCGGGGTCG
>CAYVPF010000402.1:0-2483 GCA_964453355.1 uncultured Acidimicrobiaceae bacterium | reverse complement strand
CCAGTACCCGCCGCCTGTGGGGGTGGCCGCCATGCCGACCACCGGCTTGTCCAGGGCCATGCCCCCGGTGGACCCGTAGAACTGGGCGTCGCCGAACGTGAAGATGCCGCCGTCGCTGGCCACCAGCCAGTACCCGGCGTTGTCCGGGGTGGCCGCCATGCCCACCACCGGCTTGTTCAGCACCATGCTGCCGGTGGACCCGTAGAACTGGGCCCCGCCGAAGGCGAAGATGCCGCCGTCGGACGCCACCAGCCAGTAGGCCGCCACCTTGGTCGACGGGGGCGTGGTGGTGGTGGTGGTCGTCGGCGCTGTCGTCGTGGCCCCGGCGACGGCGACCCCCGGCGACACCGGCAGCGAGCCGGCCGTCACGACGCCGACCAGTCCGGCGGCGGCCAGCGCCCCGGCGACCAGGGCCCGGCGCGCGACGGCCACCATGCGGAATCGGGGGGGACGGCTCACGACCGTGGTCAGTGTACAAGCCACTTCCGGCGCTGTGAAGGCATCCACCCCCGGGTCCGGGGGCACCGGCGGAGTCCAACCGGGGTGTCCCGCCGGGACACCGGGGTTCAGTCCCTGAGGAACTCGGCCACCCGGAACGCCAGGTCCAGCGACTGGCGGGCGTTCAGGCGCGGGTCGCACGTGGTGGTGTACCGGTCGCCCAGGTCGCCCTCCAGGATCTCCTCGGCGCCGCCCAGGCACTCGGTGACGTCGTCGCCGGTCAGCTCCACGTGCACCCCGCCCGGCCAGGTGCCGGCTTGGCGATGGACGGCGAAGAACTCCCGGAGCTCGGTCAAGATGTCGTCGAACCGCCGGGTCTTGTGGCCGCCGTCACTGGTGAACGTGTTGCCGTGCATGGGGTCGCAGGTCCACACCACCGGGTGGCCGGAGTCGGCCACCGCCTCCAGTAGCGGCGGCAGCAGCCGGGCCACGTTGCCGGCGCCGAACCGGGTGACGAGGGTCAGCCGTCCCGGCGTCCGGTCCGGGTCCAGCCGGTCACACAGCGCCACCACCTCGTCGGCCGTGGCGTTCGGCCCCACCTTGGCCGCCACCGGGTTGATGACCCCGGACAGGAACTCCACGTGGGCCCCGTCGACCTGCCGGGTCCGCTCGCCGACCCACAGCAGGTGGGCCGACGTGTCCACCCAGTCGCCGGTCAGCGAGTCCCGGCGGGTCAGGGCCTCCTCGTAGTGCAGGATCAGGGCCTCGTGGCTGGTCCAGAAGTCCACCTGGTGCAGGCCGCCCTCGGCGGCCAGATCGATGCCGCAGGCGGCCATGAACCGCAGGGCCCGTTCGATCTCGCTGGCGATCCGCTCGTACCGCTGCCCCTCCGCCGACGACGCCACGAACTGCTGGTTCCAGGCGTGCACGTGGGACAGGTCGGCGAACCCACCCTTGGTGAACGCCCGCAGCAGGTTCAAGGTGGCCGCCGACTGGTGGTACGCCGTCACCAGCCGTTCGGGGTCCGGTCGCCGGGCCTCGGCGTCGAACGCCTCGTCGTTGACCATGTGGCCCCGGAACGAGTCCAGCTCCACCCCCCCGATCCGCTCGGTCGGCTGCGACCGCGGCTTGGCGAACTGCCCGGCGATCCGGCCGACCTTCACCACCGGCACCCCGGCGGCGTAGGTCAGGGCCACCGCCATCTGCAGGATCACCTTCAGCTTGTCCCTGATGTTGTCGGCCCCGAACTCGGCGAACGACTCGGCGCAGTCCCCGGCCTGCAGCAGGAACGCCCGGCCCTCGGCCACCTGGCCCAGCGCCGCCGTCAGCTGCCGGGCCTCGCCGGCCACCACCAGTGGCGGCAGCGCCGCCAGCCGGGCCTCGGCCTGCTTCAGCCGCTCCTCGTCCGGCCACACCGGCTGCTGCGCCGCCGGCCGCCGCCGCCACGACGCGGCATCCCACCGGTCGGGTCCTCCGGCGTCGGCGTCTCTGTTGGCAACCATGGCTCTCCAGCGTACGGCCTCCTGGGCCGGTCGGACGACGCCTAATCTCTCCCCGATGCCCACCGTTGCCGAGCCCGAGCGGATCGGCCTGTTGGGCGGCACCTTCGACCCCCCCCACGCCGGCCACCTGGCCGCCGCCGTGGCCTGCCGCGACGCCCTCTCCCTGGACCGGCTGCTGCTGGTGGTGGCCAATCACCCCTGGCAGAAGGCCCCGCGCCGCCGCATCAGCCCGGCCGAGGACCGGCTGGCGATGGTGCAGGCCGCCGTCCAGGGTGTCCCCGGCCTGGAGGCCAGCCGCATGGAGATCGACCGCGGCGGGCCCAGCTACACCATCGACACCGTCGGAGCCCTCCACCGGGAGGCCGCCGACGCCGGCCGGCCGCTCCCCGAGGTGTACCTGATCGTCGGCGCCGACCTGGTCGGCTCCCTGCCCACCTGGGAACGGGTCGACCAGCTCCGCCCGCTGGTCACCCTGGTGGTGGTGTCCCGTCCCCGCAGCCCCGGCCCCCCCCGGGGTGAGTGTGGCGGACGAAACCAAAACCG
>CAYVPF010000401.1:0-2492 GCA_964453355.1 uncultured Acidimicrobiaceae bacterium | reverse complement strand
CCGACCTCACCGCCACGCTGCCGATCAGCTGAGGCCGGCCGCGGCAGCCGGCTAGCGCCGGCGGCCGACCAGCAGCCGGAGAACCAGCAGCACCAGGGCCACCAGGATGACGATCTTGATCAGGCCCCACAGGACGCCGGCGACGGCGCCCAGGATCCAGAAGGCGACGATGACGCCGACCACCCCGACGACCACCAGCGCGACGCCGTCGACCGCTCGGAGACCGCCGCCACTCCGCTTCTCTACGTCGCCTGCCATACTGCCTCCCAGCGTCGGCCGGGCGGTGGTACACCGCCCGTGGCCGTACCCCCGATGCTACGTTGCCCAGCCATGGCCGAGGTGTCGCTCAGGGAGCGACGGCAAACCCTGCTGGACCGACCGACACTGCGGGGCCTGGCATTCTGCCGGGCGTACGCCGCCCAGGCCGACGCCTGGCTGTCCGAGGTGGCCGACCGGGCCAACGCCGGTGGGTCGACGCGGCTGGCCCTGGTGGCCGTCGGCGGGTATGGCCGCGGCGAGCTGTGCCCGTACAGCGACCTGGACGTGGTGCTGGTCCACGAGGGCCACCGCGACGTCAAGCGGGTGGCCGACGCCATCTGGTACCCGGTATGGGACGAGGGAGTGCACCTGGACCACAGCGTGCGGCGCCCGTCGGAGGTGTTGGAGGCGGCGACCGGGGACCTGCGGGTGGCCCTGGGCCTGCTGGACGGTCGGCGGGTGTGGGGGGAACCGAGGGTGTCCGAGGTGGTGCTGGCCAAGGCCCGGGACCTGTGGCGGTCCCGCCTCGGGGCCACCTGGTTGCCGGCGCTGACCCAGCAGATGGAGGCACGGCGGCGGACCCACGGGGACCTGGCCTTCCTGCTGGAGCCCGACCTGAAGGACAGCCACGGGGGCCTGCGGGACGTCAACGTGCTGCGGGCCCTGGCCGCCTACGCTCCGCTGCTGGCCGACTACGTGGACCTGGCCTCCCTGGCCCCGGCAGCCGAGGTGCTGACCGAGGTGCGGGTGGAGCTGCACCGCTACGCCGGCCGCGAGCAGGACCGGTTGCTGCTGCAGGACCAGGACCACATCGCCAAGGTGCTGGCCTACCCGGATGCCGATGTCCTGATGGCCGCCGTGGCCGGGGCCGGCCGGGCCATCGCCTGGGTCAGCGAGGACGCCTGGCGGCGGCAGCGGTTGTGGCAACCAGAGGTCCGGGGCCGGCGGTTCGGTCGGCGCACCGCCGACGGTGGCCCGGCCGGTCCGGGGCCGGCGGGTCCGGGACCGGTGCCGGGGGACGGGGAGGTGGAGCCGGGGGTGGCCGTGGTGGCCGGCGAAGTGGCCCTGACCCCATCGGCCGACGTCACCGGGGACTCGTCCCTGCCGCTGCGACTGGCCGCCGTGTCCGGGGAGCGCAACCTGCCCATCGCCCGGGGAGCGCTGCACCGGCTGGCCGACAAGGTGCCACCGCCGCCCGACCCCTGGCCGTCCGAGACCCGCCAGGCCCTGGTGCGGGTGCTGGCCACCGGCCGGCCGGCGGTGGACGCCCTGGAGGCGCTGGACCACGACGGGTTACTGGTCCGCCTGCTGCCCGAGTGGGCGGCGGTCCGGAACAAGCCGCAGCGCAACGCCTACCACCGGTTCACCGTGGACCGGCACCTGCTGGAGGCGGCCGCCAACGCCGCCGCCCTGGTGGACCGGGTGGACCGGCCGGACCTGCTCTTGGTGGGCGCCCTGCTCCACGACATCGGCAAGGGCTACCCCGGCGACCACACCGAGTCCGGCATCGAGCTGCTCCGCACCATCGCCACCCGCATGGGGTTCCCCCCGGCCGACGTCGAGACGCTGATGTCCATGGTCCGGCTGCACCTGTTGCTGCCCGACACCGCCACCCGCCGGGACCTGGACGACCCCACCACCATCGAGACGGTGGCCCAGGCGGTGGGCGACCGGCGGACGGTGCAGCTGCTGGGGGCCCTCACCGAGGCGGACAGCCTGGCCACCGGCCCGTCGGCCTGGGGACACTGGAAGGCCGGACTGGTGGCCCAGCTGGTGGACCGGGTCAGCCGGTTCCTGGCCGACGACGAGGTCACCGCCGAGGACGTCACCGGCGGGGGCGGCGGCTGGCTGAGCGACCCGCACCGCCAGATGATGGACGAGGTGCGGTCCGCCGGCCGCCCGGTCGTGCGGCTGGAGCCCCCGCAGGTGGTGGTGGCCGCCCCGGACCGCCGGGGCCTGCTGGCCTCGGTGGCCGGGGTGCTGGCGCTCCACGGGCTGGACGTCCGCAGCGCCGACGTGTCCGGGGGGGACGGGGTGGCCGTGGAGATGTTCACCGTGGAGGTCGGCCGGGGCTCCTGGCCGGACAGCGCCAAGCTCCGGGAGGACCTGGAGGCGGTGCTGTCGGACCGGCTGGCCTTGACGGACCGGCTGGCGGCCAAGGCGCGGGACTACGCCGACGGCCGGCGGCTGGTGGTGCGGTTCTCCCCGCGTCTGCTGCCTGACCTCGACCGGCA
>CAYVPF010000400.1:0-2495 GCA_964453355.1 uncultured Acidimicrobiaceae bacterium | reverse complement strand
CCCCACGCTCCCGTCCTTTCGGGGGTAGGCCACGGGCCCCTCCTGGACGGATTTCCTATATAATTCCTAAATACGATTGATTTACTAGGGATTAGCTCCTAGGCTGTCCCCCCAGGCCGGCTCGGGGCACGAAGCGCCCGGGCGGCGACGGCAGCAGAGGAGCGATTCCCATGACCACGGCAGCAGTTGCAGCCTCCCTCGACGTCCGTCCGGTGGCCGGGCGTATCGGCGCCGAGATCCACGGCGTCGATCTGGCCTCCGAGCTCGACGACGCCACCGTCGACGGCATCCGGCAGGCGCTGTGGCAATGGAAGGTCGTGTTCTTCCGCGGCCAGTCCATCGGCCATGCCGAGCAGGTGGCGTTCGGCCGTCGCTTCGGCAAGCTGACGGCCGCCCATCCGTTCGAGGACGAGCCGCCGGAGGGGTTCCCCGAGATCCTCCCCATCGACAGCCGCCGGTACGAGCGGAAGTACGGCCGCAAGAAGGTGTCGTACGACAACGGCTGGCACACCGACGTGACGGCCCTCGTCAACCCGCCGGCGGGTTCCATCCTGCGGGCCGACATCGTGCCGCCGTTCGGCGGCGACACGCAGTGGACCAACCTGGTGGCCGCCTACGAGGGGCTGCCCGAGCCCCTGCGGCTCCTGGCCGACCAGCTGCGGGCCAAGCACAGCTTCGGCCAGGTCCGGCAGTACTCGGCGCCGAACAGCACCTATGCCGAGAAGGTCGAGCGCAACCCGCTGGTGGCCATCCACCCGCTCGTCCGGGTGCATCCGGAGACCGGGGAGCGGGCCCTGTTCGTCAGCCCCAGCTTCACCAAGTACGAGAGCGACATCATCGGCTTCACGAAGGTCCAGAGCCAACGGGTGCTGGAGCTCTTCTACGAGCAGGTGGCCCGGCCCGAGTACACGGTGCGGTTCCGCTGGCAACCGGGCGACGTCGCCTTCTGGGACAACCGGGCCACGGCCCACCTGGCGCCGAGCGACGTCGACCACCTCGACTTCGACCGGGTGCTGTACCGGGTGACGATCGAGGGCGACATTCCCGTCGGACCCGACGGGGTGCGTTCGGAGGCCCTCGCCGGCGACCTGTTCTTGGGCAACTGATCGTCTGGCGGATCAGACCGGTCAGGCGCCGGCGGACCAGACGGTCCGCTTGCGCGACCCCGGGCTGTTCGGGCCGGCGAACGGTGCCTCCAGCGCCCAGCTCCAGCTGACCGTCGGGGTGACCCGCAGCTGCACGGCCGTCCCGAACCGGCCCTGCCGCTCCACCACGTCCACGGTGCCGTACACCCGGAGGCCCCGGGGCCGCCACGGGTCCACCGACTCCAGGTCGTCGATGACCAGTGCCGCCTTGGACCCGCCGGCCACCACGTTGCGGTACTTGCGGGTGCCGGCCACGTCGAAGCCGCCGATCCAGAACGCGTCGCCGTCGAACTCGAACCCGACCGGGGAGTTGTCCGGCTGGCCGTCCGGTCCCACCGTGGCCAGCCGGGCCAGCGGTTGCGATCGGAGGTAGGCCAGCTCAATGTCGTCGAACATGTCAGCTGCGACCGTACACTCCTCGGATGCGGGTACTCATCACCGGAGCCGGCCGGGCCATCGGCGCGGCCACCGCCACCGAACTGACCCGGCGGGGGCACCATGTGGTGGCCACCGCCCGGGACGTGTCCCTCCTGGACGGCCTCCAGGTCGCCCAGCGGCTGCCGCTCGACGTCACCTCGGAGGCGTCCGTCCGGGCCGCCCACGCCGCCGCCGGGGAGTTGGACGCCATCGTGAACAACGCCGCCGTCAACGGCACCGGGCCGCTGGAGGACTACCCCCTGGACCGGCTGGCCGAGGTCATCGACACCAACGCCATCGGGGCCCTCCGGGTGCTGCAGCCGGTCGTCGCCGCCTGGCGGGCCCGGGGGAGCGGCGTCATGGTCAACGTCAGCTCCGTCCAGGGCAAAGTGGCCACCCCGCTGGCCGGGGCCTACTCGGCCTCCAAGCACGCCCTGGAGGCCCTGTCGGACACCCTGCACTACGAGCTCGGCCACTTCGGCATCCGGGTGGTCGTGGTCGAACCCGGCTACGTGGCCCCGGGCATGAAGGACGGCCGGGCCCATCCGGGACCGGCCGACTACGACGAGCTGCGGGCCCAGTGGGACGGCGCCGACGCCACGATCACCGGGCCCGGCGGCCGCCCCGGGCCCGAGTCGGTGGCGGTGGCCATCGCCGACGCCATCGAGGACCCCGACACCCCGCTGCGGGTGGAAGTCGGCGACGACGCCAAGCTGGTCCTGGCCACCCGCCGGGCCCTGGACGACGCCGCCTTCCTGGGCGCCATGCGCCAGACCCTGGACATCACCTGGTAACCGCGGGTCAGCTACCCCCGCCGTCGGCGGTGGGGGCGGCAGCCGGGGCCGGGTCAGTCGGCGGGGCGGCGGCCGTCGGCGGCTGACCGGCCGGGGTCGGTGGCGGGGGAGCGGGGGGCGTGTCCCCCGTCGTGTCGAC
>CAYVPF010000399.1:0-2506 GCA_964453355.1 uncultured Acidimicrobiaceae bacterium | reverse complement strand
CACCAGCTGGGACTGCACCCCGGTGTCCTCCCCGGCCCCGATCGGGACAGTGACGGTGGCTTCGTCGAGTTGGGCCGTGGGGGGCTGTACCACCGGTACCGTGACGGTACCGAACGGGGCCGCCTACATGGAGGTGACGGCTGAAGGCGGCGGCGGCGGCGGCGGCGGCGCACTGGCCGGCTCCACAGGTGATGGTGGCACCGGCGGTGCCGGAGGCAAGGTCACATCCAAGTTCTCGGTCAGTTCGGGGACGACGCTGTCCGGCAAGACCGGCTGCGGTGGTAGCGGCGCCCCCCAGGCTTCGAAGCCGGCCAACGGTGGTGTTTCGGTGAGCGGCTGGAGCTCCAGCGGCGCCGGTGGCCAGGGGACCTACTGCGATACATTCTTCAGTTCCTGTGGGAATGATGACGGAACCGGAGGCAGCGGCGGTGGCTCCACGGGCCTCTGCAGCGGGGCATCGAGTTGCACCTCGGCTACAACCGCCCATGTCGTCGCTGTGGCCGGTGGTGGTGGTGGTGGTGGTGAGTCGTCGTGCAGCGGAACGAACGCCGGTGCCGGTGGCCAGTCCGGTAATGCCGGGACAACGGCTACAAGCAGCTCCAAGGGTAAGGGCCTGAGCGGCTCGAGCGGTGGCCGGGGAGGCCTTACAGGGGCTGCCGGTGGTGGGGGTGGAGCCAACAACAAGTCCACCGGCTCCGGCAACGCGACGGGAGCAACCGGAGGGCACGGCGGGAGCACAAACTGGGAAGGCACCAGCGCTGGATCTGGTGGTGGTGGGGCCGGCTACATCGGTGGAGCCGGTGGCGCCAACAATGGAAGTGATGCCGACTGCAGTGCCGGCGGTGGCGGCGGCGGTGGTGCGTCGTGGGTGGCCACGGCCGGGACGACAACGTCGTTCGGGACGGGCGCAAGCGGCGGTAGCGATCACGGATCGAACGGGACCAACGGTTCGATCAGCGTCACCTTCCTGCCGTAGCCGGGCCGCAATCGACCTGTGGAGCAGTGGAGAGCGGGTGCAGGGTTTCCCTGCACCCGCTCTTCTTTCTGGGTCTTGTGACGCAGTCGTGGGTGCCTGACCGGGCCTGACGTCCCCCATCCGCGGCGCAACGCCGCCCCCTTCCTACGGTTTCTGGCTGTCCAAAGCTGGAAATCGAGGAGGGAGAACGGCGTGCGCGTCCGAAGCGTAGTGAGATCGGTGCTGGGTCTGGCGCGATCGGTAGTGATCGGCACCTTCGAGCTGGTGGAGCCGGCAACCGGTGACCGGCCGAAGCTCGTCGTCGGGGTGCGGCTACCGGCCCGGCACCGGGGGCGCTGCGGGAAGTGTGGAGCGGTCTGCCCCTTCTACGACCGAGGCGGCGGGGAGCGCCGGTGGCGCCACATCGACGTCGGCTTCGCCACCTGTGAGCTGGTGGGGACAGCGCCCCGGGTCTGTTGCCCGGTGCACCGAGTCACGGTGGCGAGCGTCCCCTGGGCCCGCCACGACTCGGCCTTCACCAGCGCTTTCGAGGACCTGGTCGTCCACGACGCCGTGGTCTCTTCCAAGCTGGCCTGCGCCCGCAGGTACGCCATCAGCTGGCGGGCCGTCAACGCCATCTGCTGGCGAGTGGCCACCGAGGCCCTCGGGCGCCTGGACCTGTTGGACGGGCTGGTGGCCGTGGCCATCGACGAGGTGAAGTACAAGAAAGGGCACCGCTACTTGACCATCGTGACGGACCACCTGACCGGCCGGGTCGTCTGGGCGGCCGTCGGGCGCAAGAAGAAGACCGTGGGTGCCTTCTTCGACGCCCTGGGGACTGAACGGGCTGGCCAGCTCCAGTTCGTGACCTGCGACGGGGCGGAGTGGATCCGAGACGTGGTGGCCGCCCGGGCCCCCGAGGCCATCATCTGCCTCGACACCTACCATCTCGTCTCCTGGGCGACCTCCGCCCTGGACGAGGTGCGACGCGAGGAGTGGAACCACCTGCGGCGCACCGGCGGAGCCAGGGCGGCCAAGGAGTTCAAGGGGCTGCGGTGGCTCTTGCTCCGCAACTGGGAGAACCTCTCGTCCGCACAGAAGGGCGTGATCCGTGACCTCGAGCGGGCCAACCGTCGCGCCTTTCGAGCGTGGCAGCTGAAAGAGGAACTTCGAGACGTCCTCTCGATGCCCCTCCCCGCTGCCCGCCGGGCCCTCGATCGCTGGCTCGTCTTTGCCAGCCGGTCCCGCCTCGCCCCGTTCGCGAAGCTGGCCAGGACTGTCCGTGCCTACCGGACCTCCATCGAGGCGACGCTGGAATGGAAGCTGACGAACGGCTTGGCCGAGTCAACGAACGCCGCCATCGGCCGCCTCCGGGCCAACGCCCGCGGCTTTCACGATCCCGAGCGCTTCATCACCATGATCATGTTGGACCGGGCTGGCCTTGCACCCCCGCTGCCCTGGGAGGCCGCCGACTGACCCATGACAGGAGCAGAAGACCCTTCTTTCTCCTGTCTTCATTAATTTAGAAAGTCTGATTTCTGCTTTTAATTG
>CAYVPF010000398.1:0-2521 GCA_964453355.1 uncultured Acidimicrobiaceae bacterium | reverse complement strand
GCCCAGAGGAGGACCCCATGGCTGACGGACGACCCGAAGAGCTCGACGACCTGATCGGCGTCGACGAGGCCAGCCGACTGCTGGAGGTGGCCCCGGACCGGGTCCAGGTGATGGTGGACGAAGGGCTGCTGGCCCCGGCCGAAGGCGGCGACGGCCAGCAGTTCGTCCGGGCCGAAGTGCTGGCCGTACGCGAGATCGGCGGCTGACCGTCCGCCTCCGGCGGGATCGAGACTACGAGTCGATCCGCTCGATGAGGGTGGCGTTGGCCATGCCTCCGCCCTCGCACATCAGCTGGACCCCGACCCGGGCGTCCCGATCCTCCAGGGTGCCCACCAGGGAACCCAACAGGCGGGTACCGGACGCCCCCAGGGGGTGACCGAGGGCAATGGCGCCGCCCCGGACGTTCACCCGCTCCGGGTCGGCCCCGACTTCAGCCATCCAGGCCAGCACGACGGCGGCGAAGGCCTCGTTGACCTCGAAGTAGTCCACGTCGGCGATGGTCAGCCCGCTCCGGCGGAGCAGCTTCGCCGTCGCCGGGATGACCCCGGTCAGCATGTAGATGGGGTCGTCGCCCTCGACCACCATGTGACGGATGCGGGCCCGGGGCGTCAATCCCAGTTCCTGCGCCCGCTGGCCGCTGGCGATCAGCACGGCGGAGGCCCCGTCGGTGAGCTGCGACGAGTTGCCGGCGGTGGTGGTCCAGCCGATGTCGGGGAACCGCCGGGCCATCGCCTCGGAGTAGAACGCCGGCTTCAGGCTGCCCAGGGCCTCCAGCGAGGTGCTGCGGATGCCCTCGTCGGCCTCGACGGTGACCAGCGCCCCGTCGGGACCGGCCACCTTGATCGGGGCGATCTCGGCGTCCAACCGCCCGTTTGCCCGGGCCTCGGCGGCCAGTTCCTGGGAGCGCAGCGCGAACCGGTCGACGTCCTGGCGGGACAGGTGCCACCGGGCGGCGATCAGCTCGGAGCTGATCCCCTGGGGCACCAACCCGTCCGGGTACCGCTCGGCGATGCCCTCACCCAGCCCGGAGGCGCCGCGGGAGGCGGTGCCCATCGGCACCCGGCTCATCGACTCCACACCACCGGCCACCACCAGGTCGTAGGACCCGGCCAGGATCCCCTGGGCGGCGAAGTGCACGGCCTGCTGCGACGATCCGCACTGCCGATCGATGGTGGTGGCCGGCACCCGCTCGGGGAAGCCGGCGGCCAGCACGGAGTTGCGCCCGACGTTCAGCGACTGGCCGGCCGCCTGGTTGACGCAGCCGACCAGCACGTCGTCCAGCAGGACCGGGTCGACGCCGTTGCGCTCCACCAGCACCCGCAGCGGATGGGCCAGCAGGTCCACCGGGTGCACCCCGGCCAGGGCGCCGCTGGACTTGCCCTTGCCGAACGGCGTCCGGACGGTGTCGACGATCACGGCCTCTCGGCTGCCGATGGTGTCGCTCATGGTGCGCCTCCCGTCTGGACCACCGGCCGCCTGGTTGGCCGATGAGTTGTGTAATGCAACTTAGCAGCGCTCGGCGCTCTTCCGTTCGGCCCCCGGGATGAGCCCGGAGGCCGGCCGGCGCTTGGCTCCCGGTCCCGGGCGGGCCACCACCGAGTGGACGCCGTCGAGCACCTCGCCGCAGGCCGAGCAGGTCGGCACCACCGTGGCCCGGTGCCCGCAAGCCTTGTGGTCGAGCACCACCGGCGCCCCGTCGGGCGCCTCCCAGCGGTCCCCCCACTCCCGCATGGTCGTCAGCACCAGCCAGAGGTCCCGGCCTTTGTCGGTCAGCCGGTAGTCGTACCGGACCGGGTGGTCCTGGTACGGCGCCCGTTCCAGGATGCCCCGCTCGACCAGGTGGTCCAACCGGTTGCTGAGGATGTTGCGGGCGATGCCGAGCCGCTCCTGGAAGTCGTCGAACCGCGTGACCCCGAGCAGGCAGTCCCGGACGATCAGGACGGTCCACCACTCGCCGACCACCTCCAGGGTCTGGGCGATGGAGCAGTTCATGTCCTCGAAGCTCTTCCGGCGCATGCCGCCACCCTAACCGGGTTGCATCAGGAAACGCTCTGGCAAACGTACGTTCGCAGCCGGTGGTACGGTGACGACGTGGGTAGCGGGGTAGCCCAGGCGTTGCGCCGACGGGGCGAGGCGGCCAGGGACGACACGTCGGCGGTTCCGCTGCGTCCGGGACCGATCCCGAAGCCCACCCCCACGCCCTTCGGTGTCTCCCACCCCGGGGAGCTCAGCGGGATCGCCCGGGACGTCGAGCGACGGTTCGGCCACCTCCGGCTGGCCGACCGCTACGAGATGACCACGCTGCGCCACGAGCTCGGAGCGGTCCATCACGTTACCCACCGCACCAACCTCGGGGCCCCGGCCCTGCCCGACCCGGCCGTCGCCCGGGCGGCGTGGGAGGCCCGGCTCGACACCATCTACGGGATCGGCACGGTGACGGCCGACCGGCTGAAGGCGGCCGGCGTCACCTCGGTACGCCACCTGACCGACCTCGACCGGTACCGGGAAGCGGCGCTCGAGG
>CAYVPF010000397.1:0-2536 GCA_964453355.1 uncultured Acidimicrobiaceae bacterium | reverse complement strand
GGCGCCGCGGTCAGACCGGCCGGTCGGCGGCGGCCTCGTCCAGGGCGGCGGCGGTCGCCTCGTCGAGGGCGACGTAGCCGGACCCGCGGTCGGGCTGCCACCACACGGCGTCGGCCGTCCGCCAGCGCTCCGCCCGGATCACCCGCTTCAGCACCTTGTTGGTCGCCGTCGCCGGCAGCCGGTCGGTCACCCGGACGAACCGGGGCGCCCACTTGGTCCCCAGGTCCTCCTGGGCGGCCAGGAAGGCGGCGAACGCCCCCGGATCGAAGTCGGCCCCGGGCCGCCACTCGAGGGCCGCCATCACCTGGTCGCCTACCACCGGATCGGGCACCGCGTAGACCGCGGCCAGCACCACGTCGGGGTGCCGCTCCAGGATCCGCTCCACCGGGGCGGCGGCGAAGTTCTCGCCGTCCACCCGCAGCCAGTCGTGGTCCCGGCCGGCGAAGTAGAAGAACCCGGCCTCGTCCCGGTAGGCCAGGTCCCCGGTCCAGTACCACCCTTCCCGCAGCCGGGCCGCCTCGGCCTCGTCGTTGTGCCAGTACCCCTCGAACCCGGCCGCCCCGCCCTTGCTGACCAGCTCCCCGATGGCCTCGGCGGCGTTGGTCAGCCGGCCGTGCCCGTCGAAGACCGCCACCGGGCATTCGGTGCCGGTCTCCGCCGACAGCACCACCGTGCCCTCCGGCGCCCGGCCCAACGCCCCCGGCGGGGTGTCCGGGGTCCGCTGCACGATGGCCCCGCCCTCGGTGGACCCGTAGGCGTCGGTCACCGTGCAGCCGAACCGCTCGGCGAAGCGGGCCACGTCGGCGCTGGCCCCCTCGTTGCCGAACGCCCGCACCAGCGTGTTGTCGGCGTCGTCCGGCCGTTCCGGGGTGGCCAGCACGTAGGCCAGCGGCTTGCCGACGTAGTTGAAGTAGGTCACCTCGAACCGGCGGACGTCGGGCAGGAACCCCGATGCCGAGAACCGGCCGCCCGTCGGCAGTGCCGCCGCCGCCCCGCCGGCCAGCGCCGGCGCCCACCCGGCCATGAGGGCGTTCGAGTGGAACAGCGGCATCGACAGGTAGCAGACGTCGTCGCCGGTCAGCTGGTACATCTGCGCCACGATGCCGCCGATCCGGGCCAGCCGGCCCTGGGTGCACCGGCAGGCCTTGGCGCCCCCGACGTCCCCGAGGTGAACAGCAGGTAGCCCAGGCTGTCCGGGGTGACCCCGGCCGCCGCCACCTCCGGCGGTGGGGCGCCGGCGAACGCCGCCAGGCTCGCCGCTCCGGTCGGGTCGTCGACCACCACCACCCGGTCGCCGGTCGCCGACACCGTCCCCAGCTGGTCGCCGAGATGCCGGCCGTCCACCAGGCCGAGATAGTCCGTGGACGTCACGAGCGCCTGCGACTCGGTATGGGACAGGTCCCGGGCCAGCTCGTCCCCCCGGTGGGTCGGGTTGCCACCGACCACCACCGCCCCGGCCAGCGCCGCCCCCTGCAGCCAGAACACGTACTCCGCCACGTTGTCCAACAGCACCGCCACGTGGAACGGCCCCGGCCGGCGCCGGTCGGCCAGCCACGCCGCCCGCACCGCCGCCTCGGCCACCACCTCGGCGTGGGTCCAGGTCCTCTCGGCCGTGACCAGGCCCGGTCGGTGGTCGTCGGCTCGGAGCAGCACCAGGCCGGCCACCGTCTCGGGCAACGGGGTCTCGGGCAGCGGGGTCTCGGGCGACGGTGCGGCAGGGACGGTCATGGGCGACTCCCGGTGACGGCCCAGAACTCTCTGAGCAGGGTGGACATGGTCATTTCTGGAACACGTTGCAATTTAGCCGATGGCGTGTTACCGTCGCTCGGAGAGCTCCCCGGGGGTAGTCCCGGGAGCCATGGACGCAATGCGCCGGCCGAGCGGCCCGGCCAACCGAGAGGAAGCGCCAGCCCATGGAGTTCGGGATCTTCAATGCCATCAGCATCCTGCCCCGGTACCGCGAGGCCCACGGCGCCGACGCCGAGCACGACCGCCTGATGGACGAGGTGGCCTTCATCCAGGCCGCCGACGCCGCCGGCATCAAGTACACCTGGGCCTCCGAGCACCACTTCCTCACCGACTACTCCCACCTGTCCGACAGCGAGTCGTTCCTGGCCTACTGCGCGGCCAAGACCACCAACATCCACATCGGCTCCGGCATCTTCAACATCACCCCCCCGGCCAACCACCCGGCCCGTATCGCCGAGCGGGTGGCCATGCTCGATCACCTGTCCGAGGGACGGTTCGAGTTCGGCACCGGTCGTGGCTCCTCCACCACCGAGCAGAAGGGGTTCGGCATCACCGACCCGGAGATCACCCGGGAGATGGTGGCCGAGACCCTGCCGCAGATCGTCCGCATGTGGAAGGACGAGGACTACCCGGCCTACGACGGCCAGTTCTTCTCCATGCCCCAGCGCAACGTCCTGCCCAAGCCCTACACCCAGCCCCACCCGCCCATCTGGATGGCCGCCGGCAGCCCCAGCACCTTCGAGCTGGCCGCCAAGCTCGGCGTCGGCGTCCTCTGCTTCGCCTTCAC
>CAYVPF010000396.1:0-2537 GCA_964453355.1 uncultured Acidimicrobiaceae bacterium | reverse complement strand
TCATCGCCTCCCTCGGCACCACCGGGGTGGCCACCAGCTGGCTGTCCGACGCCGGCCTCAACCCCTACGAGCACGGGTTCAACCTGTACAAGTTCGGCGGCGTGGCCCTGGTGTACCTGTACTTCCAGATCCCCCTCATGGTGCTGGTCATCACCCCGGCGCTGGGCGGGCTGCGACCGGCCTGGCGGGAGGCCGCCGACAACCTGGGAGCCGGCCGGTGGCAGTACTGGCGGCACGTCGGCGCCCCGGTGCTGCTGCCGTCGGTGCTCGGGGCCGTGCTGCTGTTGTTCGGGTCGGCGTTCTCGGCCTACGCCACCGCCAAGGCCCTGACCAGTGGCAGCCTGGCGCTGACCCCCATCCAGATCGGCACGTTCTTGAACGGCAACGTGGTGGCCGGGGAGCAGAACGTCGGCAAGGCCCTGGGGTTCGGCATGGTCGTGGTCATCGCCGTGATCATGGTGGTGTACGTGTTCCTGCAGCGGCGGGCGTCCAAGTGGTTGAGGTAGCCGCATGGCGGTGATCGCCGCCGACATGCTGGACGACGGCACCGCCCCGACCGCCGACGGGTCGACGGCGACCGGCCGGCGGCGGATCCGGTTCGGCCGCGGCACCGTCCTGGTGCTGACCGCCGTCTACTTCGTGGTGCCCCTGTACGCCGCCCTGCGGTTCGCCCTGGAGACAGACAACGGCCACTTCTCGTTCAGCACCTTCCGGGCCATCCCGAACGAGCTGGGGTTCACCACAGCGTTCACCCTGTCGTTGCGGCTGGCCGCCGTCACCACCGTCATCACCCTGGTGCTGATGGTGCCGACGACGGTGTACGTGCACCTGCGGCTGCCCCGGCTGCGGTCGCTGCTGGACGGCATCACCATCCTGCCCATCGTCATCCCACCCATCGTGCTCATCACGGGCGTCCTGCAGGTGTCGCCCAGCCAGTTGAAGGCCACCCCGTACCTGCTGTCGTTGGAGTACGTGGTCCTGGCCATGCCGTTCGCCTACCGGGCCCTCGACGCCGGCCTCTCGGCCATCGACCTGAAGACCCTGGTGGAGGCCTCCCGGTCGCTCGGCGGCAACTGGCTGTCCACCCTGTGGCGGGTGGTGGTGCCCAACATGCGGACCGCCCTGTTGTCCGCCACGGTGCTGACGGTGGCGCTGGTGCTGGGGGAGTTCACGATGGCGTCGTTGGACCAGTACTCGACGCTGATGGTGTGGGTGGTGAACACCGAGCAGAGCGACGCCCACGTCTCCGTGGCCGTGTCGCTGCTGGCCCTGGTCATCACCTGGGCCTGCCTGCTGGCGATCTCACTGTTCGACGGTCGCCGAGCCCGGCGGGCGACGGCGGCCAAGGAGGGCTGATGCCCAACGGATCCAAAGCTGGCGGAGCCAAGGTGGAGCTGGTGGACCTGCGACGGCGGTTCGGGGCCACCCGGGCCCTGGACGGGCTGACGTTGACCATCGAGCCGGGGGAGCTGGTGGCGCTGTTGGGGCCGTCCGGCTGCGGCAAGACCACCGCCCTGCGGGCGCTGGCCGGGTTCGAGACCCTGGACGGCGGCCGGGTGCTGGTGGACGGCGCCGACGTCGGCGGGGTGCCGGCCCAGCGGCGGGACATGGGGATGGTGTTCCAGAGCTACAGCCTGTTCCCGAACCTGTCCGCCGTCGACAACGTGGCGTTCGGACTGCGGATGCGCGGGCACAAGGCCAAGGAGCGGCGGGACCGGGCGACGGAGCTGCTCGACCTGGTGGGCCTGGGGGACCAGGCCAAGAAGTACCCGCACCAGATGTCCGGCGGCCAGCAGCAGCGGGTGGCCCTGGCCCGGGCCCTGGCCATCGAGCCGCGGGTGCTCCTGCTGGACGAGCCGCTCTCGGCGCTGGACGCCAAGGTCCGACTGGCCCTGCGGGAGCAGATCCGGGCCCTGGTGACCCGGCTGGCGACCACCACGGTGTTCGTCACCCACGACCAGGAGGAGGCCCTGTCCATGGCCGACCGGGTGTGCGTGATGCGCGGCGGCCGGATCGAGCAGGTGGACGTGCCCGCGACCCTGTACGCCCGTCCGGCCACCCCGTTCGTGGCCGAGTTCGTGGGCACCATGAACCGGGTGCCGGGGCACCTCGCCGGCGACGGCCGGGTGGCGGTGCTCGGGACCGAGGTGCCGGTGCGCGCCGCCTTCGGCGACCGGTCCACCGGCTCCGGTTCTGGCGGCGGCCCGGTGGACGTCCTGGTGCGACCCGAGGACCTGACCCTGACCGCCGGCAGCGGCGGCGACGGCATCGTCATGGGCAAGACCTTCCTGGGTTCGGTCACCCGCATCGGGGTGCTCCTGGGCGGGGGAGTGGCCGTGCAGGTGGACCGGCCCAGCACCGAGGCCGCCGACCTGGAGCCGGGATCGGCGGTGACCGTCCGGCTGACCACCCGGGAGGTGCTGGTGGACCAGCCTCGGGGCGACCGGGACGTACCGCCGACCCCGACCGTCCCCGGCGGGCCACTGTCCGACGGGACGGCCCGGGCCCGCACCGCGCGATGATCCGTCGGTGACCAA
>CAYVPF010000395.1:0-2580 GCA_964453355.1 uncultured Acidimicrobiaceae bacterium | reverse complement strand
TCCCCGACGGCGCCCGTGGGCACCCGGTCGAGCGGCAGGCCCCGGGACACCAGCACGGCGATGTCCGGCGCCACCGTGACCGGGTCCATGTCGCGGAGGGCCTGGGCCGGCGACAGTAGGGCGCCGGGGTCCACCTGGTCCAGCGACCGGGCGTCGGCCTCGGTGAAGGAGCCCACGACGGTGCGGCGGAGGTTTCGGAGGTGGGCGCCACCCCCGAGGGCGGCACCGAGGTCGGCGGCGAGCGACCGGACGTAGGTGCCCGAGGAGCAGGTGACCACCACGTCCAAGACCGAGGGTTCGGGGCCCCGGTGGACGTCGAAGCGACGCACGGTCACCGGCCGGGGCTGGCGCTCCACCTCCACCCCCTGCCGGGCCAGGGCATGCAGCCGCTGCCCGTCGACCTTCAGCGCCGAGACCATCGGCGGCACCTGTTCGATCCGGCCGGTCAGGGTGGCCGCGGCCTGGCGGGCCCGGGCCATGGTGACCGTCGACATGTCCCACTGGCCGGTCACCACCCCGGAAGCGTCCAGGGTGTCGGTGGCCACCCCCAGGACGACCTGGCCGGTGTAGGTCTTGTCCAGGCCGGTCAGGAACCGGAGCATCCGGGTGAACCGGCCCAGGCCGACCAGCAGGAGGCCGGTGGCGTCGGGGTCCAGGGTGCCGGCATGGCCCACCCGGCGCTGGCCGAAGATGCGACGGACCCGGGCGACGACGTCGTGGGAGGTCCAGCCGGGCTCCTTGTCCACCACCACCAGGCCGTTGACCGGTTCGGTCACTCCCGGTCCGGCTCCGGCTGGTCGGCCGGGTCGGCGGCGTCGGCACCCGGCCCGTCGGTGCCGGTGCGGCCCAGCCGACGCAGCACCTGCTCCACCCGCTCCCCGGCGGACACGGCGGGGTCGGCGGCGAACCGGAGCTTGGGCGTCCGCTTCATCCGGACCTGCCGGCCGACGGCTTTTTGGATCTGGACCCGCCGCTCGTCCAGGGCCTCGGCGACGTCGTCGTCGAGGGAGCCCAGGTAGACCGTGGCGGTGCGCAGGTCGGGGCTGGTGTCGATGGAAGTGACGGTGACCAGCCGCAGCCGCTCGTCGGCGTCGGCCAGCCGCTCCAGCTCCTCGGCCACGATCTGGCGGAGAACCTCGTTGACCCGCAGCGACCGGGCGTAGGGGGGGGCTCCGCCGGTTGCACGGTGCCGGGCCATCTCAGGTCCTCGGGATCTCGCGCTCCTCGAAGGTCTCGATGATGTCGCCATCCTTCAGGTCCTGGTAGTCGGACAGGCCGATACCGCACTCGAACCCGGACTGCACCTCGCGGGCGTCGTCTTTGAACCGGCGCAGCGAGGTGATGGTCCCCTTCCAGATGATGACCCCCTCGCGGAGGAACCGGACCTTGGAGCCGCGGGTGATGGTGCCGCTGCGGACGTAGCAGCCGGCGATGGCCCCGATCCTCGGGATGCGGAACACCTGGCGGACCTCGGCCTCGCCGGTGACCACCTCCTCGAACTCCGGGGACAGCAGGCCGAGCATGGCCGCCTCGATGTCCTCCAAGAGCTTGTAGATGATCTCGTAGGTCCGGATCTCGACGTCACCGGTCTCGGCCAGGTCGCGGGCCCGGCGGTCCGGGCGGACGTTGAAGCCGATGATGGTGGCGTTGGACGCCCGGGCCAGTTGGACGTCGTTCTCGGTGATGCCGCCGACGCCGCGGTGGACGAAGCTCAGCTTGACGTCGTCGCGCTCCAGCTTGCGCAGGCTCTCGGTGACGGCCTCCAAGGACCCCTGTACGTCGGCCTTCAGCACCAGGTTCAGCGTGGCGGTCTCGCCCCGCTGGATCTGCTCGAACAGGTCCTCCAGCTTGGCCCCGGTGGCCGCCGAGGCCACCGGCAGGTGGCCGGACAGCCGGAACCGCTGGGCCCGGGCCTCCCCCAGGGTACGGGCGGTCGACAGGTCCTTGGCGGCTCGGAGCTCGTCACCGGCCTGCGGCGGCTCGGAGAACCCGAGCACCTGTACCGGCATGGACGGCAACGCTTCCTTGACGTGGTCGCCGTGGTCGTCGACCAGGGCTTTGACCTTGCCCCAGGCGGCCCCGGCCACCACCGGGTCGCCGACCCGGAGGGTGCCACTCTCGACGATGACGGTGGCCACCGGGCCACGGCCGGCCTCCAGGTTGGCCTCCAGCACCGTCCCCCGGGCCCGGCCCTCGGGGACGGCCCGCAGCTCTTCGACCTCGGCCACCAGGGTGACCTGCTCCAGCAGCTCGTCGATGCCCGTCCGGGCCAGAGCCGACACCTGCACCACGATGGTGTCGCCGCCCCAGGCCTCGGGGACCAGGCCCCGCTCGCCCAGCTGCTGCAGGACCCGGTCCGGGTTGGCGTCCTCCCGGTCCATCTTGTTGACGGCCACGATGATGGGGACGTCGGCCGCCTTGGCGTGGTCAATGGCCTCCACGGTCTGGGGCATCACGCCGTCGTCGGCCGCCACCACCAGGATGACGATGTCGGTCACGTCGGCCCCCCGGGCCCGCATGGCCGTGAAGGCGGCGTGGCCGGGGGTGTCGATGAAGGTGATCAGGTTGCCTCGCCAGTCG
>CAYVPF010000394.1:0-2582 GCA_964453355.1 uncultured Acidimicrobiaceae bacterium | reverse complement strand
CTGCGGGCCATGGCCAACATCTGCTGCTCCCCGCCGGACATGGTCCCGGCCACCTGCCGGCGCCGCTCGGCCAGCCGCGGGAACCGGGTGAACGCCCGCTCCTCCACCGCCCGTCGTGACGACCCGCCGAAGGTCATCATCCGCAGGTTCTCGGTCACCGATAGGTTCGGGAAGATGCCCCGGCCCTCCGGGATGGTGCACAGCCCGGCCCGGGCCAGCACGTCCGGCCGTACCCCGTTGGCGTGCCGGCCCAGTACGTGGAAGCACCCCCGCGTCGGCACCAGCTGGCCGCTGGCCACCTTCAAGGTGGTGGACTTGCCGGCCCCGTTCGGCCCCAGCAGGGCCAGCACCTCGCCCGGCCGCACGGCCAGGTCGATGCTGTGCAGCACCTCGATCCGGCCGTAGGCGGCCCGGACGCCGCGGAGCTCGACCACCGGGTCAGGCACTGAGGACCACCTCCTCGTCGTCCGCCTCCGGGTCGTCTTCGGTCCCGAGGTACGCCGCCCGGACCCGCTGGTCCGCCCGGATGTCGTCGGGGGACCCCACCGCCAGGACGGCGCCGAAGTCCAGGACGTGGATGCGGTCGCACACCCGCATGACCAGTTCCATGTCGTGCTCGACCAGCAGCACGCCCATGCCGGCGCCGGCCAGCCGCAGCAGCAGGTCCCCGAGGTCGTCCGACTCGGACTCCCCCAGGCCGGACGACGGCTCGTCCAGCAGTAGCAGCTGCGGCCGGGTGGCCAGGGCCCGGGCCAGCTCCAGCAGCCGGGCCTGCCCGGTGGGCAGGGTGTCGGCCCGCACCCGGGCCAACGAGCTCAGCCCGACCAGGTCGAGGACGGCGTCGGCGGTGGCCTTCGGGTTGGACCGGTCCCGGGCCCACCGCCGCCGGATCTCTGCCGCGGCCAGCACGTTCTCGCGCACCGTCAGCGACCCGAACACCTCCAGCCGCTGGAACGTCCGGGCGATGCCCAGCCGGGCCCGCTTGTGCGGGCGCAGGTGGCCGACGTCCCGGCCACAGAACGTCACCTGCCCGCCTTGCACCGACTGCAGGCCGCAGATGACGTTGAACATGGTGGTCTTGCCGGCCCCGTTCGGCCCGATCAGCCCGGTGACCCCGCCCCCCTCGACGGTCAGGCTGGCCCCGCGGAGGGCGTGGACCCCGCCGAAGCGGACCTCTGCCGCTGCCACCTCCAGCAATGCCACCTGGGTTACCTCCCCCTTGACCTCGGGCGCTGCCGACACCGGCCCGTCGGGCCTTCTCGTCATCAGCAGCGCCCGTTTCGAAGGAAATAACGGGCCGAGCGGCTTTACCTTGCGGTCCGCCCGCTGGGAATTCCTGGATTCGGGCGACAGCCGGTAGCCTCAGATCCCTATGGACCACACCATGTCCCAACGCTTGGAGGACCTGCAGGCCCGCAAGGATCAGGCCCTGCACGCCGGCAGCCCGGCGTCGGTGGAGAAGCACCACGCCAAGGGCAAGATGACCGCCCGGGAGCGGCTCGACTACCTACTGGACGACGGCTCCTTCCAGGAGCTGGACATGCTGGCCCGGCACCGGGCTCACGGCATGGGGCTGGAGGACAACCGGCCGTACACCGACGGGGTCGTCACCGGCTTCGGCACCATCGACGGTCGCCGGGTCTGCGTGTTCAGCCAGGACTTCACCGTCTTCGGCGGGGCCCTCGGCGAGGTGTTCGCCGAGAAGATCCACAAGGTCATGGACCTGGCCGCCTCCACCGGCGTGCCCATGATCGGCCTCAACGACGGCGCCGGCGCCCGTATCCAGGAAGGGGTGGTCTCCCTCCACTCCTACGGCGGCATCTTCCACCGCAACGTCGCCGCCTCCGGCGTGATCCCCCAGATCAGCGTCGTCATGGGCCCCTGCGCCGGCGGCGCCGTCTATTCCCCGGCCATGACCGACTTCATCTTCATGGTCCAGGGCACCTCCCACATGTTCATCACCGGGCCCGACGTGGTGAAGACGGTGACCGGGGAGGACGTGACCCTGGAGGACCTGGGCGGGGCGATGAGCCACGCCACCAAGTCCGGGGTGGCCAGCTTCGTGTCCCCGGACGAGAAGGCCTGCCTGGACGACGTCCGCTACCTGCTCAGCTTCCTGCCGTCCAACAACCTGGAGGAGCCGCCGCCGACGGTGTCGGGCGACGAGCCCGACCGGGAGACCCCCGAGCTCATCGACATGATGCCGGCCTCCCCGAACCAGCCCTACGACATGAAGAAGGTCATCACCGCCGTCGTGGACGACGGCGACTACTTCGAGGTCCACTCCCATTGGGCCATGTCCATCACCTGCGGCTTCGCCCGTATCGACGGCCGGGTGGTGGGCATCGTCAGCAACCAGCCAGCCGTCCTGGCCGGCGTCTTGGACATCGACTCCTCCGAGAAGGCGGCCCGCTTCGTCCGGACCTGCGACGCCTTCAACATCCCCCTGGTCACCTTCGTGGACGTTCCCGGCTTCCTGCCCGGCACCGACCAGGAGTACGGCGGCATCATCCGCCACGGGGCCAAGCTGCTGTACGCCTACTGCGAAGCGACCGTGCCTCGCGTGCAGATCATCACCCGCA
>CAYVPF010000393.1:0-2591 GCA_964453355.1 uncultured Acidimicrobiaceae bacterium | reverse complement strand
ACGCTATCGAAGCCGACCGTCCAGGCCGACGTTCAGCGCATCATCGAAATTTATCACCGCAGCGGCCGTTTCGACGTCACCGTCACGCCGCAGATCATCGAACTGCCGAACAATCGCGTGAACCTCGTCTTCGAAATTCGCGAGGGCGAGAAGACCGGCGTCAAGGACATCCGCTTCATCGGCGCGCACGCCTTCTCGACGGGCCGTCTGAAGAACGTCATCAAGACCTCGATCTCGAACTGGCTGAGCTTCCTGCAGACGACCGACATCTATGATCCGGATCGCGTCGAAGCCGACCGCGATCTGCTGCGCCGCTTCTACCTGCAGCACGGCTATGCTGACGTGCGCACCCTGTCGGCGATCGGCGAGTACGACCCGGCCGCGAAGGGCTTCGTCATCACCTTCACGATCGACGAAGGCGCTCAGTACAAGGTCGGCACCATCGACGTCGTGTCCCCGTCCACCGAAGAGGTCGTCGCCCGGGTCCCCGACGCCACCGTGGCCGACGTCGACAAGGCCGTGGCCGCCGCCCGGCTCGCCTTCGACCAGGGCCCCTGGCCCCGCATGGCCCCGGCCGAGCGCGGCGCCGTCCTGGCCAAGGTGGCCGACGCCATCACCGCCGACATGACCGACCTGGCCGAGATCATCGCCACCGAGATGGGCTCGCCCGTGGCTTGGGCCCAGCTGGCCCAGGTGCTGGCCCCCAGCATGATCTTCGGCTACTACGCCGGGCTGACCTCCACCTTCGCCTTCGACGAGGTCCGCACCGGCGTCCTCAGCCCCGAGGTCCTGGTCACCAAGGAGCCCGTCGGCGTCGTCGGGGCCATCGCCCCCTGGAACGTCCCCCTGTTCATCGCCGCCGCCAAGCTGGCCCCGTCCCTGGCCGCCGGCTGCACCGTCGTCTTCAAGCCGGCCCCCGAGACCCCCCTCGACGCCCTCCGGTTGGCCGAGATCTTCGCCGACGCCGGGCTGCCCGAAGGGGTCCTGTCCGTCCTGCCGGCCGGCCGTGAGGTCGGCGAGCGCCTGGTCACCCACCCCGACGTCGACAAGGTGTCGTTCACCGGCTCCACCGTCGCCGGCAAGCGCATCGGCGGCCTCTGCGGCGAGCGCCTGAAGCGGTGCACTCTGGAGCTCGGCGGCAAGTCCGCCGCCATCATCCTGGACGACGCCGACCTGGAAACGGTCCTCCCCACCCTGCTGCCCAACGCCATCATGAACAACGGCCAGGCCTGCATCGCCCAGACCCGCATCCTGGCGCCCCGCGCCCGTTACGACGAGATCGTCGACGCCCTGGTCGAGCAGGTCAAGGCCATGCCGGTCGGTGACCCCCTCGACCCCACCACCGAGGTCGGTCCCCTGGTGGCCGGCCGCCAGCGCGACCGGGTGGAGGGCTACCTGCGCAGCGGCCAGGACGAGGGCGCCAAGGTCGCCGTCGGCGGCGGCCGGCCCGCCGGCCTGGACAAGGGCTACTACGTCGAGCCCACCGTCTTCATCGGCGTCGACAACAGCATGAAGATCGCCCAGGAGGAGATCTTCGGCCCCGTCCTGGCCGTCATCCCCTACGACGGCGACGCCGACGCCGTGGCCATCGCCAACGACTCTCACTACGGCCTCTGCGGGTCCGTGTGGACCGGCGACAACGACCGCGGCCTCGGCATCGCCCGCCAGGTCCGCACCGGCACCTACATGCTCAACACCGGCATCCCCATCGACTTCGCCACCCCCTTCGGCGGCTACAAGGAGTCCGGCGTCGGCCGCGAGTTCGGTCCCGAGGGCCTGGACCTGTTCTTGGAGAAGAAGTCCATCGCCCTCCCCCCCGGCTTCACTCCTCAGGTCTGATCCAACCCGGCCGGCGGCTCAGCCGGACGGCTCTGTCAGCCGGACGACGGGAACAGGGGCGAGGCGTAGCCGGACAGCAGCGAGTCGTTGCCGTCGTGGGTGTCCGACCGGTACTGGTCCGTGCCGGTCTCCACCACGCTGAACCCCGTGCGGTCGCCGTCGCCGTTGACCACGTCGGGCCCCTTGGCCCCGGGGGTGTAGCCGGTCACCACCGCCACGTGCACCGCCGTGTCCGTGGTGGCATCCAGCCCGTAGACCGCCACATCCCCGGGTTGGGGGGTGTAGCCGGACCCGGCCGGGTGCCAGGTGCCGTGGTCGACCGCCCAGACGTAGAAGCTGGCCGACGCCGAGTTCAGGTCGCCCGAGGCCATTTGGTATGTGACCACCGCCCCCGCCTGCTTCCAGACCCAGGCGGCGAAGTCGGCGCACCACTCCTCGCTCAGCAGGCCCGGCCCGCAGCTGGATGTGCCGGAGGTGGATGTGCCGGCACCCCAGTAGGCGCTGAACTTGTTGCAGTACGAATCGGCCGGGTCGGTCTGGTAGCCCAGCTGGCCCTCGGCCACCGACACGATCCGGGCTCGCAACGGTGTCGTCGTCCCGCCCGCCGACCCCGGCCCGGACCCCGCCAGGGCGAACGCCACCACCGCCAGTACCGCCACCACCAGGACCAGCACCGTCGCCAGCCGCCGGCGCCGGCGGAGGACCCGGGCACTGGGCCGCCGGGAATGGGGCCGCCGGGAATGGGGCCGCCG
>CAYVPF010000392.1:0-2614 GCA_964453355.1 uncultured Acidimicrobiaceae bacterium | reverse complement strand
CATCATCGTCTGGCCACCGGAGCCGCCGGGCGCTGCGTAGGCCGGCGGGGCGGCTCCCACGGCGTCGCCGACCACGTCGATGTCCTGGGCGGAGAAGAGGCCGCCGAGCGTCGGCGGCACGCCGCTGATGTTCCAGACGAACGAGATCTGCCCGGCGGCGTTGGTTGTGCTGGCGAGCCACACGAAGTTGCTGACCTGGTTGGCGCTGGGGCCACCGGTGGGCGGCTGGCTCAGCTGCAGACCGCCGACACCGGCGCCGGTGGCGCTGCGGACGGTGATGGTGCCCGAGTAGTTGCGACCGACGTCGAACGTGGATCCGGACGGTGGGGTCATTGTCAGGCTGATCGTCCAGGGTCCGGCGTAGGTGGTCATCCAGGCGACGATCTGGGCCACCAGGGCGGCGGGGGCCCGGCTCGACGGCGGGGTTGTGCCGCCCGCGGAGGTGTAGGCGATCTGAGCGATGGCCGCCACGGTTGTGTTGACCGAGTAGCCGTTCCACCCGGTGCCCTGGTAACGCTCGGCGAAGTAGCCCAGAGCCGCCATCTGGCCGTTGGTGTAGACGGCGCTCCCCGGGTAGGCCACGGGGGCCCAGTGGTCTGTGGCGAGCTCCGTGGGCGATGCGGTGCCCGGGTTGATGCAATAGGCGTACCCCGGCACGCCTGTGAGGATGTAGGCGCCACCCCAGTGCTGGCTCGGCGCCTGGGGACCGACGCCGGGCCCGTAGCCGTTGCTGGCGGCCGCCGGCGGGGCGGGGGAGACCAGGCCGCCGACGCCTACGGCCGCGCTGATGGCCCCGAGGACCACCAGGACGGCGCCGGCCACGGCGAGGCCGCGGCGGCCGGCCCGGGCCCGCAGGCGGGAGGTCGATCGGCGGGGGATTGCGGGGCGGTGTCGGTGCATCGGATGCGGGTTCCTCCGGTGGGTCGACCACCGATGTACGCCTTGCTCCTCCCACCTGGGCTCCTCCCACAGCTCCCACCGCAGAAGAGGCCTGGTAGAGACCTATTCGGGGAGGGACCGGCCGGTACGCTGTGGGGCGGTGCCCATTTCGACCCGGTTGCTGGACGACGACGAGGAGCTGCTGGTCGACCTGCGGCCGCACTGGGTGTTCATGTTCGGGCCGGCAGTGCTGACGGCGGTGGCCCTGGCCGTGGCCATCACCGTCGTGATCCGGTTCCCGAGCGCGCCGATCGCCGTGGCGTGGGTACTGGCGGCCATGGTGTCGGTGCCGGCCGTCTGGCTGGCCGCCCGGGTGGTCCGGTGGCTGGGCATCAGCCTGGTGGTGACCACCAATCGGCTGATCTACCGGCGGGGCATCCTCGGCCGTGACCTGGTGCAGGTGCGCCTGCAGCGGATCGCCGAGGCCCACTGCACCCAGACCCTGGTGGACCGGGTCATCGGCTCCGGCCGCCTCGTGGTGGAGCTGGTCGGGGACGCCCCCATGGCGGTCGACGACGTCCGCCGGCCCCGGGCCCTGCAGCGGGTCATCACCCGCCAGCTCGACCAGCTGGCCGAGGACCGGCAGGCCACTGCGGCGGCGGCGTCCGCCGCCGACGTGCCGGCGCAGCCGATGCTGGCCCCCCGGCCGTACACCCTGGCGGACACCCCACCGCACGGCACCCCGCTGGTGCCGCCCAGCATGGCCGCCACCACCCTGCCCAGTGCGCCGGCCGTGCCGTCGCTGTATGCCCCCGGCCCGGCTCCGTTGCCGGCCATCCCGCCGGCAGCCGCCCAGTCGGTCCCCGACCAGCTCATCCAGCTGGACGACCTGCGGCGGCGGGGCATCATCTCCGACGCCGAGTTCGAGGCCAAGAAGATCGAGTTACTCAGCCGGCTCTGACGGCCGAGTCGCCTGGCGGCTGACGCCGCGCCGGCCGACCGAGGGGGCGCGCCGGGCGGACTACCGTGGTGCCGTGGCTTCTCTGACCCGGTACCGCTGTACGGCGTGTGGCAATCTGACCCGCTTCGACGTCACCACCACCCGGACCACCAAGGCGTTCAACCACTACACCGTCGGTGGCGAGCTGGAGGTGGAGGACGAGCAGGTGCTGGCCGAGTCGGTGGACGACGTGTCCTGCCGGTGGTGCGGCCACGGGCGGGCCGTCGAGGTTCTCGCCGATGGCCCCCTCGCCGCCGATGCCGTCGCTGCAGTCGAAGTCGATTAGGCCGCCGACCGGCCGTCGCCGGTCCAGTGACCACGCTCGGGTGAGCGCCGGCGGGTGACCTCCGGCGGCCCCGCCGACCGGCCGCCGATGCCGGTGCTGAAGGGCCTGGTGCCGATACCGACCTACCGGGACCAGCCGGCCACCCCGGCCTCCAACCTGTCCGGTGTCGACCTCTCCGGGGCCCCGGTCCACATCCCCGTTCTGGGCACGGCGACCTGGACGCTGCTGCTATTCCTGTCCAGCGGCTGCCACGGCTGCGGGGACATGTGGGAGGCATTGGCCGATCCGGTGGGCGCCGGCCTGGCGACCGACGAGGGGGTGGTGGCGGTGACCCACGGGCCGGCCTACGAGGACGTGGCCGCCGTCGCCGTGCTGGCGCCGCCGCAGCCGGCCGCCGGGGCCGGGCTGCTGGTCATGGCGGATGAGGCCTGGTCGGCCTACCGGGTGCA
>CAYVPF010000391.1:0-2636 GCA_964453355.1 uncultured Acidimicrobiaceae bacterium | reverse complement strand
CGGAACTTGTCGGACCAGGCCACCAGTGGCCGGAACACGAAGAAGTTCGTGCCGACCACCAGGATGACCATCACCACGATGGCGATGGTCACCTCGGCGTACGACCCCTGGCCCACGGCGGCGGCCATGTAGCTCCCGATGCCGGGCAGGCTCTCCGACACCCCTTGGCCGTGGATGAAGACGGTGACGGCCTCCGAAGCGGTGAGGAAGAACCAGCCGCCGCCCATCGACATCATCATGTTCCAGATCAGCCCGATCGCCGAGCTCGGCACGTCCAGCTTCCAGAACCGCTGCCACTTGGTCAGCCGGTACATCCGGGCCGCCTCGTCCAGCTCGACCGGCTGGCTGATGAGCGAGTGGTAGAAGCTGAACGTCATGTTCCAGGCCTGCGACGTGAAGATGACGAAGATCGACGCCGCCTCCAGGCCCAGCAGGCTGTTCGGGAACAGCGTGATGAAGAACGTCAGGGCGATCGGCAAGAACACCAGGATGGGGATCGACTGCAGGACGTCCAGGATCGGCACCAGCACCTTCTGCATCCGGGGCAGCCGGGCGGCGGCGGTGCCGTAGACCAGGGTGAACACGGTCGACAGGCCCAGGGCGATGAACATGCGCAGCAGCGACCGGGCGGCGTAGTACGGCACGTCGGCGACGTCCGTGGAGATCACCACCGGCGTCCGGCCGGGGGTGAAGTTGACCGTCATCGCCTGGCCCAGCTTGACCACGGCGTACAGCACCCCGATGATCCCGGCCACCACCACCAGGTCGACCCAGTTGAGCCTCCGCCCCCGGAGCACCTCGCGTACCGGCAGTAGCTGTCGTTGAGCCAAGGGGGCACCTTCCGCGGCGGTGGCCAGTGCAGCCAGCAATCTAGGTCAGCGCCGGCCGGCCGCTCCGGTGGCGGGCGTCAATTCCGCGTCAATTGGTTGCGGCGTGTGACTACCGCGTGATTAGCGCTCGGGGTGGGCGCTCCTCCACAGCAGGGCCGGGTGGCCGTTCGGCGAGATCATGGCGATGGCCGACGCGTTGGCGAAGCCGCCGTTTGGACTGGTGTCGACGTACACGGTGCCGTCGGCCGCCACGGCTATGCCGGCCGGAGAGAAGTTACGGACCCCGAGGAACCTGTCGGTCCCGCGGTACTGGTGGGGAAATGTCACCACGGTCTGCTCGCCGGTCGGGGACAGCCGGACCACCGACACCTCGTCCATGGCCAACACCGTGCCGCCCGGAGCGGCGACCAGACCGCCGTAGCCGCGGGGATAGATGCTGCCGGGGAGGGAGGTGAGCGTTCCTTCCGGGTCGACCATGAGCATGGTCTTGGTGGCGAAACCGAAGACGAACAGGTCGCCCGCCGCATCGAAGGCCAGGCCGTCGGCGCCGTCAGCGGAGGCGTCGACCGCGGGACCACCGGTGCCGACCAAGCCCTGTTCGGGCGAGTCGTTGCCGAGCACGCTGGTGAGGGTGCCGTCTGCCGCCAAGGCCAGAACCTGCTGTCCGTCGCTGATGGTGAGCTGGCCGGCGGGGGAGAAGGCCACCGCCAGGGCACTGATTGGGGCGTCGAGGGCCGGGGTGCCGTCGGGCACCCAGCCCACCTGGCCGTTGCCGGCCACGGTGGACATGATCCCGGCCGGCGACACGGCCCGGACCCGGTTGTTGCCGACGTCGGCGAAGTACAACGTGCCGTTGCCGGCCACCGCCATCCCGCCGGGATCGTCGATCTCGGCCTCGGTGGCCGGACCGCCGTCGCCGGAGAACCCGGCCTTGCCGTTGCCGGCGACCACCCGGAAACGGCCGTCGGGGAGCCGTTCCAGGATCTGGTTGCGGGTGTCGTCGGCGACGTACAGGCCGCCGTCGGGAGCGATGGCCAACGATCCGGGCTGCTCCGGCTGGATACCGGTGGCGGGCGGAGCGGCAGGCGGCCGGCGCAGCGTAGGGGCCAGGATAGGGAGAGACGGGAGTGGCGACCGGGGTTGGCCTCCTTGACCCAGGGCCGTGGCCACCGTGGCGACGAGGACGGCAGTGATGGCCACACCGGCGGCGACCAGGAGCCACCGTCGTCGTTGGCGGCGACGGGCCTCGCGGATCACCGCGTCGGGTTCGGGAGGTGCCAGGCAGTCGGCGGCCACCGAGGGGTGGGGGAGTGCCGAGCGGTCGGGGACTCCCGGTTTGACGGTAACCATATCGTGCCACTATGTATGTCACCATGAGCGATGTCAAGATCGACCGGGGCGGTGAGCTGCCGCTCCACGAACAGGTGGCCGCCGAGATCCGGCGGGAGATCATCGCCGGCGATGTACGCCCGGGGGGACGGCTTCCACCGGCCCGGGACATGGCGGCGGTGATGGGGGTGCACGCCAATACGGTGCTCCGGGCCCTCCGGCTGCTGCGGGACGAAGGGGTGCTGGAGTTCAGGCGGGGCCGTGGGGTCACGGTGACGGGCCAGCCCGAACGGAGCATCGTCACCGCCCAGGCCGCCGAGCTGCTTCGGCTGGCCAAGCGGTGGGGCTACCGGCGAGAGGAAGTGGTGGCCATGATCGAGGGGCTTCCCTGACCGTGGACCGACGAACAGCTTCTCACGGCCTGGCCGCGGCTACGCCGACCCGTTAAGCGTCATGCCTGGGCGGGGTTCGCCGGGG
>CAYVPF010000390.1:0-2644 GCA_964453355.1 uncultured Acidimicrobiaceae bacterium | reverse complement strand
CGCTCGTCGCGGTTCAGGGCGGTGACGGCGGCCATCTGGTCGTCGGTGAGCTCGAAGTCGAAGAGGGCGAAGTTCTCCTGCACCCGCGACGGGGTGACGGACTTCGGGAACACGATCTCGCCGCGTTGGATGTGCCACCGCAGCACCACCTGGGCGGCGGTGCGGCCGACGTCGGCAGCCACGGCGGTGATGGCCGGGTCGTCCAGGACCTTGCCCTGGGCAATCGGCGACCAGGCCTCGGTGGCGATGCCGTGGGACCCGTCGTACTGCCGTAGCGGGTCCTGGGTCAGGTACGGATGGATCTCGATCTGGTTGGCCGCCGGCACCACGGTGCCCTCGGCCAGGATGCGGTCCAGGTGGGCGGCCTGGAAGTTGGACACCCCGATGGCCCGGACCTTGCCGGTGTCCAGCAGCCCCTCCATGGCCTTCCAGGTGTCGACGTAGTCGACGTCGATGGTGGGCAGCGGCCAGTGCACCAGGAACAGGTCCACGTAGTCCAGGTCCAGGGCCGCCAGCGTGCCGTCGAACGCCTCGGCCACCGCGGCCGGAGCGTGGCGGTTGTTGTTCAGCTTGGAGGTCACGAACACCTCCGACCGGTCCAGGCCGGAGGCCCGGACGGCCTGGCCGACCTCGGCCTCGTTGCCGTACATCTCCGCCGTGTCGATGTGCCGGTACCCCACGTCCAGGGCCACCTCGGTGGCCCGGCGGGTGTCGGCCGGCTTGACCTGGAACACGCCGAACCCCAGCTGGGGGATCTCGACGCCGTTGTTGAGGGTGACGGTGGGAACGGTCATGGGAACTACCGTACCCACCTACAAATGCGGTGAGTCAGTTCCTCGATCGCAGGAAGCGACCTCGTCCCTGGCACACCGCCGTGGCAACGTGTCCACCGGCCAGCGCCGTCCCGGCACGTGGCCGGAGGAGCAGAGGAGCTTTCGCCGATGCCACAGACATCCGCGCGGCCCGAGCAACGCATCGTCTATCGCAAGACCAAGTACGGCGATTGGGCCGTCCGCGGCCCGGTCGACAAGGTGCAAGCTGGAACGACAGTCGAGGTGACCAGGAAAGATGGCTCGACGAAGGTCGAGCACGTCCTAACGGTGGGTGAGCCGTTCCGGCTGGGTGTCACCGACGTGGTCTACGGCTACCTGGCGGCCTCGGCCGTACGCGACCTGCCCCCAGGGGGCACAGGGATCGGTGGGCCCTGTGAGCACTGCGGGAAGGGGCGGGCCAGGTTCACGCGGACCGACCGCTCGGGCCTTGAGGGGTTCGTGTGCTTTCGGTGCAACTCGCTGGCCGACGACGAGTTGGCCTTCCTGTGACCGTCGACCGGCCCCGAGGTCGCCCCGGGACGGTCGTCATCTGGAGGCGACCGGCTTAGCTGCCGGCCCGCAGCTGGTCGTACACGCCGGTCGGGTCGTAGGCCACCGTGGTCCCGGCGATCAGGTCGGTGAAGGGCTGGTGCAGGGGCCTGACCGCGAACAGGACGAACGAGATCAGCGAGGTGACCCAGCCGAGGATGCCCTCGGCGATGCCACCGACGATGTTCCGCAGGGCCATCTTGCCGAAGCCGACCGGGGCGCCCCCCTCTTTCGGGACCACGTGGAGCTTCAGGACCTTGAACGCCGGGCTCTGTCCCTTGGGCCACAGGATGAGGCCCCAGATGATCCAACCGATGCCCAGGGTGACGATGAACAGGAGGATCGACAGGAAGTAGGCCCCGATGCGACGGCCCACCGGCGCCAAGATGACGCCAGGCGGCACCACGAAGGTGGGGAGGCCGGGTTGTGCATAAGGCGCCTGGCCGGCGGGCACCGGGGGCGCCGGCGGGTAGCCGAACTGCGCCGGTGGCTCCTGGTAGGGCGGTGCGGCCGGCGGGGGCCCGGGCACTTCCGGCGTGGGATCGTCGCTCATGGGTTCACGCTATCGGACGGTGGCGATCCGTTCGTTGACGGGGATGTTCGACGATGTCAGCCCCGGCGTCTGGCCGTGCAGGTCGAAGGTATCGCTCAACGACCTGCGAAGACCGGGACACCAAAGAACCCTCATCGTTCCGAGCAGCCGCCGGCAGACCGGTCGAGGACCATGCCGCTCAGCCCGTTCGCTCCACCCCGAACCACAAGCAGAAGGTCGTCGGGGGGGTCGTCCCGGAGTAGGTCCAATGGCGGCCGAGCAAGCTCCCGCTTACGGCCTCACTGCCAGCCGGAAGATGACGACGGCGCTCACGCCTCGGCGTCGACCCGCAGTTCCCGTAGGGCTTCAGCGGCACCGAGGCTGTCAAGTTCGGGCTCGGGACCCGCCAGCAGCTCGTCGAGGAAGGCGCGGAAGGCTTCCGGGGAGCAGTCCTCGTCCGGGTTGGTGACCACGACGACCGAACCGGGGGGCAGGTCAGCGGGACGGTGAGGCATGTCGCCGATGATACTGCCTTGCGTCCGGCGGTCGGCAACGGATCACATCCGGCACTGGTCGACCGCGTTGTGGCGGTGCCGGCTACTCAGCGCCATGTTCGATTTGGTGTCGGAGAACGGACACGACACTTTGCTCTACGCCTGGTCGTCAAGGAAAGTGGTTGGGTCAGAGCTTCGGCGAGGCGTCTGACCTATATCCCCGAGTAAGCCGGTTCCCGGCCCTTGCCGGAAGCTGA
>CAYVPF010000389.1:0-2649 GCA_964453355.1 uncultured Acidimicrobiaceae bacterium | reverse complement strand
CGGCGCCGGCGGGGGCAATCACCACCGCCGCCGGAGGTCCGCCGTCTACGGCCACCTGCGCCCCGCCGCTGGTGCCGCCACCACCGGCGGCCGGCCGGCCGGTGACCTCGACCACCACGGGCCCGTCCGGGCCGTGCAGCGTGAACGTGGCGGGCTGCCGGCCACCGAGCCGCCAGCCGTCGGGGACGTCCCAGGGGTCGACCGGCCCGGCCCGGTCAGCGCCGGCCCGGTCAGGGCCGGCTCCCGCCGGGTCCAGCACGGCGGCCAGCACACAGCCGGCCACCGCGGCCGCCTCCTCGTCCCACCGCCGCGGCGCCTTCAGGTCGGGGGCGATCCGTTCCACCAACTCGGTGTCCAGCCGGCCGTCGACGACGTCGGGATGGCCCAGCAGGGCCACCAGGAAGCCGACGTTGGTGGTGACCCCGAGGACGGCGGTGCCGGCCAGGGCCCGGCGCAGCCGTCGGAGGGCGGTGGCCCGGTCGGGGGCCCAGGCGATCACCTTGGCCAGCAGGGGGTCGTAGCCGGTGCCGACCACCGTGCCGGGGGCCAGGGCGCTATCTACCCGGATGCCAGCTACCCGGATGCCAGCTACCCGGATATCGGGCCGGCCGGCCGGCTCGCGGAGGACGGTGACGGTGCCGGCGGCCGGCAGGAACCCCCGGCCCGGGTCCTCGGTGTAGATACGGGCCTCGACGGCGTGGCCGGTGAAGGTGACGGCGTCCTGGTCCAGGGGCAGCGCCTCGCCGGCGGCCACCCGGAGCTGCCAGTCGACCAGGTCGAGGCCGGTGACCGCCTCGGTGACCGGGTGCTCCACCTGCAGCCGGGTGTTCATCTCCATGAAGAAGAACCGGTCGGGCTGGTCGGCCGAGACGATGAATTCGACGGTGCCGGCGCCGACGTAGCCGCAGGCGCGGGCGACGGCCACGGCGGCGGCGCCGATGCGGTCCCGGGTGGCCGGGTCCAGCAGGGGGGACGGGGACTCCTCGACGATCTTCTGGTGCCGCCGCTGCAGGCTGCATTCCCGGTCGCCCAGGTGCACCACGTGGCCATGGGTGTCGGCGAACACCTGCACCTCGACGTGCCGGGGGTGGGCCACCCACCGCTCCAGCAGCAAGGTGTCGTCCCCGAAGGCCCCGGCGGCCTCCCGACGGGCGGCGGCCAGGGCCGCCGGCAGGTCGGCGGGCTGGTCGACCCGGCGCATGCCCTTGCCGCCGCCGCCGGCCGACGGCTTGACCAGCACCGGGAACCCGATGCCGTCGGCCGCGGCCAGCAGCTGGTCGTCGGTCAGCGCAGTGTCACCAGCCCCGGTGCCATCGGTGCCGGGCACCACCGGGACCCCGGCGGCGGCCACGGTCTGCTTGGCCCGGATCTTGTCCCCCATCAGCTCGATGGCGTCGGCCGGCGGACCGATCCAGGTGAGCCCGGCGTCGACCACCGCCCGGGCGAAGGCGGGGTCCTCGGACAAGAAGCCGTAGCCGGGATGGACGGCGTCGGCGCCGCCGGCCCGGGCGGCCGCCAGCAGTGTGTCGACGGCCAGGTAGCTGCCGACGGCCACGGCGTCGTCGGCGGCCCGGACGTGGACGGCGGCGGCGTCGGCCGGGGTGTACACGGCCACCGACCGCAACCCCCGGGCGGCCACGGTCCGGGCCACCCGCACGGCGATCTCGCCGCGGTTGGCGATCAGCACCGACGTGACCCGGCCGCCGCCGGCGGGATGCGGCATCACATCCGGAAGACGCCGTAGCCGACGTCGTCCATGGGGGTGCGGCTGGCCACCGACAGGGCCAGGCCGACCACCCGGCGGGTGTCCAGGGGGTCGATGACACCGTCGTCCCACAGCCGGGCGGTCGAGTAGTACGGGCTGCCCTGCACCTCGTACCGGTCGCGGATCGGGGCCTTCATGGCCTCCTCCTCGTCCGGGTCGAAGGACTCCCCGCGGGCCTCGGCCTGCTCGCGGCGGACGACGGCGAGCACCGAGGCGGCCTGCTCGCCGCCCATCACCGAGATGCGGGCGTTCGGCCACATCCACAGGAACCGGGGGTCGTAGGCGCGGCCGCACATGGCGTAGTTGCCGGCCCCGAAGCTGCCGCCGATGATGACCGTGAACTTGGGCACCCGGGCGCCGGCCACCGCCGTCACCATCTTGGCCCCGTGCTTGGCGATGCCCCCGGCCTCGTAGTCGCGGCCGACCATGAACCCGCTGACGTTCTGGAGGAACAACAGCGGCACCCGGCGGCGGTCGCAGAGCTCGATGAAGTGGGCGGCCTTCAGAGCCGACTCGGAGAACAGCACCCCGTTGTTGGCCACCACCCCTACCGGGTGCCCCCACAGCCGGCCGAACCCGCAGACGAGCGTCGGGCCGTACTCGGCCTTGAACTCGGCGAACCGGGACCCGTCGAGCAGCCGGGCCAGGACCTCGCGGACGTCGTAGGGGGTGCGCAGGTCGGTGGGCACCACCCCATAGAGGCCCCGGGGGTCGTGCACCGGGTCGGCGGCGGGGGCCACCTCCAACTGCCGCGGCGACGGCGGCCCGAGGGTGGCGACGATGCGGCGGACGATGGTCAGGGCGTGGCGGTCGTCGTCGGCCAGGTGGTCGACGACGCCGGACCGTTGGGCGTGCAGCTGGCCGCCGCCCAGCTCCTCGGCGGT
>CAYVPF010000388.1:0-2696 GCA_964453355.1 uncultured Acidimicrobiaceae bacterium | reverse complement strand
GTCGACGCCACCATGGCGTCGGTCATCCCGAACAGCTCCCGCCGCTCGGAGTGGCCGACCACCACGTAGCTCACCCCCAGCCGGGCCAGCATCTGCGGGCTGACCTCCCCGGTGAACGCCCCCCGGTCGTGGTCGTGACAGTGCTGCGCCCCCAACGCCACCGGGATCCGCTCCTGCTCCACCAGGGTCTGCACCGTCCGCAGGTCCGTGAACGGCGGGTGGACCGACGCGTCCAGCCGGGCCACGTCCTCCGGCTTCAGCCGCAGCCCCAGGTCCCGCACCATGTGCAAGGCCTCCAGGTGGTCGTGGTGCATCTTCCAGTTGCCGCTCACCAGCGGCCGCCTGCCCCCCGCCAACTCCGCTCCCGCCTTTTTCGATGCCACCAGGTCAGGCCGGGACGTGGGCCGGGGCGTTGACCGCCCCCCGCAGCGCCGCCAGGCCGGGCAGGTCGCCGCATTCCACCAGCTTCAGCGACGCCCCGCCGCCGGTCGACAGGAAGTTCACCTGGTCGGCCAGGCCCAGGTGGTCCAGCACGCTGGCGCTGTCGCCGCCGCCCACCACCGTGAACCCCGAGCAATCGGCCACCGCCTGGGCCACCCGGCGGGTGCCGGCGGCGAACCGGTCGTCCTCGGCCACCCCCAACGGCCCGTTCCACAGCACCGTCCGCGCCCCGGTCACGGCCTCGGCGAACGCCTCCGCCGTGTCCGGCCCGACATCCAACCCCATCCAGCCGCCCTCCAGGTCGGTCCCCACCACCTTGGCCGCCCCGTCGCCCCCCTCCGGCCCGAACGTGCCGCCGGGCTCCAACGCCACGACGTCGGTGGGCAGCAGGATCCGGGTCCCCGAGTGCAGCAGCTTCCGGCAGTCGTCCACCCGGTCCAGGTCCACCAGGGACGCCCCCGGCTCGTGCCCCTGGGCCACCAGGAACGTGAACGCCATGGCCCCGCCGACGGCCAGCACGTCCACCTTGCCGGCCAGCGCCTGCAACACCCCCAACTTGTCGGCCACCTTGGCCCCGCCGACCACCGCCACGAACGGCCGCTTCGGGGCCTCCAACAGCCCGCCGACGACCTCCACCTCCCGGGCCAGCCGGCGACCGGCCGCGCTCGGCAGCCGCCGCGGCGGCCCCACCACCGATCCGTGCGGCCGGTGGGCCACCCCGAAGGCCTCGTTCACGTAGGCGTCGTAGCCGTCCACCAGGGCGTCCACGAACGCCGGGTCGTCCGCCTTCTCCCCCGGCCAGAACCGCAGGTTGTCCAGCAGGGTCACCCCCGGGCACAGCGCCGTCAGCCGGTCCCGGACCGGGTCCATCGAGTACGCCGGGTCCGAACCGTTCTTCGGGTCCGGGTCCCCGAGATGGCTGCAGGCCGTCACCTCGGCCCCCTGGTCCAGCAGCCACCGCAGCGTCGGCAGGGCCGCCCGGATCCGGAAGTCGTCCGCCACCGTCCGGTTGCCCGCCGCGTCGCGGTGCAGCGGCACGTTGAAGTCCACCCGGACCAGCACCCGCCGCCCGGCCACCGGCGGCAGGTCCTCCAGTAGCGGCAGTCCCCGCAGCAGCGCCGGTCGGGTCACCGGCGGCCGCCGACGCCGGTGCCGCCAACCCCAGCGCCGCCCACGATGGCGGCCAGGTCCACCAGGCGGTTGGAGTAGCCCCACTCGTTGTCGTACCAGCCCTGCACTTTCACCATCGTGCCGCGGTCGCCCAGCGGCTGCACCATGGTGAGTAGGGAGTCGAAGGTGCACGAGGCCGGGCTGCCGACGATGTCGGACGACACGATCGGGTCGTCGGTGTACACCAATACCTTGTCCAGCGGCGCCGAGGCCGCGGCAGCGGCGAAGGCGTCGTTGACCTCGGCGACCGTCACCGCCCCCGCCACCACCGCCGTGAAGTCCGTGATGGACCCCACCGGGACCGGCACCCGCAGCGCCGTGCCGTCCAGCTTCCCCTTCATGGCCGCCAGCACCAGCTTGGTGGCCCGGGCCGCGCCGGTGGAGGCCGGCACGATGTTGACCGCCGCCGCCCGCGCCCGGCGGAGATCCTGGTGGGGCAGGTCCAGGAGGTTCTGGTCGTTGGTGTAGGCGTGCACCGTCGTCATCAGCACACCGACGATGCCGAAGGCTTCGTCAACCACCTTGACCATCGGCACGAAGCAGTTCGTGGTGCACGAGGCAGCGGACACCACCACGTGGGTGTCCGGGTCGAAGTCGGCGTCGTTCACCCCCACCACGAAGGTGCCGTCGGCGTCGCCGGACGGCGCCGAGATGATCACCCGGGCCGCCCCGCCCTTCAGGTGGGCCGCGGCGTCGTGCCGGTCGGTGAACCGGCCGGTCGACTCCACCACCACCTCCACCCCCAGGTCACCCCAGGCCAGGTCGGCCGGGTTCCGTTCGGCCAGCACCTTGATCCGCCGGTCCCCCACCAGCAGGTCGTCGCCGTCCACCACCACCGGCACCGGCAACCGGCCGTGGGTGGAGTCGTACCGGAGCAACTGGGCGTTGGTCGCCGCCGACGTCAGGTCGTTGACGGCCACCACCTCCACGTCGGCCCCCTGGTCCAGGACGGCCCGGACGAAATTCCGCCCGATCCTCCCGAACCCGTTGATGCCAACCCGTACCGTCATGTCGCCTCTTCCTCCTCGGACCGAACCGTCCGGTCAGGTTCGTCTCGAGCCACTCGCGGACCTCGGCGCGGAAGG
>CAYVPF010000387.1:0-2699 GCA_964453355.1 uncultured Acidimicrobiaceae bacterium | reverse complement strand
CCCTTCGGCCAGACCGGCGCCCGCATCATGACCACCCTGCTCAACGGCCTGGAGGACGGCGACAAGACCTTCGGGCTCGAGTCCATGTGCGTCGGCGGCGGCCAGGGCATGGCCATGATCGTCGAGCGGCTCAGCTAGTAGCCATAGCCGCCGACGGCCTCGGTCGAGGCCGACCTCGGTGATGTATTCCCCCGTCACTGAACGCCAAAATTGAGCGCATCCGCTCAATTTTGGCGTTCAGTGACTCGACAAAACATTCAACCGCCGAGGCTGTCCCGGAGCTCCTGTAGCTCGGTTCGCAGAGTGGCCACGTCGGCCGCCAGCCGGGCCAGCTCCTGCCGGACCTCGGCCACGACGTCCGCCGACGACGACGGCCCCGCTTGTCCGCCGGCCTCCACGGCGGTGCCGACCGCACCGGCCCCAGCACCAGTCCCGGGAGGCGGGGATTCCCCGGCTGCCGCCGCCACCTGATCGGCCGACAGCAGCTCGACCCAGCGCTCCTCCTTTTGCCCCGGCCGCCTCGGCTGGCAGACCGCCAGGGGCTCTTCGAGGCCGGCCAACAGGTCCAGCTCGTGCTGGACCTGGGCCAGGCTGTCGAAGCTGGCCATCCGGTCGGTGCGGATCCGCAGCTCCCCCACCGTCTGCGGGCCCCGCAGCAACAGGACCGCCAGGACGGCCAGCTGGGGCTGGTCGATGCCCAGCGCCTCGTCGACGACATGGCGGTACCGGACCACCGACCGCCCGTGGGACGGCAGCACGAACCGGACCAGCCGCTGCTCCTTCAGCTGGTCCAGGACCACCGCCACCTGGTCTTCGGTGTAGGCCACCACCGGATCCCGGTTGGACGACTGGTTGCAGGCCGACACCAGCGCGTTGAGGGTCAGCGGGTACTGCTGGGGGGTGGTCAGCTGCTTCTCGATCAGGCTGCCGACCACCCGGGCTTGGGCGGCGTCCAGGGTGGGCACGGCCGGCAGCATAGGTGCCGGGGCCCGTCAGGCCCCAAGGACCGTGCCGAGCCAGTCGTAGACGACCTGGTTCCGGGTCTGCGGGGCCATGGGGGCGCAGTGGTACTCGGCCCCCTGGGCGACGGTGAAGGTGTGCAGCTTCTTCCGCTTGGACCCGAGACCGTGGTAGAGCGTCTCCGGATCGCCGGCCGGGTCGAGGGCATCGAGCTCGTACTGGTTGACCAGGTACGGCATCTCGATGCGGTGGAGGACACCGGTGGCGTCGAACTGCATCAGGGTGTGGCCGAACGACCACATGTCGGTGAATACCTTGCCGGCCCGGGCCGCCTGCAGGTACGACCGGCCGTAGATCTCGGCCCGTTTGACGACGGTGAACTTGAGTGTGGCTGTGGCATCGAGGGCCGGGATGTAGCCCTGCTGCCAGGTGCCGTTGACCTGTGTCTTTGTGGCTGTTGTGGCGAAGATGGACCGGATTGTGTCGGGCCACGCCGCCCAGACGTCGGTGAACCCGGGATCGGACACCACGGCGGCCAGCCGCGGCTCGAAGGCGGCGGCCCGGGCCACCAGCTCGCCTCCTTCGCTCCAGCCGGTGAGGGCGATCCGCTTGTTGTCGACGTCCGGCCGCTGCCGGAGCCAGTCGACGATGGGGGTGATGACCTTCTCCCAGTCCGGCCGGAACGGGATCTGGCGCTCGAACAGCATGGACCCCTGGCCGGGGCCCTCGAAGACGACGGCGTTCCAGCCGCGCTCGACGGCGGCGGCCCCGCCGTAGACGTAGGTGTCCAGGTTCTGGGCGTCGCTGCCGTTGTTGACGATGACCGTGGGCTTGGCGGTGTTGGAGCCGGACCCCCGCAGGAAGTAGGCCGGCAGCGTGGTCCGGCCGTAGGGGATGGCCACCCGCTCGACCGGTTGGTCCATCAGCTGGGTGGCCAGGTTCCACTGCCGCTGCATGGCGGCGTACACCGTCGGCTCGGCGGACGGGGTCTTGGTGCCGAGCACGAAGTAGAGGGCCTGGTCGAAGTACTGGGCGGCCCGCAGGTAGGCGGACAGGGCGCTGGCCCGGTGGCCGGCCTTCAGCTCCCGGTCGGCCAGGGCAGCCACGGTCTTGGCCATGGCGACAAAGCTGTCGTAGTAGCTCTGGAAGGTCGGACCGGCGGCCTGGACCTGGTTGACGACGGTCAGCACCTCCCCGAACTGCCCGGCGCCGTAGGCGACGGAACCGAAGGCGAACAGGGCCTGGAACTCCATGGTGGCGTTGGTGAAGAAGGAGACCCCCTTGGTCGGGTCCGGCGTCGGCCCCGGCGATGTGGCCGGCACCTGCGGCTCCGGCGACAAGGCTCGGCGGGCCGCCGTCGCGGCCGCCGTCCCGGCCGGGGCCAGGGCGCCGGTCAGCCCGGCGCCGCCCATCAGGGCCGTACCGCCGAGAGCCGACAGGGCCAGCAGCTTCCGTCTGTCCATCGTCCGCCCACGGCCAGCCCCCGTGGCCTCGGCATCCGGCAACGGCCGTGACGGTTCCATCCTTCCCTGCCTCCTCGTTCTGTCTTGTCCTGTCGCGGTTCGTCCTCCCGCCAGGATGCACGAGACCGGCGGCGGCGTCCCTAGGGAAACCCCCTAGACCCGATAGTTCCGGCTCTGGAGAGCCCGTTCAGGCCCGGAGCCGGTACTTCAGGTCGGCCAGCACCGGCACCGGCCCGGGATCGGTGCCCTCCTGGCCGGCCAGGTGCAGGGACACAA
>CAYVPF010000386.1:0-2708 GCA_964453355.1 uncultured Acidimicrobiaceae bacterium | reverse complement strand
TACCGGCCATGGAGCCGTAGAACTGCGCCGAACCGAAGCTGAAGATGCCGCCGTCAGCGGCGACCTCCCGGTAGCCGGCGCCTGTGGGTGCCGCGGCGAGGCCCGCGATCGGGGCGTCCAGCGGCTTACCGGCCATGGAGCCGTAGAACTGCGCCGAACCGAAGCTGAAGATGCCGCCGTCAGCGGCGACCTCCCGGTAGCCGGCGCCTGTGGGTGCCGCGGCGAGGCCCGCGATCGGGGCGTCCAGCGGCTTACCGGCCATGGAGCCGTAGAACTGCGCCGAACCGAAGCTGAAGATGCCGCCGTCAGCGGCGACCTCCCGGTAGCCGGCCGTGGGAGAAGCGGGAGTGGTCGGAGAAGTGGGCGAGGTGGGCGGCAGCAACGGGATGGAGGGGTTCGTCACCCGGGCGGCGATCTGACCGATGACTGTGGCGTTGTCCATCACGCACTGGTGGCTGGCCAGAATGCCGGCGGGGTCTGTGATGCCGGCTCGCGGTGGCGTGGCCGGGTCCAGGAAGTTCGGCGAGCCGGCACCGAAGACGGGTTGGCCGGTGGAGTCCACCAGGACTTGGGACACCAGGGGGTTGAACGGGCTGTCGGGAAGCCGATAGACGTTGTCCCCCAGGGTCCCGACCGGGACGTAGAGGGCAGTGCCGTTCTCCTTGGCGAACACGGCTGCATCGTTGGTGGCGCCGTCCTTATAGGCGTTGTCCCAGTCGGCCTGGAACAGATCGAGCAGTGTCGAAGACGCCGGGACGTGGATGGCCTTCAGGAGGGCCGCGGCCTCGTCCTTGTCCGCCACGCCGTTGATCGGGGAATCGAGGGAGAAGACCCCGGTGACCCAAGGCTCCTGGGTCGGGCTGAAGAGTGCGGAGGCGAAATAGGACTCAGCGACGAAGCCGCCCTCGCTGTGGCCCACGATGAGGACCTTGGCCGAGGGCCACACGGTGTGCACCTGCGCCACCTCCGTGGCGAGATACGGGGTGACTGTCGACGGGACGGTCTGCGACGGCGAGTTCCCGCTTGCTGTGCCCCCGTAGGCGGCGACGGTCAGGCTCGGGCTCTCGGAGGTGCCGGTCAGCGTCGCGCCGTTGTAGCTGAACGGCAGGATGAGGGCACCGTCGCCGGTGAGGGTATCGGTGAGGTCCGGGACCGCGTTGCACGTTGTGGGCTCTGTGGTGGGGTCGAAGGCGGCCTCGATCGCCGTGAGAGCTGGCGACCCCTCCGTCAGCGGGTCATATGTGCTCGCCGGGAGCGAGCTACCGAAGCCCGCCACCAAAATGGCCACGGTGGCCGGGGCGGTCGTGGTGGCAGCCGGAGCGGCGCCCGCGCCGTCGACTGACCCCCCGACCAGGATGCCGACACTGGCGAGCAAGGTGACGACACTCGAGCCGAGCAACGCTGCGCGCCGGCCCCAACTACTCGAAGTACCCAACGTTGATCTCTCCTTCAGGTGGTCGGGCCATATGGCGAGACTGGCCCGCTGTCGGCACCGGCGCCGAGCGGACGATGGTACTCATGCAACGCCTTGGGTACCGGTTGACCGGGGCTCGGTACGCTACCTGGGTGACCACGCCGACACTGCCGGGCTCGCCGGCTCGGCTCCAGGAGCCCCAGGCGGTGCTCACCCCCCTCACCGCGGCCGCCCTTTTCCTCGTGGCGACGATCGACCCGGGAGCCGAAGAGGTCGTTCGCGACCTCCTCGCCGATCTCTCCGGCCTGGAGCGCACCGTCGGGTTCCGGGTGCCGACCGCCGGGTTCACGCTCGTGACGGGCATCGGTTCGGACGCCTGGGACCGACTGTTCGCCGGGCCACGGCCGGCCGAGCTCCATCCGTTCAAAGAGCTCCACGGCGAACGTCATCACGCCGTGTCGACCCCCGGCGACCTGCTGTTCCACATCCGCGCCGCCCAGGCGGACCTCTGCTTCGAGCTGGCCTCGCAGATCATGGACCGCCTGCGGGGGTCGGTCGCGGTCGTCGACGAGGTGCACGGGTTCAAGTACTTCGACGACCGCGACCTGCTCGGGTTCGTCGACGGGACCGAGAACCCGACCGGAACAGCGGCGACGGCCGCCGTCACGGTCGGTGCCGAGGACCCGGACTTCACGGGATCGAGCTACGTGATCGTCCAGAAGTACCTGCACGACCTGTCGGCCTGGAACGCGCTCAGCGTCGAGACCCAGGAGCTCGTGATCGGCCGCCGGAAGCTGTCGAACGTGGAGCTCCCCGACGAGGCGAAGCCAAGCGACTCCCATGTGGCACTGAACACCATCGTCGGCCCGGACGGCGTTCAGCGCCAGATCCTCCGCGACAACATGGCGTTCGGGGCGGTCGCAGCCTGTTCTTCGTGCCGACCGCCGCCTTCCTCGACGACCTGCCGCCGGCTCCGGACGGAACGACGCCGCAGCCAACCGCCACCGACAAGCCGAGCACGGAAGGCAGCGCAGCGGGCCTGGGGGCAGAGGGCTCGCTCGGGATCGCCGGGCAGAGGGAGCCGTCTGCCTAGCTCGCCGGCCTCATAACCATGCCGACCAGTCCCCCGTTGGTGTGGTCGTTTGCCCCACCTCGATCAGATAACCGTCGGGATCGCGGATGTAGCAACGGATCTCGTACTGGTGCTGCTTCGGTGGCGTCAGGAAGTGCGCACCCCGGGCGCTCCATTCGGCGTACACGGCGTGGATGTCGGCGACCCGGATGTTGAGGAAGC
>CAYVPF010000385.1:0-2715 GCA_964453355.1 uncultured Acidimicrobiaceae bacterium | reverse complement strand
CAGGCGTATCTCGTCTGGCCCGTACCCCAGTTCGGCCAGCGCCGCCCGGGCTTCGGCCCGGGCCGACCGGCCGGCGGCGTCGACTCCGGCACCGACCGCCGACAGGTCCGGCAGGTCCAGCCGGCTCTTCAAGTCGATGAGCAGCCGGGCCGCCGTCTTGCGGCCCACCCCCGGCACCGAGCACAGGGTGTCCAGATCGTCCTCCAGCGCCGCCGTCGACAGCGCCGCCGGCGACAGCGCCGACAGCACCGCCAGGGCCAGCGACGGTCCCACCCCGTGCGCCCCCAACAGCGCCTCGAAGCACCGTCGCTCGTCGTCGTGGGCGAACCCGTACAGCACGATGGCGTCCTCCCGTACGTGGGTGTGCACGTGCAGGAACACCTCTGACCCCGCCGGGCCCAGCGCCGCCGCGGTGCCGGTGGTCACGGCCACCCGGTACCCGACGCCACCCACGTCCACCACCACCTCGGCCTCCGCCGTCCGCACCGCCAGGGTGCCCCGCAGCGATCCAATCACCTCGTGCCTCCTCCTCTTCCTTGGATGCTGCCTCCTCCGACACCACCGCTGGCGGCAGCTACCGCCCGCCGCAACGGCAGGGTGGTCAGGTGACAGACGGCCAGGGCCAGGGCGTCGGCCACGTCCGGCGGTCGGGGGGTCTCCCCCAGGCCGAGCACCGAGGTCACCATCCGCTGTACCTGGTCCTTGGTGGCACTGCCGTAGCCCACCAGTGCCTGCTTGACCTCGTTGGCCGTGTACTCGACCACCTCGCAGCCGTACTCGGCGGCGGCGGCCAGGGCCAACCCGCTGGCCTGGCCGACCGACATGGCCGTCCGGGCGTTCACCTGGAAGAACACCCGCTCCACCGCCACCGCGGTGGGTTGACACTCGGCCATCAGCGCCCGCAGCTCCCGCTGGACGATCCACAGCCGCTCCGGCAGGGCCGCTCCCGGGTCGGTCTCGATGACCCCGGCGGCCTCGGCGGCGAGCGCCGAGGTGGCCCCTGACCGAGACACCAGCCCGTACCCGCATCGGGACAACCCAGGGTCAATACCGAGGACGAACATGCGTTCGACTGTACCCCAGCCCCGGCCGGCAGCGGGGGACCGGCCGAGGCCACCGCACCCCGGCAGCACGACCAGCGCAGCCCTCCGGAGCCGCTTGCCGCGCACGTGCTGCCGTATCGCCGTCATCGCCACGGCGTCCATGGTCACGAACTGACCTTGCCGTCGACCTTGCCTGATACTGCCCCGGCCAATACCTGGCCGCGCCGTTCCCGTCGGCGGAGCCGGCAATTCACTCCCTGACGCCGTACCGGCGCCACCGCCAGGTCCGGTCACCGGTGGCCGGCCGTCAGGTACCCCCGGTCAGGCTTCAACGGCCCGGCGCGCTGCGGCCACCAGGCGTTTGGCCCAGTCGACCATCTTGCGGGCCTCTCCGATGCCGACGAAATGGACGCCGTAATGGGCATCGTCTTTTCGGTCCACCAACCGCTGCAGGTCTCGTGCCATGGCGTCGCCACCCGGCGATACCTGGGCCACCAACGCCGCGGCCTCTTGGTGGGCCTGGCCCCGAGCTCGTCGATGAAGGCGGGCACAGCAGGCCGCGTCGGAGGCAGCGATGCCACCGAGCACCGCCAGGGCGGCGGCAATACCGGCGTTGGCATCGTCAGTGGTGTCGGTCAGGACCAGGCCGGCGACGGAGACGAACGCTTCGGCCTGTGTCAACCGGACCAGCGCGTCGCGGTGCCCGCAGTCTTCCGTCCGAGGTCCTGGCCGAGCCATCATGCCGCGGACTTCAGTACCCGGGTACTGCCCCGCACCACCAGCATCGCCTGCGCCCATTCGGACACGATCGGTTCGCCGGTTCGAACCAGGCGCCGGACTGCAGATGCGCTCCGACCGATCACCTGGGCGTCGTTGCCCGTCCACCGCCGTATGGCATCGGCCAGCGCCCCCGTGAACTCGTCCAGGTCCGGAGCGTCCGACACCACGAGCACGTCGATGTCACTGTCCGCGTCGCCGTCCCGGCGAGCAGCCGAGCCGAAGAGGCCTACCAGGTCGACCTGGCCGCCCCACCGATCGAGCGACCCCCTGATCCGCTCGGCCAGCTGCCCGTGAAGGTCACAGAGGTACTCGATGCCGGGGGCCGCCAAGTGCTCCCTGTTCAGCACATACCCACCCGGCACCTCCAGGACCAGGCCGGCAGCAACCATCCGCCGCAGGGTGATCCGCACCCCCTCCAACGACCGGCCGGCCAGGCGGCGGACCGACGTGAGCGTCTGCGGGGCCGCCGACCCGGCCAGGGCCGCGTACACCGGCCCATCCACGCTGGGTACCACGCTCGCAATCGGCGACGCCACGTTCATCGAGACCTCCACTATTCTGGATTCTCTCCAGAATATCGGAACATCAGGCGGGCAGCGTCACCTTCCGGGCCGGCACCACCGCGTCCAGCACCCCCAGGTGGACCACCCGGTACGGCACGTGGTCGGCCTGCAGCATCGCCACGAACCGCCGCTCCGTGAACCCGCCGGGCCCCGGGTCTGTGTTGCCACCGAACACCACGGTGGCCTCCGCCTGATGACCGAGGGCGAAGAACAGCCAGGCCACCCGGGGGGCGGCCGCCACCCGGGCGGCCATGGCCGGCCACCGGTCCACGTCGTCGGGGGACGGGCTGATCACCACTCGACCGGGGGCGACGTAGTCGAGGACGTAG
>CAYVPF010000384.1:0-2721 GCA_964453355.1 uncultured Acidimicrobiaceae bacterium | reverse complement strand
GAGGCCGCCGCCCTGACCGGCCGGCCGTTCTCGGCGCTCGGCACCATCGAGGCCATGGCGGCGGCGGCCGAGGAGCTGCGGGCCCTCGGCGCCGGGACGGTGGTGGTGAAGGGTGGGCACTACCGGGAGGGCGGAGCCTCCGAATCGCCGGACGTCGTCGCCGGCCCGGACGGCACGGTGGTGCTCCGGCACGACCGGATCCCGACCACCAACGACCACGGCACCGGCTGCACCCTGTCGGCCGCCATCGCCGCCAACCTGGCCCTCGGCACCGACCCGCACGAAGCGGTGGTCCAGGCCAAGGCGTTCGTCACCCGGGGCCTGGCCGGGGCGGCCGGCTGGGCCCTCGGGTCCGGCCACGGGCCCATCGACCATTTCGGTTGGACAGCCTGACCCGGCCACCGATCCCCGAAGGCCCGATCGCCGAAGGCCCGATCCCCGAAGGCCCGATCGCCCGAGGGGCGGTGGCCGTCAACCGGTCGTAGGCTGGCCGGGTGTCCGACGACCTGGTGACGGTCCCCGACAGTGCCGCAGAGCGGGCCACCGAGGCGGCCGCTGAGGAAGCCGCTGGCGACGCCCCCCTGCCTCCGGTCCGCCGGAGCCCTGGCCTGCGGCCGGCCCTGTTGGTCCTCGGCATCGCCGTCCTGCTGGTCCTGGGGTTCGGGCTGACGTCGCTGTTCACGTCCGGGTCCGGCAACGCCCCGCCGCCGTCCAACACGCCGGTCAAGGTGTCCGGCACCTCGCTGCTGGCCGTCCCGGCGGTGAAGGCGCTGAAGCCCATCGAAGAGCCCGGCACGCCGCCGTCCAACATCGTCGACACCTTGACCATCCCGAAAGGGGCCACGGTGACGAGCCACACCGACAACAGCACATCGGCGACAGGGTACGACCAGCAGATCGCCTTCACCCTGCCCGGCGCCGACCAGGCGACGGTGGTGGCCTTCTACAAGGCCGAGCTGGACAGTAAGGGCTGGAAGCAGATCAACGTCGGGCCGGCCACCAACGAGCCGACCACCACCCAGGTGCTGGCCCAGGCCGCCGGCTCCGACGGCTGGTACTGGGAGGCCGGGGCCCTGGTGTCGCCCACCGTCTTCAGCACCAGCGGGTCCGAGAGCACCCCGTTCACCATCCGCCTGTTCCAGGTGCCGGACGAGAACTGACGGCGCCCCGGGCTAACCGGAGGCCGGCTGGGCGACCAGGGTCGGCGGCAGTCCGGCGGGAGGCAGCTCGACCAGCTCCCGCTGCTCGGCGCCCTTCAGCATGAACGCCCACACGAAGAAGTTGATGGGGTACAGCAGGTAGCCGATCCGGGTGGCCGGAGCGAACAGGATGGCCACCAGCAGCACCCAGGCCGCCAGGACGGTCACCTGGGACGCCGTCGACGGGGTCCGGCGCACCAGGTACCGGACCACCAGCACGCCACCGATGGCGGCCACGATCAGCGGCAGGGCGCGGTGGATGGACGGGAAGGCGGTGACCAGCAGGTGCCCCGGCAGCGGGCTGGTGGCCGGGGAGGCCACCTTGGCCAGGCCCAGCGGGAACAGGACGACGCTGACCACGAAGGCGTGGACGTTCCACACCAGGTACGGCAGCACCACCGGTCCGATGACCACCAGCATGCCCAGCAGCATCCGCAGCGGTTGCCGCCGGCCGTCCTTGTCGCGGGCGGCGAACAACGCCAGGGCGGCCAGGGGCCAGGCGGTGAACTTCATGGCCGACACCACCCCCAGGACCAGACCGCTGGCGAACGGTTGTCGTCGCTGGGCCAGCACCATGCCGAGCAGCAGGATGGCCACGATGGGCATGTCGTCGCCGCCGGTGGCCAGCGGCAGGGCCGCCGTCGGCAACACCGCCAGCACCTGCAGCGTTCGCACCTTCCGTTCCGTCGGGGCGCGGCACAAGGCCAGGGCCAGCCCGGTCACCAGCAGGGTGACCAAGCTGAAGAAGATGCGGGCGTCCGTCAGCCGGACCGGGTGGTTGGTGTCGCTCGGCAACCCGAACACCGCCATCAGCGGCAGGTACGGGAAGTACGCCTCGTAGGCCGGCTCCCCCGGCACCGTCGCCACCTGGCCGTGCTTGGTGACGGCCGGGTACGGGTCCTTGCCGTGGGTCATCTGTCGGGCGGCCTGGTCGATGACCACCACCTCCGGCTGCACGTGGGCGCTGGACGTCCCGGCGCTGCCGCCGTTGCGCTGGGCCACCTCGACGGCCAGCGGCAGCAGCGTGACGCCGACCAGCACGAACACGAACAGCCAGATCCGGGCCCCCCGCCAGTGGTTGACCGTCCCCTCGGCCCCCGCTCCGGCGGTGGCCAGCTGGGCAGCCGGGACCGCGGCCATCCGCCGTCGCCGGTACCAGGCCAAGAACACGGAGAGGACCATCGCCGCCGCGTACGGGCCGAGGGCGATCTCCGCCCACACCCGGTACAGGGAAATGGTCGAGAACCCGGCGGTCACCGCGGCGAAGACCAACGAAAGGCCGTAGAGGACGGCGTCGGCCCCCTCGGGGCCCAACCGCGCCACCCGACCGCCTACCCATTCCCGGAGCTCACCCACCACGCCTCTCCCCATGGACGGGCCTGACAACGAGTACCTGACGCTACCAGCACGACCCCCCGACCAGGTGCCCCACGGGCCGTACAGTGACGCCATGACGTTCCGCGCCTTTGTGGTTTCCGCCGACGCCGACCCCACGGTGACCGAGCTGGACGACGCCGACCTG
>CAYVPF010000383.1:0-2742 GCA_964453355.1 uncultured Acidimicrobiaceae bacterium | reverse complement strand
GGCCGGGACCCGGCGATCGGCCGGGACACCACCACCCCGTCGCGCAGCCGCACCATCGGCTCCGGGGACGACCCCACCACGGTGACGTCCGGGAACCGAAGGAAGTACAGGTACGGGCTGGGGTTCAACAGGCGCAGGGCCCGGTAGACGTCGAACGGCTCCGCCCCCAGTGTCAGGTCGAACCGTTGGGACAGCACCACCTGGAAGATGTCGCCGGCCTCGATGTGCTCCTTGGCCACCGTCACCGCCGCCCGGTAGGCCGCCGACGTCATCGTCCGGGCCCGCTCCGCCGGTGCCGACCCCCGCTCCGGTGCCGGCACCGGGCCCGAGGTGACCGGCCGGCAGCAGTCCGCCGCCAGCTGCCGGAGGCGCTCCCCGGCGGCCCGGTAGGCGTCGGCCAGTTGGTCGGCGGACCAGCCGTCGTCGACCACCACGTTGTCCACCAGCACGATCCGCTGCCGCCAGTGGTCGAAGGCCGCCAGCTGCCCGATGACCACCAGGGCGGCGTCCGGGTACCCCTGGTCGTCCGTCGGCACGTTCGGCAGGTGCTCCACCTCGCGGACCACGTCGTAGCCCAGGTACCCAACGACCCCGCCGTGCAGCGGCGGCAGGTCCGCCAGCGCCGGTGACCGGAACGTGGCCAGCACCTCCTCCAGGGCGGCCAGCACCCCCCGGCCACCGCCGGTCGGCACCGGCAACGGGCCGGACGCCTCCACCTGGCGGCCCCGGGCCACGAGGCTGGCCAACGGGGCCCGGCCGAGGAAGGAGTACCGGCCCCACCGCTCGCCGCCCTCCACAGACTCCAGCAGGAACCCGGGGCCGTCGCCGACCACGTTCATGAACGCCGCCACCGGCGTCAAGGTGTCGGCCACGATCTCGGCCCACACCGGCACGATCCGGTGCTTGGCGGCCAGGGCGCCGAACGCCTCGAGGCTCGGCCGCAGCGCCAGCCCGGAGCTGGGTTGGCCGGCGGCGGGTCCGCCGGTCACCCGCCGGCCGGCACGCCCGGGCCCCGGCCCAGGGTCCGGTGGAAGCAGGACCAGTCCTTGGTGTGGCAGGCCCCGTCGCCGTGCTGGTCCACCAGCACCACCAGGGCGTCCCCGTCGCAGTCCACGCGGACCTCCCGCACGTACTGCCGGTCGCCCGACGTCTCCCCCTTGCACCAGAACTCCTGCCGGCTGCGGCTCCAGAACCAGGTCCGGCCGGTCGACAGCGTCCGGCGGAGCGACTCGGCGTTCATGTACGCCACCGTCAGCACCTCGCCGCCGACCGCGTCCTGCACCACCGCCGTCACCAGGCCGCGGTCGTCGAAGACCACCTCGGCCAGCAGGGCCTCGTCGATCTCGCCGAGGGGGACCCCGGACGGGAACGGGTCGGTCACCGGCTCCGTGGTCACCGGCTCCGTGGTCACAGGTACAGCCCCGTCCCGCCGTCCATCCGCTCGGACGCCACCGCGTGGATGTCCCGCTCGCGCAGGATCACGTACTCCTCCCCCTGCACCTCCACCTCGAACCGGTCCTCGGGGTTGAACAACACCTTGTCCCCCGGCTTGATGGTCCGCACGTGCGGGCCCACGGCCACCGTCTCGGCCCACGCCAGCCGGCGCGACACCTGAGCGGTGGCCGGGATCAGGATCCCCGCCCGGCTCCGCCGCTCCCCCTCCGCCTGGGAGACCTGGACGAGGACCCGGTCGAACAGGACCGTGATCGGCTGCTTCGGCTCCTTGTTACCCCCGGCGACCTGCGAGGACTCGTTTGCTGCCACCGTTGCACGGTACCGCATCCACGCCGGCGGCCAGGCCGGCCCCTCCGCTCAGGGTGGCGCGGTTCAGGGTTGCGGTGGCCGGACCGGCACCCCGTTGGCGGCCAGGTGCGCCTTGGCCTCGGCCACGGTGTGCTCCCCCAGGTGGAAGATGGAGGCCGCCAGCACCGCGTCGGCCCCGCCCGCCGTGGCCCCCTCCACCAGGTGGTCCAGCGTGCCCACCCCGCCGGACGCCACCACCGGTACGTCCACCGCGTCGGCCACCGCCCGGGTCAGGGCCAGGTCGAAGCCGTCCCGGGTGCCGTCCCGGTCCATGGACGTCAGCAGGATCTCTCCGGCCCCCAGCTCGGCCGCCCGGGTAGCCCAGGCGACGGCGTCCACCCCGGTCGGCTGCCGGCCGCCGTGGGTGTGCACCTCCCAGCCGGTGCCGTCCGGCCGGGCCCGGGCGTCGACGGCCACCACCACGCACTGCGCCCCGAACTCCCCGGCCAGCTCCGCCACCAGCTCCGGCCGGGCCAGCGCCGCCGTGTTCACCCCCACCTTGTCGGCCCCGGCCCGCAGCAGCCGCCGGCCGTCCTCGGCCGTCCGCACCCCCCCACCGACGGTCAGCGGGATGAACACCTGCTCCGCCGTCCGGGCCACCACCGACACCATCGTGTCCCGGCCGTCCGACGAGGCGGTGATGTCCAGGAACGTCAGCTCGTCGGCCCCCTCCTGGTCGTACCGGGCGGCCAGCTCCACCGGGTCGCCGGCGTCCACCAGGTCCAAGAACCGCACCCCCTTCACCACCCGGCCGCCGGCGACGTCCAGGCAGGGGATCACCCGGACGGTACGCATGCCGCCAACGCCTCCTCCACGGTCACCCGGCCGTCCACCAGGGCCTTGCCCACGATGGCCCCGGCCAGCGCCGCCTCCCCCGCCTCCGGGCCCGGTCCGGCCCGGAGGGCAGCCAGGACCCGCAGATCGGCCGCCGACCCCACC
>CAYVPF010000382.1:0-2749 GCA_964453355.1 uncultured Acidimicrobiaceae bacterium | reverse complement strand
CTGCTCCACCCGCGCCGCCTGCGCCGCCGTCGGCGCCACCGCCGTCGGGCCCACCCGGCGGTTCGGCCGGCTCGGCCCAGCCACCCACCGGAACGGCGCAGCTGCCGCCGATGCCGGCCAGAAACGCCCGCTCGGCCCGCAAGGTGCGGTGCCCCAGGGCGTGGTCGACGGCCGCCAGCACCTCCCCGCTGCGGTGGTCGTCGGCCCGGCACTCGAGGGCCAGGGCGCCCTGGCCGACCTGGGGGAGCAGCACGGCCGGCGGCAGGTAGTCGACCACCCCGCCGGTCGGCAGGGTCCAGTCCAGCCGGTCGAGGGCGGCGGCGGCCACCACGACGGCGTGCACGGCCCGGTCGTCGGCCTTGGCCAGCCGCCTGGCCATGTTGCCGCGGAGGTCCACGAAGGTGAGGTCCGGCCGCAGGTTGGCCAGCTGGGCCCGGCGGCGGGCCGAGCCGGTGGCCACCACGGCGCCAGCGGGCAGGTCGGCCAGGGCCCGGCCGACCAGCACGTCCCGGGGGTCGGCCCGCTGGGGCACGGCCGCCAGCACCAGGCCGTCCGGGGTGACCGGCGGCAGGTCCTTGGCGGAGTGCACGGCGACGTCCGCCCGGCCGTCCAGCACGGCGGCCTGCACCTCCTTGGTGAACACCCCCTGGCCGCCGATCCGGTCCAGCGACACCGCCGACCGCCGGTCGCCCTCGGTGCGGATCACCACGGTCTCCACCGCCAGGCCGGGGTCACGCTGTTGGATCAGCCCGGCCACCAGATCCGCCTGGCGACGGGCCAACGGGGATCCCCTGGTCGCCAGCCGTAACGAGTTGGTGGGCACGCCTACAGGATCCAGGCGACGCCGACCGCCGTCAAGGCGACGGCCCAGCCGCCGGCAGCTACAGGTCGAACAGGAGCCGGAGGGCCTCCACCAGCCGCTCGCCCCGGGCCGTGCCGGCGGTCTCCCGCAGCAGCACCGTCGGTTCGTGGAGCAGCTTGGCCAGCACCGACCGGGTGACGGCGTCCACCTGCTCCCAGTCCGACGGCGACAGGTCCCCGAACTGGCTCCGGCGACGGTCCAGCTCGGCCCGCCGCGCCTCCTCCAGCCGTCCCCGCAGGGCGGCGATCACCGGGGCGGCCCCCCGGGCCCGGGCGGCGGCCCGGTACCGGGCGACGTCCTCGGCCACGATCACCCGGGCCCGGTCGGCCTCGCCGCGCCGCTCGTCCACCGCCTGGGCCACGGCCGAGCTGAGGTGGTCCATGTCCACCAGGGTGACCCCGTCGACGGCGGCGGCGGCCGGGTCCACGTTGCGGGGGACACCCAGGTCGACGACCAGGATGGGCCGCTCCCGGCGGTCCCCGGCTCCGGGTCCGGCCCCGGCCAGGGCCGTCGTGGCCACGATGTGGCCCTCGGCTTCGACGGCGCTGAACAGGACGTCGGCGTCCTGGACCACCGACGGCAGGTCGGCGGTGCCGGCGGTCCGGAACTGCAGGCCGGCCGGCAACGACGGGGCCAGGGCCTCGGCCCGGGCTTCCGTGCGGTTGACCACCACGACGCGGGCCGGCCGGCGGTCGTCCGGCTGGGACCCCAACGCCTGCAGCACCCCGGCCCCCATGGCGCCGGCGCCGACGACGGCCACGGTGGTCCCGGACAGCCCGCCGGGCCGGCGGGCCTCGGCCAGCTGCACGGCGGCGTGCGAGAACGAGGTGGTGCCCCGGGCGATGGCCGTCTCCGACCGGACGCGCTTGCCGGCCTGCACGGCGTGGCGGAACAGCTCCGACAGCACCGGACCGCTCACCCGCTCGTCCTGGGCCCGCTCCCAGGCCCGCCGGACCTGGCCCAGCACCTCGCCCTCCCCCAGCACCGCCGACTCCAGGCCGGAGGCCACCGAGAACAGGTGGGCGGCGACGTCGTCGTCGAACCAGATGGTGGCCTTCTCCTCCAGGTCCGCGGCGGTCAGCCCGGCCTTTTCGGCCAGCACCTCCTGGATCTCGTGGACGGCGTCGTGGAACCGGTCCACCACGGCGTACACCTCGGTGCGCAGGCAGGTGGACAGCACCACGGACTCCTGCAGGTTCGCCCGGTCCCGCAACGTCCCGAGCACCTTGCCGAGCTCGGCGTCGCCGATGGCCACCCGCTCCAACAGGGCCAGGGGCACCTTGTCGTGCTCGATGCCTACCACCACCACAGACAACGGGTCGGGTGCCTCCTCGATCGGCCGGCGTCCGGGCCGTGCGCCGGTCCCGGCGCACGGGTCACCGGCCCGTACGGCTCAGATAAACGGTAGTCGGTCGCCTTCCGAAACCCACCATCGGCCACCCGGCGACCGGGCTGCCCCCCAGACGGTGCATCAGCCGGCGGATCAGCCGGCGTCGGGAGCCGGGCTCAGCCCGACCGACCGCAGCACGCCGCCCCCGGTTCCGGCGTCGTCGCGGCCGTCGTCGTCGGCGGCCCGACGCGACTCGTAGAAGCTGAGCACCTGCAGTTCGATGGACAGGTCCACGTACCGCAGCAGGACGTCCGGTGGCACCACCAGGACCCGGGGGGCGAAGTTGAGAATGGACCCGACCCCGGCGGCCACCAGGGCATCGGCCACGGCCTGGGCGGCGTCCGCCGGGGTGGCGATGACCCCGATGGCCAGCCGATCGACCTCCACCGGGGGGGTAACGGCGGCCGCCGCTCCGGCCAGGGCGGCCAGCTGGTCGACGTGGCGGACGGCCACCGGGCCCACCTGCTCGCCGACCACCTCCGGATCGACGTCGTAGA
>CAYVPF010000381.1:0-2751 GCA_964453355.1 uncultured Acidimicrobiaceae bacterium | reverse complement strand
CTAGTTGGCCAGCGGGTCGGTGGCCAGGGCGTCGGCCACGGCGCCCCGGGCGCCGATCATGGTCAACTGGCCGCCGCGGCCCCGGACGTAGTGGTGCAGGCCGAACACGATGCCGGCGCCGACGGCGTCCACGCTGTCCACCTCGGCCAGGTCCACCACCACGTCCAGGCAGGCAATGGCCCCGAGCTGGTCGATCTGGGCCTCCAACGCCGCCGCCGAACTGGCGGTCAACGAACCTCGGAGGGTCAGCAGGCAGGTCGCCCCGACCTCCTGCAACTCCACCGTCAACCCAGGCGGCAGTGAACCGGGCAACGTGTCGATCACCTGCGTACCGTCCCTCTCCATCCGCGGCTCGGGCCGTCTTTCCGACCCCTCGGCGGGCTGCTGCCGTTCGTGCCGGCGGACCGGTCTTACCCGTTCTGCACATTCGGTAACCGGCAACCGGGGCTCGTAGACTCCCGTCATGGCGAAGGTGGCCGCCGTGGCCAACCAGAAGGGTGGGGTGGCCAAGACCACCACCGTCCAGTCCCTGGGGGTGGCCCTGGCCCAGGCCGGCAAGCGGGTGCTGCTGGTGGACCTGGACCCGCAGGCCTGCCTGACTTTCTCCCTGGGCTTCGACCCCGACGGCCTGGACGGGTCGCTGCACGACGTGTTGGCCCACCGGGCCAAGGTGGCCGACGTCACCCGGGACGTCGCCGGGGTGGGTGGCCTCCGGGTGGTGCCGGCCACCATCGACCTGGCCGGCGCCGAGGTTCACCTGTTGACCAAGACCGGCCGCGAGCACGTGCTGGCCCGGGCCCTGCAGCCGGTGCTGGGCGACTATGACGTCGTCCTCATCGACTGCCCGCCGTCGCTCGGGGTGCTCACCATCAACGGGCTGACCGCCGCCGAGGGGGTGCTGGTGCCGCTGCAGTGCGAGGCCCTCAGCCACCGCGGGGTGGGGCAGCTGCTGGAGACGGTGGACGACGTCCGGATGTTCGCCAACGCCGACCTGGTGGTGCTGGGGGTGGTGGCCACCATGTTCGACGGCCGCACCCGGCACGCCCGGCAGGTGCTGCAGGAGGTGGTCACCCGGTACGGCCTGGTCGTCCTGGACCCGCCGGTGCCGAAGTCGGTGCGGTTCGCCGAGGCCCCCGGCGAGGGGCGGTCGATCCTGCAACACGCCCCGACCTCGGCCGGCGCCGACGCCTACCGGGCCCTGGCCCGGCAGGTCGGCGACCTGCTGGCCGCCGTCTGACATGGCCGGCTCCGGCCCCGGCCCCGACGACACGGCCGGCTCCGGCCCCGACCCGCTGGGCAAGCGGGCGCTGTTCTGGATGCCGGCCGACGCCGTACCCGACCCCGACCCCGCCGGGCCGTCGGCCGCACCGCTGGGCAAGCGGGCGCTCTACTCCGATGCCGGGCCGCCCGGGGGCGTGCCGGCCGCCGGCGCCGACGAGGCGGTGGTCGGGTCCAATCCGGTGAACGAGCACGGCCGGATCACCGTCACCTGCTCCACCTGCGGGGTGGTGTCCCGGATCGGGTTGTTGGACTTCGCCATCTACCAGTTGCCGGTCGGCTTCTGGCTGCCCCGGGGGCGGTTCGGCCACCGGATGACCTGCCCGGCCTGCCGCCGGCGGGTGTGGGCGGGCGTCACGCTCCGTTGAGCATCGACCACCTCATCGACACCTACGGCTACTGGGCCGTGTTCGGGTTCGTGGCCATCGAGAGCTTCGGCATCCCCCTGCCCGGGGAGACCGCCCTGATCGCCGCGGCCACCTACGCCGGCGCCACCCACCGGCTGTCCATCGGCGTCATCTTCGCCGTCGGGGCCGCCGCCGCCATCCTGGGGGACACCGCCGGGTACTGGATCGGCGACAAGGGCGGCTACCGGTTGCTGCGCCGGTACGGCCACTACGTCCGGTTCGACGAGCCCAAGATCAAGGTGGCCCGGTACCTGTTCGCCCGGCACGGCGGCAAGGTGGTGTTCTTCGGCCGGTTCGTGTCGGTGCTGCGCACCTACGCCGCCTTCCTGGCCGGCACCACCCGGATGCGGTACCGCCGGTTCCTGGTGTTCAACGCCGCCGGCGCCATCATCTGGTCGGCCCTGTACTCGTTCCTCGCCTACTTCGCCGGCGGCTTCTTCGCCCGGTTCTCCACCCCCGTCAACATCGCCCTGGCCGTGGTGGCGGTCGTGGCGGTGGTTGCCGGGATCGTGATCCTGCGGCGGAAGATGGGCGCCCTCACGGCGGCGGCCGAGGCGGAGTTCCCGGGCCCGCTGGAGTAACTCAGTCGGTCGGGTCGGCCACGTAGAACTTGGCCGGCACCCCGGGCTCCCGGTGGACCCGGCCCCGGGTCTCCAGCAGCACCAGGTGGGCCAGGGTCTCGCCGTTGGCGGCCCGCTGCATGAACGACGGGATGTCGTCCCAGGGCCGGGACCAGTGCAGCTGCAGGGTCAGGTCCCAGGCGGACGTGCCCGGATGGTCGGCCAGGGCCCGCTCGATCTCGTCCAGGCGGTCGGCATGGTGCTGCAACAGCTCGTCCAGCCGGGCCGACAGGTTGGCGAACCGGTACTCGTGGGCCGGCAGGACCTCGTCGGGCTCGAGGTAGCGGAGGCGGGCGAGGGACTCCAGGTAGTTGCCCAGCGGGTTCGTGTCCTGCTGGCTGTGGAACGAGATGTTGGGGGTGATCCTGGGCAGGATGTGGTCACCGGACAGCAGCAGCTGATGCTGGTCGCTGTACAGGCAGATGTGCCCGGGGGAGTGCCCGGGG
>CAYVPF010000380.1:0-2777 GCA_964453355.1 uncultured Acidimicrobiaceae bacterium | reverse complement strand
TGGACCCGGTGGAGCCGTAGAAGGCGGCGTCGCCGTAGGCGAAGATGCCGCCGTCGGCGGCCACCAGCCAGTAGCCGCCACCGTCGGGGGTGGTGGCCATGCCGACGACCGGGCTGTTCAGGGAGAGGGACCCGGCGGACCCGTAGAAGCGGGCGTCGCCGAAGCTGAAGACGCCGCCGTCGGCGGCCACCAGCCAGTACCCCTGGCCGTCGGGGGTGGCGGCCATGCCGACGACCGGGCTGTTCAGGGAGTGGCCGGTCAGGTCGCCGTCGGCGGGGGCCCCGAAGGGGTACACGACGCCGTCGGCGCCGACCTCCCAGTAGCCGCCGGTGGCCGGATCGGTGGCCGACCCGACGACGGGGGCCGGGATGGCCTGGCCGCCGGTGGACCCGTCGAACGGGGCGTCGTAGGCGAACAGGCCACCGTCGGCGGCCACCAGGCGGTAGCCGGTGCCGGTGTCGAGGACCGGGCAGGACTGGGCCAGAGGCTGCGGGGTGGTCGTCGGCCCGAGCACCATCGGGTTGCCGTCCACGAAGCAGAGCGGGTCCATCCGCAGCGACCGGGCCCCTTTGGGATAGCCGACGTGGCCGCCGGTCCAGGCGGCGTAGGCCATCCACCACTGCCCGGTGCCGTCCTGGAAGGCCCACTCCCCGCCGGGGCCGACGACCGACGGCGACGACCGCAGGATGGGCCCGTCCTGGGGCTTGCCGCAGGGCCCGGCCGGTCCGGCGCAGACGGCGTAGCCGACCCCGTAGGCGGCGTCCTGGTATGTGCCGCCGGAATAGAACAGGTAGTAGTTGCCGCCGGCCAGCACCATGTCGGGGTTCTCGACGACGGTCAGCTCCCAGTCCTGGTCCTGGGTGATCAGCTCGGCCGGCGAGCTGCCGGGAGCGAAGGAGCGGCCGTCGGGGACCAGCGGCTCGGACCAGATCGAGGCCGCGGCGTCCATCCCGGCGGGATTTGCCTTCCAGAGCAGATAGGGGGTCCCTGTGGCGTCGACGAAGACGTCAGGGTCGATGTCGCCGCCCTCGTAGGTGCCGCCGCCGGCCTTCGGGGAGGGCAGGCACAGGAACGGCTGGGGGGACGTGTTCAGGTACGGCCCGGACACCGTCGGGGCGAAGGCCTGGGCGATGCACTCGGCGTCGAGGTCGTCGTCGAAGGTGGCGTAGAACATCACCCAGGTGCCGTCCAGCTGGACCACGCTCGGGGCCCACTCCAGCCCGGGGTTGACCCATGTCGGCTCGGCGGACAGCGCCCCGGGGGACGGCGACGGCGTCCATGTGGACAGGTTGGTGGACGTGAGCTCCTGGATGTGCCCGTAGGTGCCGCCGGTGGTGAAGGCGTAGTAGGTCCCCCCCACCGATACGACGTCGGGGTCCGTGGCATCGTCGGCGGTGAGCGGGTTCTGGTACTCGCCCGGCCCCGGGGACACGCCCGGAGTGGCCGCCCCCGCCGCCGTCCCCAGCCACGGCCCGGCGGCGGCCGCCATCGCCGTGACGACCAGGGTGGCCACCAGGATCGCCGCCACCCCGGGGCACAGTCGCCGGCCCAAGATCACCCCCATCGTCCCGTCGCGCCCCTCTGGTCGCATCGTTGCCGCGTAACGATCGGCAAAGGGTAGACGCACGAGTGGTGCGATTGGTTGCCACCGGTTGGCCGCCGCCCGGTGGTCGTCAACCGATGGTCGTCAACCGGTGGTCGTCAACCGATGGTTGTCGGCAACCTATAACGTGTTTTCCAATGTCGGCTTCGGGGGAGCGGACGGGAACACGGCACGTGACCGGCCTGGACGGCATCCGAGCGTTCGCCGTCCTGGCCGTGATGGGCGTCCACCAGCAGTTCGGGTGGCTGCCCGGCGGGTTCTACGGGGTGGACGCCTTCTTCGTGCTGTCCGGCTTCCTCATCACCTCGCTGCTGGTCACCGAGGTGGCCGGCACCGGCACCATCCGGTTGGGCGCCTTCTGGGCCCGCCGGGCCCGGCGGCTGCTGCCGGCCCTGTTGCTACTGGTGGTGGTCGTGGGCATCGCCGCCGCCGTCGACCCGTCGTTGATGGGCGCCCCCAGCCTTCCCGGGGTGGCGGCCACGGTCTTCTACTCGGCCAACTGGTACTTCGTGGCCCAGCACGTCGACTACTTCGCCGTGTTCGCCCAGCCGTCGCCGCTGCTGCACACCTGGTCCCTGGCCATCGAGGAGCAGTTCTACCTGGTGTGGCCGCTGGTGGTCCTGGCCGTAGTCACCATTGGTCGAGGCCGGACCGGTGGTGGTCGGCCGGCGGCACTGGCCAATCCCCTGGCCCCCGACACCCTGGCCCCCGGCGACGCAGTGTCGGCCGGCGACGCAGTGTCGGCCGGGGACCTGCGGCGGCGGGTCCGTTGGCTGCTGGCCCTCAGCGTGGCCGGGGCCGCCCTGTCGGCCCTGTGGATGGCCCATCTGGCCCCCGACGGGGGCAACCCGGCCCGGGCGTACTACGGCACCGACTGCCGGGCCCAGGCCATCCTGGTCGGGGCTGCCCTGGCCCTGGTGCTGGCCCTCAGGGGCCGGCCGGCCGGCCGTCGCACCCGCCTGGCCGTGGGCGGGCTGTCAGTGGCCGGGGCGGTCGCCACCGTTGCCCTGTGGCGGTTCGTGCCGGAGACGTCGGCGCTGGCCTTCCACGGCGGGTTCCTGGTGGCCGCCGTGGCGACGGCGGCCGTGGTCGCCCAAGTGGCCCTGGCCCCGGCCGGGTTGGTGTCCCGGTTCCTGTCGTTGCCGCCGTTGGCCGCCCTGGGCCGGATCTCCTA
>CAYVPF010000379.1:0-2779 GCA_964453355.1 uncultured Acidimicrobiaceae bacterium | reverse complement strand
GTGCCCGGAGCGGGACTTGAACCCGCACGTCCTTTCGGACAAAGGCTTTTGAGGCCTCCGCGTCTGCCGATTCCGCCATCCGGGCCGGAGGGCAAAGACTAGATGACAGCATGACCGGGTGAGGTACGCCTGGTGAGGTACGCCTAGTGAGGTACGAGGGCCTGGAACTCTGGTGGGTGGACCTGGCGCTGCGGCAACCGGTCGGCACGTCGGCCGGTACCCACCTGGCCCGGCCGGTGGCCTTCGTCCGGGTGCTGGCCGACGGCGGCGACGGTTGGGGAGAGTGCGGGGCCCTGCCGGACGGCACCGCCGTGGACCCGCCGCTGGACCAGGTGTGGCGGACCCTGGTCGACCTGGTGCCCGGTCGGCTGGCCCGAGCCGCAGCGGCCCGGTCCGGCGAGGTGCCGGAGGGGTCGGTGGTGGCCAACCTGTTCGGCACGACGGCCACCGACCGGTTGGCGGCGGCGGCGGTGGAGATGGCGGTGCTGGACCTGGAGCTGCAGGCTGCGGGCCGGTCCCTGGCGGACTACCTGGGGGTGCCCGACGAAGTCCGCGGCCAGGGTGTGCCGGCCGGGGCCATGGTGGGCATCCCGGCCGACGGGCAGGTGGCCACCCTGCTGGACGCCGTCGGCGGCCTGGTGAACCGGGGGTTCTGTCGGGTACGGGTCAAGATCCGGCCGGGCTGGGACGTGGCGCCGCTGGCGGCCCTACGGCAGGCGTTCCCGGACCTGGTGCTGCAGGCCGACGCCAACGCCGCCTACCGGTTGGACGACGCCAGCCGGCTGGCCACCCTGGACGACCTGGACATCGGCTGCCTGGAGCAGCCGCTGGCCCCCGGGGACCTGCCCGGGCACGCCGCCCTGGCCGACCGGCTGGCCACCAGGATCGGGCTGGACGAGTCGCTGACCACCGTCCGGGCGGTGACCGATGCCATCAAGTACGGGGCCTGCGAGGTGGCCTGCCTGAAGCCGGCCCGGCTCGGCGGCCTGCTGGCGGCCCGGCGGGCCCAGCAGGGCTGCCTGGACGCCGGGGTGTCGGCGTTCGTCGGCGGGCTGTTCGAGACCGGCCTGGGCCGGACGGCCAACGCCGTGCTGGCCGGGCTGCCGGGGTTTGACCTGCCGGGAGACCTGGCGGACCCGGGGGAGTACCTGGTACGGAATCCGGCGCCGTACCGGCCGATGGCCGGCGGCCGGGTGGCGTTGCCGGAGGGGCCCGGGGTGGGTTCGCGCCCGGACGTGGCCGTGTTGTCCCAGCTGGGCGCCGTGGTGGCCCGGTTCGGCGCGACGGCCTGACCTGGTCCGTTGCCCGGCCGGCCTGGCCACCGCGCCGACGGCCGGCGGGCGGGCCGGCCGGGTGGCCGGGGCCGCCTACAATCGTCGAGCCATGCAACCGTTCCTGCTTGAACGCCGGATCAGGGACGTCCACGCCAGGTTGGTGCGGGCCCGCGAGGAGCTGGCGGTCCTGGACGAACAGCTGGCGGTGGTGGCGGACGAGGCCGAAGACGCCCGGCTGCGGTCGCTGGTGTCGGAAACGCCGCTGGCCGAGCACGAGTACGCGGACATCAAACGGCATGCCGACGCCATGACGAAGGCCAGGGAGGCCATGCGAGCCAACGTTGACGACCTTGAGCACCGCCGGGACGAGCTGCTGGGCCACGTGGGGACCGGCCGGTGACGGCGGAGGGCGTTGGGGGGCCGAGCGGGACGACGGCGGTGGACGGCTCCGTGGCCGACGGCGGCCGGATCCGGGTGGTGATCGCCGAGGACGAGGCCATCATCCGGCTGGACCTGAAGGAGATCCTGGTGTCGGCCGGCTACGAGGTGGTCGGGGAGACCGCCCGCGGGGACCAGGCGGTGGAGCTGGTGGCCGAGCACCAGCCGGACCTGGCCATCTTGGACGTCAAGATGCCGGGGATGGACGGGGTGCGGGCGGCTCGGGAGATCACGGCCCGGTTCAAGGTGGTGGTGCTGGTGCTGACGGCGTTCAGCCAGCGGGACCTGATCGAAGACGCCCGGGACGCCGGGGTGGCGGCGTACCTGGTGAAGCCGTTCCGGCGGGAGGAGCTGCTGCCGGCCATCGCCGAGGTGATGACCCGGACCCGGCAGGAGCGGGCCATCGACGAGGAGGTGGCTGCCCAGCCGCCGGCCGGCGGGGAGCGGGAGCGGGCGGAGGACAAGATCGCCACCCGCCGGTTGGTCGACGAGGCCAAGGGGGTGCTGATGGACCGCCACGGCCTGTCGGAGCCGGAGGCGTTCGCCTTCGTGCAGCGCACCGCCATGCAGACCCGGGCCCGGATGCGGGACGTGGCCCAGCGGGTGGTCGACGGCGACCTCACCCCCTGACGTGGTGACCGACGGTGACCGGCGGCCGCTGCTGCTGCTGGACGGCATGTCGCTGGCGTTCCGGGCCTACTTCGCCCTGCCGCCGGACCTGGTGACGTCGTCGGGGGTGGTCACCAACGCGGTGCACGGGTTCGTGTCGATGCTGGTGTACATGGTCCGCGAGCACCGGCCGGCGGCGCTGGCGGTGGCCTTCGACCCGCCGGGGGGCAACTTCCGGGACGACATGGTGGAGGACTACAAGGGCGGCCGGGCGGCCACCCCGGAGGACCTGCTGCCGCAGTTCGGGATGATCCGGGAGGTGCTGGCGGCCCTGAACATCCCGGTGGTGGAGGTGCCGACGTTCGAGGCCGACGACGTCCTGGCCACCCTGGCCACGGAAGCCCGGGACCGGCAGCACCCGGTGGAGGAGACGCGGGTGGCCCAGGCCGAAGCCGACC
>CAYVPF010000378.1:0-2813 GCA_964453355.1 uncultured Acidimicrobiaceae bacterium | reverse complement strand
CGGCCTACGGAGCGGAGAACCTCTACGATGCGGGCGACCTGGGTCAGGGGCAGAAGGTGGCCGTCTTCGAGTGGGGCCAGCCGTTCGAGATGAGCGACATCCAGGCCTTCGATCAGTGCTACTTCGGGGCCGACCACACCGACCAGGTGACGGTGGTGCCCGTCGACGGCGGGTCGGCAGCGGGCCCAGGGCAGGTGGAGGCCGCGCTGGACGTCGAGAACGTCTCCGCCCTGGCCCCCGACGCCCACATCGACGTCTACGACGCCCCGGACACGTTGTCGGCGTTCATCGACGACTTCAACCAGATCATGAGTGACGACACCGCCAAGGTGGTCACCGCCTCCTACGCCACCTGCGAGTCGACGATGCAGACCGGCCTGCCCGGTTTCCAGCAGGCCGAGAACGTGATCTTCGAGCAGGCGGCGGCCCAAGGGCAGACGGTGTTCGCCGCCAGCGGCGACACAGGCAGCGACGGCTGTGCCGGCGGGTCCGCCACCCCGGTGCCCCCCAGCCTTTCGGTCGACGATCCGGCCAGCCAGCCCGACGTCGTCGGCGTCGGCGGGACCACCGCCCTATCGGTGGCGCAGCCTCCGGCTGAGAAGGTCTGGAACAATGGGGCCAACGCCGGGGCCGGTGGGGGAGGGATCTCCAACACCTGGCCGATGCCGGCATGGCAGGCCGGAGCCACCGTTCCTGGCGTGCAGAACAGCTACACCACCGGGACGACCTGTGGCGCCTCGTCGGGCGATTGCCGCGAGGTGCCCGACGTGGCCGGCTTCGGCGACGAGTTCACCGGCATCACCGTCTACTGGAACGGGTCGTGGCTCACGGTGGGTGGCACGTCGTCGGCGTCACCGATCTGGGCGGCCCTGCTCGCCGATATCAACGCCTCTCCAACCTGTGCGGCGGACAGCTCCACCGCCGACGGCGTCGGGTTCGCCGCGCCGCTGCTCTACGACGTCGCCTCGGTGCCGGCCGAGTACTCGGCATCGTTCTCCGACGTCACCGTGGGCAACAACGACATCTTCGGGGCGAGCGCGGGCGCCTATCCGGCCACCTCCGGCTATGACCAGGCCACCGGCCTCGGTTCACCCCAGCTGACCGGGCCGGGAGGCTCGCCGGCCCTGGCGGCCGATCTCTGCCAAGCGGCCCGGCAGCCCAGCACTACCGCGGTGCCCGCGGTCGCTTCGGTCAGCCCATCCTTCGGGCCGACCAGTGGGGGCACGAGCGTGACGATCACCGGGACCGGCTTCACCAGCGGGGGCAGCGCTGACGTGGTGTCGGTGTCGTTCGGCACCCAACCGGCCACCGACGTGGCCGTCGTCTCGGCCTCCGAGCTCACGGCAGTGGTCCCGCCGGCCATCCTGCCGGTCGGCTCCACCCAGCTCTCGGGAGCGGGAGCAGCGCTGGTGGTGGTCACCCTCAGCTCCGGCCAGACCAGCCGGGGGGTGACGTACCAGTACGTCGACGAAAGCGGGGGCCTTACCGTGCCCGCCGTGACGGGCGTCGGCCGGTCCGGCGGCCCGGTGGCCGGCGGGAACGCCGTGAACGTCTACGGCTCGGGCTTCGCCGGCGTCACCGCCGTGACGTTCGGGGGCGTCGACGCCATCAGCTACGAAGTAGAGAGTGACTACCTGATCAGCGCGGTCGTCCCGGGCTACGACGGGGCGTACACCGGTTGTGCCAATGGCACCAGTCCGGCCGCCGACGGGATCTGCCAGGCCCAGGTGGTGGTGACCAACGCCAACGGATCGAGCGCGACCGCCTCGATCCTGCCGCCCGTCTCGGGCCCGTTTGTCTTCAACACCTTCGGGTACACGGTGGCCACCCCTGGATTTGAAGCCAGGCCGGCGGCTACCGAGTACGACTATGCCCCGAGCCCGGTGGTCACACTGGTCACCCCGTCCTACGGCGGCGCCAACGGTGGAACAGTGGTGACGATCACCGGATCCGGTTTCAATGTGCTGACCGGCTCCTGGGTGAACTTCGGTGATCCCACCCAGACGATCTCGCAGGACTACTACGTCGCCGCCATCTCTTCGGACGGGACGACCATGGACGTCGTGACCTACCCCGATCCGAACGGGATTGGTCCTGAGGCCGATCCGGCGCCGATCAGCGTGGCCACCCTGGGCGGGCTGAGCGGATCGGTCCCGTGGAACTATGCCGGTCTCCCGAACGTGACCGGGCTCAGCGCCGCGGCCGCCACCACTTCCGGGGGCCAATCGCTCACGGTCATCGGATCGGGCTTCCTCGGCGCCACGTCGGTCCAGTTCGTCGCCCAGGCCGGCTCCGGCTTCGGCGTCGACACGGCCAGCTACGGCAACTTCACCGTCGTCAGTGACACCGAGCTGACGATGACAACGCCAGCCGGGCTGGCCGGCGCCTACGACCTGGAGGTCTGTACGGCCACCGGCTGCAGCAGCCCCGATCCCACCGATCCCGAAGCCACCGCCATCACCTTGTACGAGCCCGGCCAGCCGGTGGTCACTGGCGTGCAGCCAGCCGAAGGTCCGGCGGCCGGTGGTACCGCCGTGGTGATCGAAGGGGTCAACCTCGACTTCGTCGCTGGTTCGACCAGCGTGATCGTCGGGGGCATCCCGGCCACCGGCGTGGCCGCCGGTCCCGACCCGAGCTCCCTGACCGCCGTCACGCCGGCGAGCGCGTCGGCGGGTCCCGAGCCCGTGGTGGTGACCACGGCGGGGGGAACGAGCTCCGTCACGTCGGTCGGCACGTTCGTCTACGACCCGCCGTCCCCGCCGTCCCCGCCGTCCCCGCCCGCACCACCTGCCCCACCGGCCCCCGGGCCCGGG
>CAYVPF010000377.1:0-2821 GCA_964453355.1 uncultured Acidimicrobiaceae bacterium | reverse complement strand
TGCTCGGCGTACTGGCGGCGCTCGGTGCTCTGTCGTCGATTCCCGCCCGTGTCGAAGATCGACGGCCCACGCTCGATGCGCTGCAGTCGGCCTTCACCTGACGGAGCCCATCTGGAGTCGACCGTGACAGCTCCCTGGGTGGCTAGTTTTGTCACCGTGACGAAAGAGGAGGAGCCCCGTCGGTGCGGCTATTGCCGCCGTCCGCTGCCTCCGGTGGGCCGGACCGGCCGGCCGGCCCTGTACTGCCGTCGGGCCCACCGGCAGCGGGCCTACGAGGCCCGGCGCCGGGCGGAACGGGCCGACCTGCCGCCCGGCCAGGTGGTCGTGGCCCAAGCCGATCTGGACCGGCTGCACGACCGGCTGTACGCCTTGGAGGCCGCCCTGGACGACGTCGCCGCCGACCTGGCCGACGCCGGGCCGGAGCCATCGGTCGTGGACTACCGGGCCGCCTTGGACCACCTGGCGGAAGCCGCCGGGGATCTGCGGGGCGTCGTGGTCGATCCAGTGGTCGTCTGACCGAGCAGCCGAGGGGACATGTTCTGGTTGCCCACTGGCGCGACTTTTGGAGCGTATGCGCTCTAAAAGTTGTGCCAGTGAGACGAACGCAGCACAGGCCGCCCCCTCTTCGTAACTTGACATAATATACATTATCGGCGTTCTTACCGGGTCGGAAGGACCGGGCGGTCGGGCCGTTTGCCCGCCATGGCGCCGGCCGCCGGCGGCGGTACCCTTCGTCTTGTGCCACTGCGCTGGCGTTGGGCTCTGGCGATCGTGATCGCCGCCACTGGCGTGGCGGTCGGCGCCTTCGTCCCGAACGCTCTGCTGTCGAGCGCCACCGCCACCACCGCCGGGTCGGTCGTCGCCCCGGCGGCGCACCAGGTGCCCTCCGACCCGGACGGCTGCGTGCAGACATCCTGTAACCGTGGTGCACCGACCCCCGCCGCCCCGCCGTTGGCAACCGGTGCCCTCTGGACGGCCTGCACCGCCGTGATCGCCTTCGCTCTCGCCCGCCTCACCAGGCGACGGCGGCGCGGTTCGGAGCCGCTGCCCCAAGCAGTGGCGCTCCCGCTGTTCCACCCTCCCCAGTTCGTCCGGTTCGCCTAATTCGCCCAGCACGGGCTCACGGCCGCGGCAGGCGGCCGTTCCGGCTCTGCCGGTCCATTCCCTGAACCAGGGCCCCTCGCGCCGCCCGGTGCCATCGCACCGGTGTAGGCCGAACCACGCCGAACCACTCCGGGGGCCGCGCCACGCGCCGCCCTCGCACCACTGAGGAGACAACCGATGTCGAAGAACCCGACGTCGGGCGACCGCCGCCCGACCTCACCCAACGCCCGCGCCCGGGGCCAGTCCACCAAATCCCCGGCGGCCGCCCCAGCCCGTCGCCCGCACGCCCGCAGACTCCAGCTGGCCGCCGTCGTCGCTGTCGTCGCCGTCGTCGTGGCTCTCGTCCTGGTCAAGGTGACCGGGGACGGGGGATCGCCCCCCACCACCGGCTCGGCCATCTCGCCACCGGCGGGCACTCCGGTGGCGCCGGCGCTGCTGCGCAAGCTGCGCACCATCCCGGTGCGGACGCTCGCCGCCGCGTCGACCGCTGGGTTGGTGACGTCGCCGCAGGCGATCAGCGATCCCGCCCTGTCGGCCGCCGGGAAGCCGGAGCTGCTCTACATCGGGGCCGAGTTCTGTCCGATCTGTGCCACCGAGCGCTGGGCGATGTACGTCGCCCTCGCCAAGTTCGGCACCTTCAGCCCGCAGCCGGGCCGCATCCACTCGGCCGTCCAGGACGGCGACATCTCGACCCTCACGTTCTACGGCACCACCTATCGGAGCCCGTACCTCACGTTCACCCCGGTGGAGACCACGACCAACCAACCCAAGGGGGACTACTACGTGGCCCTCCTGTCCCCCACCCCGGCCCAGCAGCGGCTCTGGGAGGCGCACACCGACCAGTCGTTCCCGTGGCTGGACTTCGGGGGCCACCTGGAACTGTCGTCGGCCCAGTACAGCCCGACGATCCTGGAGGGCTTGGGCTTCGACACCATCGCCTCGCAGATCGGGGACAACCACACCCCGATCGGCGCTGACGTCGATGCCGCCGCGGGGGCCCTGGTCCGGACCATCTGCACGACGATGTCCGACCATCGACCGGCCGCCGTGTGCTCGGCGGCCGGCAGCGGCTGACTGCCTGACCGACTGGCGGGGTTCAGACGATGGCGAGGCCGACAACCGGGGCGGAGAGCACCGAGCCGGCCGCGGAGCCGAAGAAGCCGGCGCCGCCGAAGTTGAACACCCCGCCGTCGGCGCCCACCTCCCAGTAGCCCGGCCCGTCGACCGGGGCGTCGATCCCCACGATGGGCGCCACCAGGGACCGCCCACCCATCGACCCGTCGAAGGGGGCGCCGCCGAAGGCGAAGATCCCGCCGTCGGCGGCCACCTCCCAGTAGCCCCCACCCGGGGCGGCGCCCCCGCCGACGACGGGGGCGTTCAGGTGCTGGCCACCCATCGATCCGAAGTAGCCGGCGTAACCGAAGGCGAAGATCCCGCCGTCGGCGGCGATCTCCCAGTAGCCGCCACCGTCCCGGGTGGCGGCGATGCCCACGATGGGGGCGTTCAGGTGTTGGCCCCCCATGGAGCCCAGGAAGGCGGCGTCACCGAAGTTGAAGATCCCGCCGTCGGCGGCCACCTCCCAGTAGCCCCGCCCGTCCGGGGTGGCGGCGATGGCCACGATGGGGGCGTTCAGGTGTTGGCCACCCATCGATCCGAAGTAGCCGGCGTCACCGAAGTTGAAGATCCCGCCGTCGGCGGCCACCTCCCAGTAGCCCCG
>CAYVPF010000376.1:0-2834 GCA_964453355.1 uncultured Acidimicrobiaceae bacterium | reverse complement strand
CACCAGCTGGGACTGCACCCCGGTGTCCTCCCCGGCCCCGATCGGGACAGTGACGATCACGGCGCCTCCGACGCCGGTCACATGGACGGTCAGTGGTTGCACCAGCAGCTCGACCACGGCACCGGCTTGGGCCAACACCGAGAAGATCGTGGCCAACGGTGCCGGCGGCGGCGGTGGTGGAGCTGCCGCCAGCGCCTCAGGGTACGGAGGTGCCGGAGGTGCCGGTGGCAAGGTGACGACTATCTTGACCATCAGCGGCTCAACCACCGTGTCGGCCAAGACCGGCTGCGCCGGCAAGGGAGCACCACAAGGGAGTGGCGTGGTCGGTAGCGGTGGGGCCTCGGTGAGCGGTTGGAGCTCCAGCGGAGCTGGCGGCCAGGGTCGCTACACAGCGATCTTCGTCAGCGGTAACGACGGCACCGGCGGTAGTGGTGGCGGCTCGACCGGGATCTGCAACGGCGCCTCAAGCTGCACCTCGGCCACAACGGCTCACGTGGTCGTTGTGGCTTCCGGCGGCGGTGGCGGTGGCGAGTCCATGTGCGCCGGCACCGACGCCGGAAGCGGTGGCCAGGCCGGGAACGCCGGCACAACGGCGACAAGCAGTTCCAAGGGCAAGGGCCTGAGCGGCACCGGTGGTGCCACGGGTGGCACCGGCGGCGTGGCCGGCGGGGCTGGTGGCGCCAACAACAAGTCCAGTGGCTCCGGCAGTGCCGCAGGGTCGACCGGAGGCGAGGGCAAGAAGCCGTTCGCCGGTGACGGTGGCGGCAGTGGCGGTGGCGGTGGCGGCTACATCGGCGGTGCCGGTGGGGCTGCGACAGCCGATGACTGCGGCGCCGGTGGCGGTGGCGGTGGCGGTGCGTCGTGGGTGGCTACTAGCGGGACGACAACGTCGTTCGGCACCGGGGCCGCCGGTGGAAGTCGCAGTGGCACTACAGGCACCGCTGGGACGGTGACGGTGACGTTCTCATACACATCAGCTCGGTGATGCCGGTCGGCTGATCGGCCGACTTGGTTAATACGGCACAACGGCAAGTGGGCGCCCTGCGAGTAATCGCAATGGTGCCCACTTGCCGTTTGGGCTCCTTTGCTCGTTGAGGGGTAAAGGAAACTTTTGGTTACCACTTCACCAGGCCTGACCGTCATGGTAAAACGTGACTGCGCCGGTGATCGTCAAATGGGGGACGACCGAATGCGGAGGGACGGGCCGGAAATGGCCACTGGAACACTGTGGCGTCGCCTGTCACCTGGCGACCCGTCCTTCCGCAGCCGGCGATCAGGTGCGAACTGCTTCGGTGGCTCACGGCGGGCACTCGGGTTTAGGGCCATGGAGGGTTTGCCGTGCCCGATGACAAGGACCCCTCGCCCGGCGCACATCATTGGCGTGGTCGCCAGTTCGTCGAGGAGAGGGTCACGACACCGCCCGCCGCCCTTAGGAGCCATGCGGGGCCAACGGTTCGTGAGGTGCTGGCCCCCCTCCCCATCCCATCCCCCCGGGGGGCCAGCACCGCATTCGGCGGCACCGTTCTCGCCAAGGAGTGACGTTGCCGGCGAGGTGACGAAGGACGATTGACGGCCGGGTCGTTTCCGGCCGCAGTGGGAAGGACGACCGGTGGCGCGGGACCGCCGCCTGCGCCACCGGTCGTCGTTTTCATTGCTCGGCGAAGGCCTGTCTCCGGGGTACCGTGAGCGGCGTGTTGCCCGTCAACCCGCCGGTGGCCCCCATGCTGGCCAAGCTGGCCCGTGAACTCCCCGTTGCCAACGAACTGCTGTACGAGCCGAAGTGGGACGGGTTCCGGTGCATCGTGTTCCGGGACGGTCCGGAGGTGTCGTTGGAGAGCCGCAACGAGCGGCCACTGACCCGGTACTTCCCCGAGCTCCTCGGCGCCCTCCGCCGGGAGCTGCCGGACCGGTGTGTGGTCGACGGCGAGGTGGTTATCGCCGGGCCAAACGGGCTGGACTTCGATGCCCTGTTGCAGCGGGTCCACCCGGCCGAGTCGCGGATCAAGAAGTTGGCTGCCGAGACCCCAGCAGCATTCGTCGCCTTCGACCTGCTGTCGGAGGGCGATGTTGACCTCCGGACCACCCCGTTCGGCGACCGCCGGCGCCGGCTGGTGGACCTGCTGGGCTCGGCTCGGCCGCCGGTGTATGTCACCCCGGCGACGACCGACCCGGAACAGGCCAGGGACTGGTTTTCCCGGTTCGAGGGCGCCGGCCTGGACGGGGTGGTGGCCAAGTCCGCCGGGCTGCTGTACCTGGAGGACAAGCGGGCGATGATCAAGGTCAAGCACGACCGCACCGCCGAGTGCGTGGTCGGCGGCTACCGGGTGCACAAGGCCGGCGGCGTCGGGTCGCTGTTGCTGGGGCTGTTCGACGACGACGGCTTGCTGCACCGGGTGGGGGTGTGCTCGTCGTTCAGTGCCGCCCGCCGGGCCGAGCTGTTGGACGAGCTGGCCCCGTTGCTGCTGCCGCCGGACCAGCCCCACCCGTGGCTGGCCGACCCGGCCGACCGCGGCGACGGCGCCCCGTCGGACGCCCCCAACCGGTGGTCGCAGGGCCGGGACACCAGCTGGACCCCACTGGTCCCCAGCCAGGTCTGCGAGGTGGCCTACGACCACCTGCAGGGCGACCGGTTCCGCCACGCCACCCAGTTCCGCCGGTGGCGGCCGGACCGGGACCCGTCGTCGTGCACCTACGGCCAGTTGGACACCCCGGTCCCCTACGAGCTGCAGCAGATCTTCGGCACCGCCTCTGCCGACGGATGAGCGGGTAGGACCCACCCGTGGACCCCGTCGCTGCGCTACAGCGGATCGCCTACCTCCTGGAGCAGGCCGGGG
>CAYVPF010000375.1:0-2838 GCA_964453355.1 uncultured Acidimicrobiaceae bacterium | reverse complement strand
CCGTTGGGGCCATCCGGCGGTGGTGGCCCGACGCGGGAGGGGAACATGGCCGGCAGGTTCGAGGGCAAGGTGGCGTTCATCACCGGTGCCGCCCGGGGGCAAGGGAGGGCCGAAGCCATCCGGCTGGCCGAGGAAGGCGCCGACATCCTGGCCGTCGACCTCTGCGAAGCGGTCTCCACCGTCACGTACGACGGGGCCACCCGCGCTGATCTGGAGGCCACCGAACAGGCGGTGGTGGCCCTGGGGCGGCGGATCGTCACCCGGGTGGTGGACGTCCGCGACATGGAGGCGTTGCAGGCCGCCGTCGACGAAGGCGTGGCCGAGCTGGGCCGGTTGGACGTGGTGGTGGCCAACGCCGGGATCTGCTCCTACGGGCTGTTGTGGGAGCTCACCGAAGAACAGTTCCGGACGATGATGGACGTCAACGTGGTCGGCACCTGGCACACCCTGAAGGCGGCGGTTCCCACCCTGATCGCCCAGGGCACCGGTGGTGCCGTCGTGGTGACCAGCTCGGTGGCCGGCAAAAAGGGCGCACCGTGGCTGAGCCACTACGTGGCATCCAAGTTCGCCATCACCGGCATGGCCAAGACGTTGGCCAACGAGGTCGGGCAGTACGGCATCCGGGTGGTGTCGGTGCATCCGTTCGGCGTCGACACCCCCATGGGACGGGACGAGACCTTGCCGGCGCTCCTCGCCGACGCCCCGGAGCAGGCGTCGATCTTCGGCGCCATCCTCCCCCCGGCGCTCATCGAGCCGGAGAACGTGGCCGCCGCGGTGGCCTACATCGCCTCGGACGACGGCCGCCACCTGACCGGTTGCGAATTCGTCATCGACCTCGGCCACCTCAGCCACTAACGCCGACGACCGGCCGGCCGCCGGCGGTATCAGCCGTTCTTCTCGGCCTTGGCCTTCCGGCGTGGCTTCAGAGCGAACCACCAGATGCTGGCCATGGTGCCCACGACTCCCACCGTGGCCGCTACCGGCTTAATGACCTTACGGGCCCCACTCTTCGCCATGGCCGGAGACCTTACCGTGCAGGTCCGGAGGACACCGCCCTGGGACCGGCCGGTCGGTCGGCCGAGAGGGCGCGGCGGTCAACCGGCGACGGCCAGCAGGGCGTCGAACAGCCGCCGGTCGCCGGTCTCTTCGGGGTGCCACTGCACTCCGACCACGAACCGGTGACCGGGCAGTTCCACCGCCTCCACCACCCCGTCGGACGAGCTGGCGGAGACCACCAGGCCGGTCCCCAGCCGGTCGACGGCCTGGTGGTGGGAGCACCGGACGGTGTCCGTGGCCCCGAGGATGTCGGCCATCCGGGTGCCGGGGACCGTGATCACGTCGACGTCGGCGAACTGGCCGGCCGCCGGGCGGTGGCCGTCGTGGCCCACCACGTCGGGCAGATGCGGCAGCAGGGTGCCGCCGAGGTAGACGTTGAGAAGCTGCAGGCCGCGGCAGATCGCCAGCACCGGCAGGTCGCGGTCGAGGGCCGCCGCCAACAGGGCCTCCTCCGAGCGGTCGCGGTCCTGGTCGACCCCGTCGACCGCCGGATGGCCGGCCAGGCCGTACCCGGCGGGATCCAGGTCGCCGCCGCCGACCAGCACCAGGGCGTCCAGGGTGGCCACCAGCTCGGCCGCCCCGGCCCCGGGGCCATCGGGCGCGGAGCGAACCGGGGGCAGCAGCAACGGCCGACCGCCGGCGGCGGCGACCAGCTCGAAGTAGGCGGCCGGCAAGACTGCGGCCGGACGGTCCCACGGACCCCAGGCCGCCCGGGCGTGATAGGTGGTCACCCCCACCAGCGCCAGGTCGGCGGCGCGACGGTCGGCGGTCACCGGCCCAGCGTACCGACGTCGCCTCTGGGCGGTCCGGAGGATGGGCCGGTGGCACATGTTTTCTGACGCCACTGAACGCCGCGTTTGAGCGGATACGCTCTAAAAGTCGCGCCGGCGCGGTCCACGGAAAAACGGCCACAGCCGCCCCGCCCCGCCCCGCCCCGGAGCCGCGGTCCCCGCCCGACAGCAGCGAGCCGGCGGCCGGGCGCTTGTCGGCGGCGCCGGCAGGCGCAATAGTGCGGCATGCCCGACCTGGCGGCCCTCCGAGAGCTCGTCACCGACGGCACCGTGGACACCGTGGTGCTGGCGTTCCCGGACATGCAGGGCCGGCCGGTGGGCAAGCGGATGACCGGGCCGTTCTTCCTGGCGCACGCCGCCGACCACGGCATGGAGGTCTGCGACTACCTGCTGGCCGTGGACGTGGACATGGAGCCGCTGCCCGGCTACCGGTTCACCAACTGGGACACCGGCTACGGCGACCTGGTGGCGGTGCCGGACTACGCCACCACCCGGCTGCCGCCGTGGATGGACGGCACGGCCCTGGTGGTGTGCGACCTGGCGGACAGGGACGGCCGGCCGGTGGAGGTGTCCCCCCGGCGGATCCTCCGGCGCCAGATCGAGCGGGCCGCCGACCGCGGGTTCACGGTCCGCTGCGCCACCGAGCTGGAGTTCTACCTGTTCAAGGACACCTACGAAGAGGCCACCGCCAAGGGTTGGCGGGGGTTGGTGCCCCACGCCGGCGGCATCGAGGACTACCAGCTGCAGCAGACGTCCCGGGAGGAGTACGTGGTCCGCCGGATCCGCAACGAGATGGTGGCGGCGGGCATCCCGGTGGAGTCGTCCAAGGGGGAGGCCGGCCGGGGGCAGCACGAGGTGAACGTCACCTACGGCCTGGCCCTGGAGACGGCCGACCGGCACCTGGTGTTCAAGAGCGGGGTCAAGGAGATCGCCGCCCAGGAGGGTCGGTCGGCCACGTTCATGGCCAAGTGGTCCATGGACGAGGTGGGGT
>CAYVPF010000374.1:0-2841 GCA_964453355.1 uncultured Acidimicrobiaceae bacterium | reverse complement strand
TACCAAGAAGTACCCCCGGTCGTCGCTGGTGGGCACGATGCCGGCGATGTCCCGGACGCTGACCCCGAGCCCGGGCAGCGATCCCTCGAAGCTCGTGTCGCCGAAGCTGAACACGCCACCGTCGGCGCCCACTAGGAAGTAGCCGCGGTCGTCGCTTGACGGGACGATGCCGACGACGTCACTGACGTGGACGTCCAGCCCGGGCAACGAGCCGTAGAAACCGCCGCTCTGCCCGTTCGGGAAGACGAAGACCCCGCCGTCACTGCCGACCAGGTCATAGCCCGAGGCGGCCGCCGCCGCTGGCGGGGTGGGAGCGGGCGCGGGCGCGGGCGACGGAACCGGCGACGGTGACGGTGTCGGGGGCGGCGCAGATCGGGCAGAGGTCACGGCCAGGATCGTGCCGGTGAGCTCTGTCAGGGTCGGCGTCGTACTGCCGTTCACGGTGGCCACGAGGCAGCCGTTGGACGTCGTCTGGCTGGAGAACCGGGCCCACGTCGAGCCGTCGAACCACTGGAGCGCTGTCCCCATTCCCGGGTCGCAGATGGTGATGGTCACGGTCGAGAAGTTCGAGCCGGTACCGACCTCGACGTCGTAGAAGGCGCCGGTCCCGTTCGGGATCGCCACCCCGGACGGGTTGCCCGCGTAGTTGGCGACCGTGACGGATCCGAACCCCGAGCCCACCGCGCCGACGTTCCCGGACTGAGCCGTGGCGTCCCCTGTGGCGGAGGCAGAGCTGGCACTGTCGGACGTCGTCGCCCCCTCGGGCGGGGAAGGTGGCGAGGGGGCCACGGAAAGAACCGCCGTCGTTGTGGACGACGCGTAGCCGGACTGGATTGTTGTCGGGACGTAGCGTCCCGTGACGACCTGGCCTGGGCCGACCGAGAAGACACTGTTATGACAGGAGGCGTGACCCGACCTCACCGGGGCCGAACAGAACTCTGTCGATGAGGAGAAGAACACCGCCCTCCCCTGGTTTGGCGTACCGGCAGAGCTGGTGACGGTGGCCGAGAAGGTCACTGTCTGTCCCTCCGTCGCGTCGGCCGGGGAAATGCTCATGGTCGTGGTCGTGAGCGCCGCACGGGCGAACGGCTTGTCGGTTCCGATGAGGTGGCCACCGCCACCTGTCGTGCCGGCTCCCACCGCCACACAGCTCGATGACGAGGGGCACGTCATGGCCGAAGCCACGCTGCCGTCGGGCACGACCGGCGCATCGGTCCAGCCGGCGCCGCCGTCGGTGGTCACCAGGGTCCCGGCGCTACCGACCACCAGGCAATCTGTGACGGTGGCGCAGGCCACAGCTGAGGGCTGGAAGACGTCTCGCGCTGTATCGCCAGTCCAGGATCCGCCTCCATCGGCGGTCGTCTCGATCCTTGTCCCACTTGTTCCCCGACCTATGGCCACGCAGGTCGACGCGCTGGGACAGGCGACCGCCTGAAGGCCGTCGGAGGAAATGACGCCGGCCGTCCAGGACGCTCCCCCATCCGTGATCAGGAGGACGTACCCCTCGCTGTCGAGCCCCACCTGCTTCATGCCGACCGCCACACAGTCCGCACTCGAGCCACACGACACGCCGGTCAGGCTCACTGTCGTCGCCAGAGGGACGGTCGCCGGCACCCAAGCCGTTCCACCATCGGTGCTACGCGCTGCGGCGTCCCCGCCCACGGCGACGCAGACTGTGGCCGTCGGACAGGAGATCCCGTTCATGAGCCCGGGCACCACCACGTGGCTCCATGTGCTGCCACCGTTGTTGGTTATCAGCGCCACATCTTCCCCGATTTTGGTCACGCCTGTCAGCGCAGAACCGAGGGCGATACACCGGGTCGCCGACGGGCAGGCAACCGCCCGAAGTGTGAGAACAGCTGTCTTTGTATAGACCGAACGCGACGTCCAACTGCCCCCGCCATCCGAGGTGGTCACGACCCCGTCGGCCCCCGTCCCGTTCTGGCCGACCGCCACGCAATCTGTCTCGCTGCCGCAAGCCGCGCCATTAAGGGGCGGCACTGTGGTCTTGGCGTATGCCGCTTCCACGTGCCACGACAGCTCCGACGGGCCTGTGCCCGGACCGGCTGTCGTCGCCCCGACGATGCTCGAGGGGAGGAAAGCGTTGCCCGCCGAGACAACCAGCACCGCCAGGATGCACCCGCCAACGCGACGACGTCGCTTCACATTCCCTCTCCCCTCGAGACCCGCTGCCGTGGCACTTTAGGTTGCGACGGTCTTCGGAATCGACCCAGCTCGGGGCCGACCTGGCCACGCGCCAGGCGATTAGCGTGCAGGGAATGTCCGCCGACGGCCTGGACCCGGATCTAGTGGCCGCCGTCCGCGACGCCGCCCTCTCGGAGGCGGCCCGCCTCGGGGCCTCCCATGCCGAGGTCCGGGTGGAGCGGATCCGCTCGCAGATGGTGGCGCTCCGCGACGGCCGGCTGGAGACGGCGGCCGACGACACCGAGCTGGGGGTGGGCCTGCGGGTGGTCCACGACGGGTCGATGGGGTTCGCCGCCACGGTAGCGATGGACCCCGGAACGGTGGCCGGCCTGGCCGCTCAGGCGGTGGATGCCGCCCGGACGACGGCGCTGGCCGGCGGCCTGCCGGTGGAACCGGCGGCGGAGCCAGCCCACGGCCACGTGACATGGACGTCCCCCCACCGGACCGATCCGACGGCGGTGCCGCTGGCCGACAAGGCGGCGTTGCTCGAAGATTGGAGCCGGCGGCTGCTGGACGGCGCCGGGGTGGACCACGTGACGGCGTACGTGCTGGCCGTCAGCGAGGAGAAGCATTTCGGCGACCTGGCCGGGACCACGGCGACGCAGCGGCGGGTGCGGCTGCACCCGCAACTGCAGG
>CAYVPF010000373.1:0-2868 GCA_964453355.1 uncultured Acidimicrobiaceae bacterium | reverse complement strand
CCCCCCACGGGTTGGCGGTCGTCCACCGCTCCTCGGCCATCCGGCAGTCGTCGGTCACCACCAGCTGCTCGGCCCAGGCCCAGCTGTCCGCCGCCATCCGCATCGCCGCCGTCAGATCGCCGGCCGCGGGGCCGAGAACGGACAGGCAGCTTCCAGGTTCGGCCGGCACCAGCCAGGTCCCTTCGGCGTTCGTGCCCACCGGCAGCAGGGCGGGCAGCCACGGCTCCTTGCCCCGGCCGGCTCGGAACACGGTCTCCTGGTCGCCTGTCGCCGGCAGCAGCCACGTCTGGCCGTCGGTGGGCACCCAGCCGGAAGGCGCCCAGGCCACCGGTCCGGCCAGCCGGACCTCCACCCCGTCCGAGCCCACGCGCACCAGCCGGACCGACGGCACATCGCGGGCCCGTCCCGACGCCTCCAGGGCGGCGGCCAGGTGACGGTTGGCCGCCTCCAGCCAGTCGAGGGCCGGGGTCCGCTCGAAGGGCACCAGGTCGGCGGCCGCACCGGCCGCCGGTTCCGACGGACCGGTCGACAGCCCACCCTCCGGGCGGACCAGCGCCGTCCGGTGCCGGGCCCGCCGGGCCCGCCGGGCCAACGCCGCCGCCAGGACCGCCCCGGTGCCCAGCGCGACCAGCTCCGGCAGTGGCATCGGCCCCGGCGTCGTCGGCTCGCCGCCCCGCTCGTGCTTCTTCCCCTGCGCCGCGGTGGCCGGCCGGGCCACGCCGTGCTTCTGGCCGCCCCCGGCGGCATGCCGTTGGCCACCGCCAGTGACGTGCTCGTCACCGGCCGTCCCGATCAGCGGTGCGTCGGGTAGTCGCGGCGGCGACGTTGCCGCCGCCGCCGCCGCCGCCGCCGTCGTCGTCGTCGTCGCCGTCGTAGCCGCCGGAGTGGCCGTGACCGGGGCGGCCAGGGGTTCAGCCGGTGCGGTAGCCGGCGAGACCGGCGGGAGGACCAGCACCCAGCCCGGGCGGATCAGGCTGGGGTCCATGAACCGGGTGCCGTCGTCCATGATCCGGCCCAGGTTGGCCGTGGCGATGGTCGGCCATTCGCTGCCGTCGTCGTAGAACTGCTGGGCGATCGACCACAGGGTGTCGCCATCGGCCACCGTGTACGAAGACGGCACCGCTGTCCCCGTCGCGGAACCGGCTGGTGTCGAGGTCGCCGCCCCGGCGGCCGGTGGGGCGGCGACGGTGGGCCGGACACCGGTGGATGTGGCGGCGTGGGTGCCGGTAGCCGCCGGGGTGGCCAGGGCGGTGGCGATCGGGGCCGACCCGCCACTGACGGCGCCGGCGGCGCTCGTGACGCTGAACGAGCCGAGCGCCAGCACGGCGGCGGCGATCCGGCTGGCCACCCACTCCGGGACCCGGGCGCCCGCCGGCGTCGACACGTCCCGGCGCCGGACGCGGCGCACCACCGAGGCCAGCAGCGGTCCGCAGCAGCCGATCCAGGCCACCCAGGCCACCGCGGCCAGTACCCGAAGGTCTGTCTCGGCCGACGCCAGCCGGACGTGGGCCAGCCGGGCCGGGTCCGGCAGCCCGGTCAGGGCCACCAGCACGGCGGGGACCGCGGCGAAGATCAACACCGCCGCGGCCACCCCGGCGGCGAGATCGGCGGTCTTTTGTCGCACAGCCGTACCCCTTCCGGACCAAATAACCGTATGGTCAGCCCGAACTTCGGGCGATGGACAGTGAATACTCCACCGTCCCCTCCGCCGACGGGGGTTCGGCAATGGTGACGCTACATGGTCCGTCATCGGCCTGTTCGTCATCGACGGACACCGAAATGCCGGAGGGGCCCAATTTGCTGCTGGTCAGGTTGGAACAGGATATCGACAGTGTGAGTGTGAGTGTCCCCGACCAGGTGGCGGTGGCGGTCACGGCGCTCGACCCGGCGGTCTCGTAGACGGCCGACACGTCGTCGGGATAGGCCAGGTAACCGGAGAAGTCCTGGGTGGACGGCGCCGTGGTCGTCGTGGACGTCGGTTCGGTCGTGGTGCTGGTGGCCGTGGTGGTGGTCGCCGTGGTCCCCGCCACCCCGGTCGAGCGGGTCGGGGTGGGTGCCGTCGTCCCCGGGCCGGTGCCGGTCGCCCCGTCCGTAGAACCCGAGGTGGTGGCCGCTGTCATGGCCGTCACCGGGCGGTCGGGCGGGGCCGAGGAGCTCCCGGCGGGTCCGGTGGTCGATGACGGAGAGGCCGCCCGACCGCCTCGGCCCGGGGCCACCACCGTGGTCCTCGTCGTGGTGTTCGGCGGCCGCCGAGCGGCGGACCTGCGGTCCAGGTGGTGGTGGTGGTCGTCGGCCTGGGACACCGCCGCCACCAGCGCCATGAGGGCGAGGGCGACGGCCAGGACCGCCCACCAGTGGGGCCGTCCCCGGTAGGACGGACGGTCGGTCAAACCTTTGGTGGAATTTTCTGCATTCCCGCTCCCGGTCACGATGAGACATTACGGAGCGCTACGCCATAATTTTGGTCAGCGCCCGGTCCCGGCATCCGCCAAGATGTCGACGGGATAGCCCACTCATCCGCGAGAGCTCCGTGATGCTCATCCCGAGGACCCCGTGGCCATACAGCACCGCCGCGTCCATGGGATCGAGGCCATTGCCGGCCAGATCGTCGATGGTCCGGGCCAGTTCGTCCAGGGCCGTGCTGCCGGTGTGCCACGGCGTCGCCGGGAGAGCCTCCACGTCCAGGCCGAGCACCAGCCGGTCCCGGCCGGCCCGGTGCGCCAGCATCTGCCGTCGGAGCCGGCAGCGGACGGCCGACAGCAGGTCCAAGACGGCGTAGTGCCGATCGTCGCCGGCCCAGTCCACGATCACTTCCCAGGTGGTCGTGACCAGGTCCACGAAGAAGGCCCCGCCCCCGTTCCAGTCGCC
>CAYVPF010000372.1:0-2870 GCA_964453355.1 uncultured Acidimicrobiaceae bacterium | reverse complement strand
CGGCGCCGGCCCAGGCGGGGTCGTCGTCGGGAAAGTGCCGGCCGAGGTCGCCGAGGCCGGCGGCGGCGAGCAGGGCGTCGGCGATGGCATGGGCGACGGCGTCGGCGTCGCTGTGCCCGGCCAGGCCGCGGGCGCCTTCGACCACCACCCCGCCGAGCACCAGGGGACGGTGGGGGTCACCGGCGAACGGGTGGACGTCGATCCCCTGACCGATCCGCACCGTCAACGGCCTTCCAAAAGGTGCTGGGCATAGGCCAGGTCGGCCGGGGTGGTCAGCTTCAGGTTGTCAGGGTGGCCGGCCACGACCCGCACCGTAGCCCCGAGGGCCTCCACCAGCCCGGCATCGTCGGTGGCCTCCCCGCCGGCGGCGTGGGCCCGCCGGAGGATCTCGGCCCGGAAGGCCTGTGGGGTCTGCACCGCCACCAGGTCGTCGCGGGCGACGGTCTCGGTCACGGTGACCCGACCTGGTGTCAATGGGTCAGGCACCACCCGCTTCAAGGTGTCGGCGACCGGCACGGCACAGATGGCGCCCCCAGCGGTGCCGTCGGCGAGGGCGTCCAGGACGGCGGCGAACAGCTCCGGACCAGCCACCGGTCGTGCGGCGTCGTGGACGACCACCACCGTGGCGTCGTCAGGGACGGCGGCCAAGCCGAGGCGGACCGAGGCAGACCGGGACGGGCCGCCGGCGACGACGGTGTCGGCCCCGAAGCAGTCGGTCGGACTGACCGTCCCCGGACCGGCAGCCCCCACACCGGCGGGCACCGGCTCGGCCGGCAGGACCAGGACCACGCCGTCGGCCACGGACCGGGCGGCGTCCACCGCCCAGGCCACCACCGGCCTACCGGCCAGATCGGCGAACTGCTTGGGCCGGCCGAACCGGGTCCCCGATCCGCCGGCGACGACCACGGCCCATACCGGGCCGCCGTGACCGTTCGACCCCATCGGTCGCCGGCCTACGGCAGGGCGTCGTTCAGGCGCTGCTCGGCCGTCTCCTCGTCGACGCCGAGGGCGAAGGTGAGCTCGGACACCAGGATCTGCCGGGCCCGACTGAGCATCCGCTTCTCGCCGGCCGACAGCCCCTTGTCCTTGTCCCGGATGGACAGGTTCCGGACGACCTCGGCCACCTGGTAGATGTCGCCGGACCGGAGCTTCTCGGAGTGGTTCTTGTACCGCCGCGACCAGTTGGTCGGCATGCGGGCTTCCTTCTTGCGGAGGACGGCGAAGACCTCCTCGACCTCTTCGTCGTTGATCACTTCGCGGAGGCCCACCCCCTCGGTGTTGTCGGCCGGCACCATCAGGGTCAGGTCGCCGTAGGCCAACCGCAGGACCAGGTACTCCCGCTTCTCGCCGAAGGCCACTTTGGTCTCCCGCTTCTCCACCACCGCCGCGCCGTGGTGGGGGTAGACCACCTTGTCACCGACCTTGAACACAGGACTCCTTGAGGGTTTTTCCGGCGGGCCCGACCGCCCGTCGACCCCGAGATGATGGGAAAACGGGCCGGGGTCCGCCAGCTGTGCCGAGCCGAACCGGCTGAATGACGGCCCCCTAGTTTACCTGACCGGACGCCACGACCGTCCGTCCCCCGAACGAACGGTCATTCGTAGCGTTCCAGGATGCTGGCCTCGATCATCCGGGCCAACCCGTCCTTCACCGACCGGGCCTTGGCCGCGCCCACCCCGGACACCTGCTCCAGGTCGGCCAGGGAGGCCTGCATGATCTGCGGCAGGGTGCCGAACCGGTCGACGATGCGCTCGATGATGATGTCGGACATCCGCGGCAGCCGGTGCAGCAGCCGGTAGCCCCGAGCCTCCACGCCGAGGTCCAAGGTGGTCGGCTGCGACCCCAGGCCGAGCACCGAGGCGACGGTGGCCGGGTCGGCGAGGTCGTCGTCGCCGACCGCGTGCAGCCGGGCCAACGCCTCGGTGGCCCGCAGCTTCCGCCGGTCCCGGGCCGAGCCGTCGGCGGCCCCGTCCCCGTCCGGTTTGGCGCCGTCCTGCCCGGCCCCGGGCCGGCCGTCGCCGTCCCCGTGGTGGTGGCCGCCGCCGGCGGTGACGTAGTCGAGGGCCACCAGGTGCAGGTCCTCACCGACGCCGGCGCCCAGCTCCTCGATCTGCAGCCGGATCAGCCGCCCGTCCTCGCCCAGCTCGACCAGGTACCCCTCGATCTCCTCGGCGAACCGCAGCACCATTTCCCCGGGCCGCAGCACGGCCACCACGTCGCGGACCGACACGCTGTCCTCCACCTCCAGGGTGGACAGCATGGCCACGGCCAGGTCGAACCGACCTTTGAACCGCTGGGCGGCCAGCACGGCCTGGGACGCCCGGTCGACCAGCCGGCCGGTGCGCTGCAAGGTGTGCTTGCGGGCGCCCCGGTACACGGCGACGGTGGCCATGGCCTCGGAGACGGTGATGACCGGGACGTCCAGGGACCGGGCCACCCGCTCGGCCGTCCGATGCCGGGTGCCGGTCTCGGTGGTGGGGATGGATGCCCTCGGCACCAGGTGCACGTTGGCCCGGGCGATGCGGGAGGCGTCCGAGGCCAGGATGATGGCCCCGTCCATCTTGGCCAGCTCCGACAGCCGCTGGGGGCTGAACTCGGCGTCCAGGAGGAAACCGCCGGTGCAGATGGACAGGACCGCCGGCTCGTCGCCGACGACGACCAGGGCTCCCCGCTTGGCCAGGAGGATCCGGTCCAGGCCGGCCCGCAACGGCGTGCCCGGGGCCACCAGGGCCAGGGCGGCGTTCAGGGCCTCGCTGCCGCGGTCGACCACGGAGGAATGGTACCCGCCAGCGCCGTTTGCTCCTCCCGGGCCAGCCGCAGGGCCGCCGCCACGGCCTCACCGACGGTGCGGACCCGGACCGGGTTCGCCC
>CAYVPF010000371.1:0-2883 GCA_964453355.1 uncultured Acidimicrobiaceae bacterium | reverse complement strand
GGCCTGCGGGGTGTAGGTCGGGCCGCCCACCGTCGTATGGGCCGGAGGCGGGGTGGTGAAGGAGATGGCCTGCGCTGTACGCATGATCCAGGTCAGCTCCACGTACCCGGGGCAACCAGCATCTGTCGGTGTGGTGCCGGCGTGCGAGCACGAGATGGACGCCCGTGGGTAGTACTGCTGGTTGCTGACCCCGCCGGACGCTCCCGAGCTGAAGTCCGGCGTGCCGGTGACATCCGCCGCCGCCACGACCGAGGAGCCGCCACCGCCGCCACCGGCGGCGTTCTCGCCGGTTTGACAGTAGTCAGCCCCGCCACCCTGACCCCCGGCGTAGCCGCCGCCCCCGCCGCCGCCGCCAGAGCTCTGGCCGCCGCCCCCGGCCTGCCCTGTGCCACCCCCGCCGCCCCGTGAGGCCCAGGGGGTGAAGTGGCCATCACCACCGTTCTCGCTGCTGCGTGTTGTCGAACTGTTCCCACCGCCGCCGGCATGCCCGCCGTAGGTGAACGTCCCGCCCTGCCCGCCCTGCCCGTCGTTCCCGGTATCCCCTGACCCTCCGTCGTTCTCGTACGCTGTCACCCCGGGTGTGTCTCCGCTGTTCGTCCTGGAGCTGTGGGCCGATCCCCCGCTGCCCCCGGAGTCGCTGCCGGAGCAGTCGAACTCGCCACCGGCACCGCCGCCTCCGCCGACCACGGCCACGGCGTCCGTCTCGGCCGCTGTCCGTGTGGCGAAGGCGTCGTCGTTGCAGGTTGTGAGGTCACCTCGACACAGGGCCGATGCCCCGCCACCGCCGCCTCCGGGAGCACCTACGGCGTGGCTACTGCTTTGGCTCGCCCCGCCGCCACCGGCACCCGAGGCCGCGCCCGACCCACCGCTCCCGGCGTCGCCGTCATCTGTGCCCTTGTCTGTCCGATTGTTCGCCGTCCCGCCGCCACAACCGGTGATCACCGACAGCGCGGAGGTCACCGCCGGGCCACTCAAGGTGGCGGTGACCTGGGCACCCGACCCGGCAGTCGGCTGGTCTCCTGTGGCGTAGACGGCGCCGCCACCGCCCGCCCCGCTGAGCGTCAGCAGGCCCTCGATCGCATTGGGCGGTGCTGTGGTCGTGAACCACTGGCCGCAGTCGGCATTGGGCGTTCCGGCCGTCGTGGCCGTCCAGACGGCTGTCCTCTTGTCGTAGTGGTAGACGCTCGACGCTGTCCCGAAACTCGTGGTGACCACCACCGGAGCCGGCCCTGTGCCGGGGGGAATGGTCACCACGAGCTGACTGCCCGAGGCCGATGTGATGGTGGCGGCCCGGCCGCCGAAGGTGACCGCCGTGGCCCACAGGTTCGTGCCGGTGATCGTCACCTTTGTCCCGCCGGCTTGGTTCCCGGACGACGAGGACAGGCCGGTGATGGTCGGTGATGTCGGGCTCGGTGCGCTCCCGGTCCACGTCAGTGTGATCGTGCCCTCGTCGCCGTAGCCATCGGCGTTGGCTGTCCCGCCGGCGGCCCCGGTCCCCCACGGGTCGGTCAACGCGCCGTTGACGTACGTCAGGTTGATCGCCGACGAGCCGCCGCCGCCGGCACCGGCCGCTCCGCCGCCTTCGAAGCTGCAGGTGTCACTGCCCCCACCGCCGCCACCGGTGAAGCCGCCGCCGCCGCCGCCGCCGGTCCCACCGATCGTGCTGTGGCTCGGGGTGTTCCCGGCGCCGCCGTTGGACGCCCAAGGGGTGTTGTCGCCGCTGCTGCCGCCCTGTGTGTCGTAGCCTGCCCCGCCGCCGCCCGCCGACGTGGCGGAGCCGCCGCCCCCGCCGTTGGCACCGTTGGCACCGTCGCCACCACGGCCGCCGTCGTTCACGGCAGACCCCGAGGGCCCTGTATCGGTGCCCGACCCGCCGCTACCCGACCCGCCGCTCCCGGCGGTGTCTGTCGTCTCGCAGTCGTTCTCTCCCCCGGCACCACCGCCGCCGGCCGCCACCACCACCGGCACCACGCAGCCCGTCGTCCCGATGCACAGCGCCGATCCGGCACCGCCGCCGCCGCCGGCCTCGTAGAAGTCGTTAGAGGGGGCTGTGCCGCTGTCGCCGCCGTTGCCGTACCCCACACCCCCGCTCGCCGTCCCGAACCCGGGCTCTGTGGATGTTGTCGGGTCGGGGTACCCCTTTGTCCCGGGATGGCCGTCCTGCCCGCCACAGCCGGTCTCCACGACCACGCTGCCGGAGATCCCGGTGAGTTGGACGGTGACCTGGGCCCCGTCGCCACCGGTCGGCGCCCCACCGTTGCGGCGGGAGCCACCGCCGCCTCCGGCGCCGCTGAGCACCACCGTCGCCGCGTTGTCCCCGGCTGGTGGGGTGGCCGAGAACCAGACCCCACAGGTGTTGTTGGGCGTCGGTGTGGGGTTCGACGTCCCGCCCTCGGCGACCCAGGTGGCCACCGTCTGGGCCCCGGCTGGGGTGCTGGTGACCGCCAGGGAGCCAAGGGTTGGCAGCAGGACGGTCACGAGGCAGAGGACCGCACCGAGGGCTCCGAGGCGCGACATGAGGCCCCCAGTTACCGAAGTTCGCCGGCCGCCGCCCACCGCCACGACACCCAAACCCGCCCACCGGCGCCTGTTCATCATCACTGGCCCTCCGCCCTGCCACCCGAGTTGCCGCAACCTCTACCTGATGGGCGTCAGCAAGACGTGAACATCCAGGTCAGGAGTCCGTCTTGCGGCCACCTGACTCGCCCGGGGGCCCACCCTGGCGAAGGTCGGGACGACAATTCCCAGCGACGCGCCGGCGCGGGAAATTGAGCGTATCCGCTCTAAAACTCGCACCGGCGAGCCGGAGAAACATCGGCAACGGGCCCGGCCCGTGGACCCCCGTGGACCGGCGAACGCCCCGCAGCGCCCGGTGCACCCTGC
>CAYVPF010000370.1:0-2905 GCA_964453355.1 uncultured Acidimicrobiaceae bacterium | reverse complement strand
ACCCCGTCGTGCAGGTGACCCCGAGGAGAGTGGTGTTGGCCGGCGGGGTGTACACCGCCCAGTGCTGGCCACGGTCGGTGGTCGAGACCACCGATCCCTGGCCGACGGCCACGCAGTGTGTCCCCGACGGACAGGTGGCGGCATACAGAGTGGCCACGCCCTTGGGCAGGCCCTGTGTTGTCCACGTCGAACCGGCATCACCGGTGGTGGCCGCCACCCCGTTTCCTGTGGCGTCGGCCCCTACCGCCAGGCACTCTGTGGCGGCCGAGCAGGTCACGGCGTTGAAGGCCCCGTGGCCTTGCAGAGACCCGCCGGCCGAGGGCACCACCGGGGCGCCTGTCTGGGCCGGGACAGTGGTGGTAGTGGTCGGACCACCCACCGTCACCCCGGGTCCGCTCGACGTCGTGGTGGTCGTCGATCCGACCGGCGACGGCCCACCCACCGAGGAGGACCCGCCGACCGGGCTGGTCGGCGACGAGAGGGAGATGTCCACCCCGATGGTGGTGGCCACGGCCACGACTACCACGGCCACGACCACGGCGGCCACGGCCCCCCGGCCGGAGAGCCGGGCGATGCGCCAACGCCGCCGGCCGGGCGTGGCCGGCTGGTCGGCCGACGGGGCGTCCTCGGTCGGGCTGTTGCCCGTTGGGGACGTGTCGGGGTCTTCGTTCCCGCGTGTGGTCATTCGCTCCCTTTCCTACGCCCACGAATTGCCAGATCCGCCACGCACCGTCTGGGCGGACTGTTCTCCAGGTCTCAACCCCGCCGTATCGACAGCCGCTCGCTGGTCCCCACGACCATGGCCATCCGCCGCGGCAACCATCCGGCTTCCCGGACCCCCACCGCCCTCACCCGATGGTCTGCCAGAGTGAGAAATTGCCGCTTGTATTGGGCGAGACCTCGTAGTTCTCCCAGGTCGCACCGGAGTTGACCACGATGACCACCCGGCCATCGCTGTCGAGGGTCACCGCCGGGATGGTGCCGCCGGACTGGCAACCATTGAGCGGGAAGGGGCCCACGTAGGCGTTCGTCGAAGGACCGCTCTCGACGGCGTGCCAGAGACAACTGTTGGGCCCCGTGTAGATCACGTCGAAGTGCCCGTTCTGGTTCACGGCCACGACGGGCGTGTCCTCGAAGCCGGCGTTGGCCAGCTCTGTGGCCCCGGCGATCGGGGCGGCGGCAGAGAAGGCGCCCGGGCTGTTGGCGGTTGCCTCCTCGATCCGCCAGACCTGGTTGTTCACCGGCGTCCCGAAGACGGCCACCTTGCCGTTGGCCTCGTTGACGGCGGCGAGGTCGGTGCCCGACTCGATGTTTGACAGCGGCGTGCCCGACGTCGTGTGCCAGCTATTTTGCTGGTTGGCCCCGGCGTCACTCGTCTCCCAAACCTGGCCGTTGGTGGCATCGAACAGCACCACCGTCTGCCCGTTCTGCTGGACGACCACGGCCGGATCGGAGGCCACGTTGCAGGCATTGCCCACCTGGTAGGAGCCGCCCAGGGTTGTCGGCTGGCCGGCGGTCGACTGCCAGGCATGCCAGAGGCAGCCGTTCGCCGCCCTGAAGTACACATCGACGGCACCAGCCGGTTGGACAACCGCGGCCAACTGGGTACCGGGAACCGCCACCATTGAGGTCCCCTGCCAGGCGGTCCACGCTCCTCCCGGTGAGGTCTGCCACTCGTGGAAGACCGCACCGCTGCTGGTCATGGCGAACTCTTCCAAGGCCCCGGTGACGTCTCGAACCACCACCGGGCTGCTGGCCAAGCAGGCGCCAATGGGCCAGAAGCCACCAAAGGGGCTGGCCGAGCCGGCCGTCGACTGCCACGTGTGGTACATGGTGCAGTTGGTCGTGCGGGTGAAGGCCTCCAGACGCCCATCCCCGTTCGACACCAGGGCCGGTGAGCCAGCCGGACTGTCCCCGCCGGGGATCGGGGGCCAATAGCGGGACGGGTTGGAGGCGATGCCCACGATCTCTGTCACCGTGTTGTTGCTCTCGCCGCCGATGTAGTGGGCGTCCCCGTAGGTGACCATCCCGCCGTCGGAGCCCACCAGCCAGTAGCCGGCACCATCTGTGGTCGGGTTCAGCCCGACGATCGGCAGGGGAAGATGGGTCGGTACGGGGGTGCTGTAGAACTGGGCGTCGCCGAAGGCGTAGACACCGCCGTCTGAACCCACCAGCCAGTAGCCCTGGCCGCTCGGGACCGGGGCTATGCCGAAGATGGGCGCACTCAGTGGCTGGCCGGCCATGGAGCCGAAGTTGGGAGCGTCGCCGAAGGCGTACACGGACCCCCCGGTACTGACCAGCCAGTACCCGCCACCGTCCCGGGTGACCGCGATGCCGCTGATGGCCCCGTTCGGCGTGATGCCGCTCGCCGGGAGAGACCCATAGAACGGAGCGTCGCCGAAGGCGTAGACCCCACCGTCGGAACCGACCAACCAGTAGCCCCCGCTGTCTCCGGTGGCCGCCATACCCACGATCGGCGCATTGAGGTGCTGGCCCCCTTCGGACCCCTCGAAGGCAGCATCGCCAAAGGCGTAGATACCCCCATCGGAGCCGACCAACCAGTACCCCTGCCCGTCGGCCGTTCGGGCGCTGCCGACGATGGGGGCGTTGAGGTGTTGGCCGGCCTCGGAGCCCTTGAAGGGTGCGTTGCCGAAGGCGAAGACACCCCCATTCGCCCCGATCATGATCAGGCCTTGGCCAAAGTTGTAGTAATCGGCCGGGGCCGTACCTGGCAGCCGCTCCGCTGAACGGGGGACCGCTATGGCTACGACACCAGCGACGAGAGCCAGAACCAGCAAGCCAAGGGCGATCGCCGGGATGGACCACGCAGGGCGCTGGCTTGGCCGCGCCGCCCCTGCGTCCAGCAAGAGACCGCCACGACGTCGGCCCCATGCCTTCACACCCT